>JANQFA010000132.1 GCA_028278065.1 Myxococcota bacterium
ACGAGCGCCGACTCCGAACGAGGCCGCTCGGAAGCCCCGCCCCGCATGCACTCACCTACGCGGGCTAGAAACGGAATGGACGCCAGGGCTTCCAGCGAGCCGGGTCCATTCCTCGAAACACAACCTTTCGGCATCGGGATCCGCGGATCGAGCGCGGAGCGCTGCGCGCAGGGGGCCTGGAGAGCCGGCCTTTGGCCGCTTCTCGGCCCTTCCTGAACGTTGCCGCTGTGGCGTCAGAAGTCCCGCTCTTCGGGGTGGGTTCCGAGCGGGTCCTTGAACGTGAACTCGTAGGGCCCGCGCACGAGGTTGTTGAAGACCTCGGGAACGCTCTCGCGGTGGAAGATCGCGGTCACCGCACCGGCGGGCACGAAGGCGACCGCGCCGGCGGCCGTGGCGACCAGCCCGAGCGGGCGCATCAGCACCAGGTCGAAGGCCCAGGGCACGCTGCCCGAGTCGATGTTGTCCAGGCGGCTGGCGGACGCCGGACCGGCCAGGCCCACAACCAGGGCGGCCGCGGCGAGCGCAGCGGTGAGGCTTCGGAAGCGGAGCATGGTGGTCCCTCCAGGATGCGGTTCTCCGACCCCTTCATCGGTCGTCCCGGAGCAAACATGAAGCGGTTCGGGCCCGGCGCGCGCGGCCGCGCATCGCGAACCGGCAACTTCAGCCCGAGATCAGCATCCCCCCGTCGACGGGCAGGATCTGGCCGGTGACCAGATCCGATCCGGCCACCAGGCCCAGGATGGCCGCGGCGACGTCCTCGGGGTCGCACACTCGACCGAGAGGCGCCTTCTGCTCCATCGCCGCCTTGATCGCCTCGTAGGCATCCCCCAGGCCACCGGCCAGCCAGCGACCCGTGATGAAGCCGGGGGCGACGGCGTTGACCCGGATGCGGGGTGCCAGGGTGCGCGCCAGGGTCACGGTCAGGTTGTTCAGGGCGGCCTTGCTCGCGCAGTACGGGAGCGAGCTCCCCACCCCGGCGATCCCGGCGACGCTCGAGACGTTGACGATCTCCCCCTCGCCCGCCTCCTCCATGGGGCCCCGCGCCGCGCGGGCGCACTGGAAGGCGCCGAGCACGTTCACGGCCATCAGCCGCTCCCAGTCGGCGGCCTCGAGGCCCTCCAGATCCGCATGGGGAACGAAGACGGTGACGCCGGCGCTCTGCACCAGGACGTCCAGGCGGCCCAGCTCGCGCACGGTCGCGGACACCAGGTCGCGGCAGGCGCTGTCCTCGGCCACGTCGCCCTGGAGCGCGACGGCCTTCACGCCCAGGTCGCGGGCCTCGGCCGCAGTGGCCTCGGCTTCGTCGCGGGAGCGGCTGTAGTTGACGGCGACGGCGCAGCCGCGGCGCGCCAGCTCGAGGGCGGTGGCCCGGCCTACGCCGGTTCCCCCGCCGGTGATCAGGCCAGCCCTGCCTTCCAGGTCCATTCGGCACCTCCTGTGGCCGAGCAGATTACCGCAGGAGGCCCCGCGCCCCGAGTCGAGGGGGACTTCCGGACACCCGCGAGGGATGCGAGTATTCGGGGGCCCGGGTGCGTCGGCACCGGAAGTCGAGTGGCGCATCGGCTCGCGCGTCTCGGTCTCTGCCGACGTGCCCGGGTCCAGTCGTCCCGGGCCCTCGGTGCGGCTCGGGCCACTCGCGCGACGTCGGAAGACGACGGGTGTTGAGGCCGGGGCGAAGGCGACCGAAGACTTGCTGAGGCATCGGGCGGGCGCTGCGGCGCGAAGGGGAGTCTGAAGAGCATGGCGGGCGGGTCGCGATCGTCCTCGCCGGACGACCTGGAGGAATTCGGCATCAACGCGGCCGTGGTGGACGAGATCCACCACCGCTACGAGGTGGATCCCGGCTCGGTCCATCCGGACTGGAGCCGCCGCTTCGACAACGGCGCCGCTGCACCCCGGCCTCTCGAGGCCGGCACGCCGGTCACTCCAGCCACCGCCGTACCGGCGGTCTCCGCGCAGATCGAGCCGGCCGTCTCCGTGCAGATCGAGCCGGCCGTCTCCGTGCAGATCGAGCCGGCGGAGGCGCAGAAGCACGCCCGCGTGCTGCGCATGATCCACGCCTACCGGGCGCGCGGCCACCGCATCGCGGACATCGATCCCCTCGGCGGGCAGCCGACCTACTTCGCCGAGCTCGACCCGGCGAACTACGGGTTCGGGAACGAGGACCTCGAGAAGCTCTACATGTCCGGCGACCTGCCGGGCGACACCATGCAGAGCCTGGGCGACATCCTCGGGCGTCTGCGCCGCACCTACTGCGAGAAGATCGGCGTCGAGTTCACGCACGTGCAGGATCCGGGCTGCCGTCGCTGGCTCCAGGATCTGATGGAGGAGGACGAGAACACCCCCGACCTGACCCCGGAGGAGCGCCTGCGCATCCTCGAGAAGCTCTCGGCCGCCGAGCTCTTCGAGAACTTCCTCCACACGAAGTTCCTGGGGCAGAAGCGCTTCTCGCTCGAAGGCGCCGAGACCCTGATCCCGCTCCTCGACCATCTCGTGGAGGAGGGCGGGGCCAACGGCGCCCGCGAGTTCGTGCTGGGGATGGCTCACCGGGGTCGCCTGAACGTGCTCTCCAACATCATGGGCAAGTCCCTCGAGAGCATGTTCTCCGAGTTCGAGGACATCGAGGACATCGAGGTGCCCTTCGGCTCGGGTGACGTGAAGTACCACAAGGGCTTCTCGAGCGATCGGCGCACGCGCTCGGGCCACAAGGTCCACCTGACCCTGACCGCCAACCCCTCCCACCTGGAAGCCGTCAATCCGGTCGTCGAGGGGCGTACGCGGGCGAAGCAGGTGCGCATGGGCGACAGCGATGGCGCGACGATCATTCCGATCCTGATCCACGGCGACGCCGCCTTCGCAGGCCAGGGGATCGTGCCCGAGACGCTCAACCTCTCGCAGGTGGCCGGCTACTCCACCGGCGGGACCGTTCACGTGGTGGTGAACAACCAGATCGGCTTCACGACCAATCCGTCGGAGGCGCGCTCGACCCTGTACTGCACCGACGTCGCCAAGATGATCCAGGTGCCGATCTTCCATGTGAACGGCGACGATCCGGAGGCCGTGCTGCACTGCGTGGAGCTGGCTCTCCAGTTCCGTCAGCGCTTCCATACCGACGTGGTGATCGACATGGTCTGCTACCGCAGGCACGGCCACAACGAGGGCGACGACCCGAGCTTCACCCAGCCGCTCCTCTACGAGAAGATCCGCGGCCGCCCGTCGGCCCGGAAGGTCTACACCGACCGTCTGATCCGGGAGGGCGTCCTCGACGCCGCCCGGGCACGCGAGATGGAGGAGGACCTGCGCTCCCAGCTGGACCAGGCCCTGGAGATCATCGACACGAACCCGCCGGGCCCCGACGAGCCCTACGATCCGCGCGGGCCCTGGACGGGCTTCTCGCGCACGGCGCCCGAAGACGAGGAGCCCACCGGAGTGGGCATCGACATCCTCGCCCACATCTGCGAGGGCATCGCGAGCGTGCCCGCCGAGTTCCAGGTGCATCCCAAGCTCCAGCCCTTCCTCGAGAGGCGCCGCAAGGTGATCGGCGAGGACGGTGACATCGACTGGGCCACCGGAGAGGCGCTGGCGTTCGGCTCGCTCCTCCTCGAGGGCACGCCGGTGCGCCTCTCGGGCCAGGACTCGACTCGCGGTACCTTCAGCCAGCGCCATGCCGCGCTCGTCGACCAGAAGACGTCCGAGGAGTACGCCCCTCTCGATCATCTCTCGGACAATCAGGCGCGCTTCGAGGTGTACGACAGCATCCTGTCCGAAGTGGCGGTGCTGGGCTTCGAGTACGGCTACAGCCTGGCGGACCCGACCACGCTCACCCTGTGGGAGGCCCAGTTCGGCGACTTCGTGAACGGCGCCCAGATCATCATCGATCAGTTCATCTCGTGCGCCCACACCAAGTGGCAGCGCATGAGCGGGCTGGTGATGCTGCTGCCCCACGGCTTCGAGGGGCAGGGTCCGGAGCACTCGAGCGCGCGCATGGAGCGCTTCCTGCAGCTCTGCGCAGAGGACGGGATGCAGGTCGTCAACTGCACGACGCCGGGGCAGTACTTCCACGTGCTGCGCCGCCAGATGCGCCGCGAGTTCCGCGCCCCGCTCGTGATCTTCACCCCGAAGAGCCTGTTGCGTCACAAGCGCGCCGTGTCCAAGCCGCGCGAGCTGGCCGAGGGCCGCTTCCTCGAGATCTTCGACGATCCGATCGTGTCGCAGGATCCGGATGCCGCGGAGCGCGTCATCCTCTGCTGCGGGAAGGTCTACTACGACATTCTCGCCGAGCGCGAGAGGCGCTGGAGCGCCTCCGACACCGGTGGGGTGTCGGTGGTGCGTGTCGAGCAGCTCTACCCGTGGCCCGGCGCTGAGCTGGCCGCGACCCTGGCCCGGTACCGGAACGCAGAGCGCGTGGTGTGGTGTCAGGAGGAGCCCGCGAACATGGGCGCCTGGACCTTCGTGCGCGAGCGGCTCCAGGCCGCTCTGGGCTCCGGGCAGAAGCTCGCCTATGCGGGCCGCAAGGAGTCGGCCAGCCCGGCCACCGGAAGCGGCCGGCTGCACCGCGAAGAGCAGGCCCAGCTCGTGGCCGCGGCGTTCAACGGACTCCCGGACGTCGGCTAGGTACCCTCGGGCGGGCTCCCGGACGTCGGCTAGGTGCCCTCGAGCGGACTCCCGGAAGTCGGCTAGACGCCGTCGGCCACCGTAGGTCCCCTTCGGGTGTCCGCGGGGGGAGCGAAGGGCGGGGAGATCGATGGACCGCACCGACCCGGCGGGGCCGGCGAGCCCGGGGCAGCGATCCGTGCTGGCCTTCGCAGCCTTCGTCGCAGTGCTCGGGCTTTCTCTCGCGGCGCCACCCGGGGCCGGCGCCGGAACGTTGGCCTGGACCACCGGCACCGCCGCGATCGTGGTCACGAGCCTGGGCGGGCTGCCGCGATCCTCACGGCGGGCGCGGCGGCGCTCTGCAGCGTCGCCCTCAGGAGACGCGCAGGCTCCTGAGCCGGTTCAGCGCGGCCGCCACCTCGTGGCGGCGCGGGCGGGCGAGGTCCATCCAGTGGCGCGACAGCGACTCGAGTCCGTCTGCGTCGAGCTGGGCCTCCAGGGCGTCGAGTGCATCGGCGAGCGTCGCGGCGGCGCCCAGATGCCGTTCGCGCAGCGCCAGCAGCGCGCGACCCACCGCGCGGGTCTGGCTGCGGTCGACGAGCTGCTCCACGGCGCGCAGGTCGAGACGCTCGGCTCCGAACCCGATCTCGGAGACCGAGCGGGTGTCGATCTTCACGTCGCGGCGGCCGCGGGAGGGATCCAGGCTGCGGGGATCGGGGCAGCGTCGTCGCGGGGCGGCGAGGGGGCTCGCCACCTCGCGTCGGCGTCCGGTGTCGCGGGCACCGGCGATCTCGCGGGCTCGCTCGGTGACCAGGTCGGGCTCCCATCCGCGCATCGCGATCACCGTGTCCGCCGCCTCGAAGTAGTCGCCGCTCCCACCCATGACCAGGATCGTCGAGACGGCGAGGGACTCCCAGAGCTCGCGCACCCGGTCGACGAACGGGGTGATGGGCTCGTCTTCGCGGGCGACCAGGGCCTGCATGCGGGCATCGCGGATCATGAAGTTGGTGGCGCAGGTGTCCTCGTCCAGCAGGAGCGCGCGCGCGCCGGCCTCGATCGCCTCGACGATGGCAGCGGCCTGGCTGGTGCTTCCGCTGGCGTCGTCGCTCGAGAACGCGCGCGTGTCGCGGCCGCCGGGCAGCTCGCCGATGAACGGGCTGATGTCCACCCGCTCGACCCGGCGCCCGTCTTCGGCACGCACCTTCACCGCGTCGGGATCGGTCGCCACCGCTTCGCGTCCGTCGCCGGGCACATGTGGATGAACTGCGCGCTGGAGCGCGCGCAGCAGAGTGGACTTGCCGTGATAGCCGCCTCCGACGACGAGCGTGACGCCGGTCGGGACGCCCATGCCCGCGATCCGGTACGGCGGATTCGGGACGGCGAGCTCCACGCGCAGAGCCTCGGGCGTGCGGAACGCCACCGCGCCGCGCAGCGGACGCTCGGAGACTCCGCTCTCGCGGGGGAGGATCGCGCCGTCGGCGACGAAGGCGACCAGCCCGCGCGCGCGGAGCTGGTCACGCAGGGTCTCGTGGTTCTCCACGCTCTCGACGAATGCGGTGGCTTCCTCCTCTTCGCCGGGAAGCAGGCTCGCGGCGATGCGCGGGAGCTCGTCGCAGAGGACGGCCTCGGCCTCTCGGCCCAGGATGCGGCGACCCGCTGCGGGCAGTCCCACCTCGAGCCGCGCCTCCGCCCCCTCGCCGTCGATCGCCAGGGCGGTGCGCTCGAGCACCTCCTGTCCGCCGGCGTCGATGGCGACGCGTCCGCTCTTGCCCGAGCCGCGTCGGCCGGCCGCCTCGCGTCGGATCGCCCGCGCAACGCGACGCGCGACGAAGTCCTCGAGCGCGATGCGACGCGTACGCGTCGACCAGAGGTCCGTCGGCCAGCGGTTCGGGAGGCGCAGCCGGACCCGCGAAGGGGCCGCGAAAGGATCGCTCTGCACGTGGTCGATCGAGAGGACGAGCTCGTCCTCGGTCCAGCGGCCCGCGATGTCCTTGTAGGCCTTGTACCCTCGGCCGTCGATGCGCAGGAGCTCCCGGCTCAGGTCTTCGAGCGAAGCCACGCGTCGAGAGCCGGCCGCGCGCGCTTGCGCAGCGCGGCATCGAGGGAGAAGCGCTCGAGGGCCTGGCGCACCGCGCGCTCTCCGGTGGAGACGGGATTCGCCTCGAAGTGCGCCTTGACTTCGCGCCGTGCCTGGGCGGTGCCGAGGGCCGGCGTGGCGTCGATCAGGCGGGTGACGAGGGCGGGAGTCAGCCGCTTGCGGACCGCCTTCCAGCGCCGGCGCAGGAAGGCCCAGGTGCGGTCGCGCGCAGCCCGGTTCTGGAGCAGGCGCACGTAGACGAAGGCCACGTCCTGGGTCGGTACGGCGTCGCTCAGCGCCAGCTTGAGGGTACGGTCGGCGAGGCCCGGGCGACCCACCGAGCCCAGCGCGAGCAGGAAGCGGCGCCGCTCCTGGGGCGTCTCCGCTTTCTCCATCGCGTCGAGGAGCGCCGCGTAGCGCGACTCGTCGGCGCTACGCGCCGCGAGGGAGACGACGCTGTCCGCCAGGTTTGCGTCCAGGACGCTGCGATCCTCGAGCCAGGCGGCGAAGCGCTTCTCGGCCGCGGCCGTCACCGGCTCCCACGCAGCCACGTCGCCGAGGATCGAGATGACCGCCGCGCGGCGCAGCCGCATCTCGCCGTCCTCGCCGTCGGCCGGATCCCAGCCCAGCTCGACGAGCTGGTCGCCGAACGTCTCGATCACGCGATCGCGGAAGGGCTGGCGCTGGTCGTCGCGAGCCAGCTGGTCGTCGATGAAGGCGAGCGGGCCGCGCAGCTGCACGAGGACGTCGGGATCGGTCTCGGCGCCGAACGAAGTGGCCAGATCCAGCCAGCCCTCGATTCCCGCGTGTCCCGCGCGCACGGCCGCCCATTGGTGGCCGACCAGTCCCATGCGCTCGGCCGGGCGCAGCTGTCGGAGGTTGGCCGCCAGCTCGCGCAGCTCGTCCTCGCCGTGGAGGGGGCGGAAGAAGCCGCCCTCGTCCGCGTTTCCGTAGAGGAAGCTCCCCGGCGGCGCCTCGACGCTGTCGCGCATGCGCGTGAGAAGATGGCGCACGGGCTTGCGGCCCACACGCCCCACCCAGGGGACCGGCCACTTCGCCTTGTCGCCCTTGCGGGGCCGCAGCCGGAAGCGCTCCTGGCGCAGGGAGATCCGCTCGCCGCGTCGCTTGACGGAGACGAGCGGAAAGCCCGGCGTCTCGATCCAGGTGCGCACCACCGGCTCCACGTCCTGACCCGACGACTCGGAGAGCGCGTTCCAGAGGTCCGCAGCCACCGTGTTGCCCTCGCGGTGGCGCCGGATGTAGCGGCGTACGCCGCGACGGAAGGCGGAGGGGCCGAGGTAGCGCTCGATCATCCGCACCACCGAGGCACCCTTCTCGTACGTGATGAGGTCGAAGTTCTCGGTGGCCTCCTCGGGGCTGCGCACCGGCACGTAGATCGGGTGCGTGCTGGAGAGAGCGTCCAGGTCGAGCGCCGCGGCGCGGTAGTGCTGGAAGTCGTTCCACATCTTCCAGTCGGGCTGCCACTGGTCGACGATGTGGAACGCCATCCAGGTGGCGAAGGCCTCGTTGAGCCAGAGATCGTCCCACCAGGACATGGTGACCAGGTCGCCGTACCACATGTGCGCCAGCTCGTGGCAGACCACCTCCGCCACGCGCTTCTTCTCCTGGAGGGTGACCGTCGCCGGGTCCACGAGGAGGAGGGTCTCGCGGAAGAAGACCGCTCCGGCGTTCTCCATGGCACCTGCCTCGAAGTCGGGTACGGCCACCAGGTCGAGCTTCTCGTAGGGGTACGGGAGCGCGAAGTACTTCTCGAGCCGGGCCAGGGTCTCGCGGGCGGTCTCGATGGCGAAGGCCGTCAGGTGACCCTTGCCCGGGACGTGCCAGACGCGGATCTCGGTGTCGCCGCAGCGGTCAGGCGCCGAGCGTTCCAGCTCCCCGACCGCCAGGGCGACCAGATAGGTGGAGAGGGGCGGGGTCTCGCGAAACCAGACCGTCTTGCGTCCGGCCTTCCTCTCCTCGTGGGAGATCGGGGCATTCGAGAGAACGGCGTTGGAGGCGGCGGTCTCGACCGAGAGGGAGAAGCGCGCCTTCATGCCCGGCTCGTCGAAGCAGGGAAAGAAGCGCCGCGCGTCGGTGGCCTCGAGCTGGGTGAAGGCATAGCGGCGTTCTCCCGAGGAGGCGGCGTAGAGCCCGCGCAGGTCCCCGCGCAGGTCGCCTGCGAAGCGCAGGTGCAGGCGCGCATCGCCTTCGAGGCGTTCGTCGAGCCGGACCGCCACCGTCTCGCGGGCGGGACGCGGCTCGAGGGATCCCCGCAGCTCCCCGCCGCGCCACTCGACGCGCGCCTTCGACAGGGTCAGATCCACGGCGTGGAGCTCGACCTCGCGCACCGGGCGTGCGGCGTGGAAGTCGATCGTGACCTCGCCGCGGAAGCGGCTTCCGGACTGGGGATCGACCTCCACGTGCACGGCCACCCGCGAGGGTCGCACGTCGGGGCTCAGTCGGATGTTGCGACGGCTCAAGCGGGACTCGGCGCGGTGCGGTGCACGGCGACCGATCATAACAGAGAGGGTACAATGACGGTCGGAGGGAGCCTTGCAGACGCCGCCCGATTCCGACGAGACCCGCTGGCTGAAGCTTCAGCGGTTGTCGCGCAGCGTGGCCGACCGCGTGGCGCGACGCGCCACGGCGACCGGTCTCCGCGCGCGGGTCGCGCGGCTCGAATCGCGCGTGGAGTCGGAGAAGACCAGGGTGGGCCGGGCCCTCTACCCACTGGTCGAGCGGGCGGAGATCGTGGTGGAGCTTCCCGCGGTGCAGGAGGGCGTGGAGGAGATCGCGCGTCTGCGCGAGGAGATCCGGCACCTCAGCGCCCGGATCGAGGACCTGGAGCGCGAGGGGCCGCCGGCGCTGCCCGCCGGCGACCCCCGCTAGCCGGGTGCCGAAGCCCTCCCGGAGACCGCTCGTCTTCGGGCTGGTGTCGGCCGTCCTGCTGGCCTGCGCCTCCGAGCCGCGGCCCTGGAAGGTCACACCTTCGAACGAGCGGCTCTACCACCAGTCCCATGACGCGTGCACCAAGCTCACCGACGACCCCGACGCCTACGAGAAGTGCATGGAGCGGCGTGGCCTGCGCAGGGAGTGGATCTTCGGGCTCTAGCCCCGGGCGGACGTTCTAGGCCATCAGGTAGAGGTACTCCTCCTGGACGATCTTCCCGTCCTTGACGGTGAAGAGACCGACCTCGCTCATCTGGCTGCGATCGCCGGTTGCCTTCATGGTCACGTCCATGCCGAACCGGACGACGAACTGGTCGTCACGGTGACCCACGAACGGGCCCTCGCAGGTGGTCCCGTGGATCTCGTGGTTGTCGTACCACCACTGGTGCTTGCCCCGGATGGCGTCGATGCCCTCGATTCGCGCGGGCATCTCTTCGCTTCCCTGCCCCTCGATGCTGACGATGTCGGGGTCGTAGAGGGTGTCCACCGCCTCGGCGTCCTTGCCCTCCTTGACCAGGGTGACGAGCTGGGTTCCGACTTCGAGCGCTTGCGACACGGTCTTCTCCTTCTCGAGCCCCCCAGGCGGGGAGCTTATCGGGGTCGGCGGCCGACCCCATTCCGCGACACGGCGACTGCCCGGGAACGGCGACCTGCCGAGCCCGGGCCCCTCCCGGCCCGCCCGAGTCCCGTGTCTGGTCGGAACCTACGTTGACTGGATGTCAGGTGTATGTCAGGTTTTTCCCGTGCCTCGCTCCGATTCCCGACTCCGCCGGACGGAGCGGCTCTTTGCGCTGGCGGAGCACCTGCGGGCGCGCCGCACCGGGATCACCGCCGAGGAGCTGGCGGAGCGCTTCGGGGTGACCGTGCGGACGGTCTACCGGGATCTCGACGCGCTGCGCGCCGCCGCCCTCCCGGTCCACGCGGAGCGCGGTCGCGGTGGCGGATTCGCCCTGGACCGCGCCTATACCCTGCCGCCGGTGAACTTCAGTGCCCGGGAGGCCGCGCTGCTGGTGGTGGCGGGACGCTGGCTGACCTCCCTGCGCCTGCTGCCCTTCGTGGACACCATGCGCGCCGCGCTCGAGAAGGTGCAGGCCGCCCTGCCCGAGCGGGGTCAGCGCGAGCTGGCGCGGCTCGAAGGGAGCCTGGCCTGGGTCGGTGTGCCCACGCTCGCCCCCGCACCGGAGGTGCGGGCGGCAGTGGAGCAGGCCTGGTTCGAGGACCAGCCCCTCTGGATCGCGTACGACGGCGCCCGCGGACGCACCGAGCGGACCGTCCGCATCGAGCAGGTGGTGATGGACAAGGCGGAGACCCGGCTCAACTGCGTCGACCTGGACAAGCAGGCGCGCCGACAGTTCCAGCTCCACCGCATCGCCGCCGCCCGCGTGACGACTTCCTGAAGCGCCGCATGCAGGGTGTCGAAGACGCCGCCGAGATCCACGTCGATGACGCGCCGCCCGTAGCCCGAACGTGCGCGATCCGTCGCGGGCCGGGGACCACATGGTCGAGCGGGACGGTGTCGCGGACCCGCATGGTTACCGCGCTCGTGCCGCCAGGGCTATGCTCGCACCACTCCACCCCCCGCTTTCGCAGGGGGATCCATGCCTTCCGACCAACCCCGTGAGCAGTGGGCGAGCCGCGCCGGCTTCATCCTGGCCGCCGTCGGCTCCGCCGTCGGGCTCGGGAACATGTGGCGCTTCTCCTACCTCACCGCCGAGAGCGGAGGCGCGGCGTTCCTGGTCCTCTACGTCGGGATCACCCTGCTCGTGGGCCTGCCCGTTCTGTTGGCCGAGTTCGCCCTGGGACGCGGCTCCGGCAAGAGCCCGATCGGCGCCCTCGCCCACTACGGGGGGAGCGGCTGGCGTCCTCTGGGCTGGCTCTTCGTGGCTTCGGGCTTCCTCATCCTGTCGTACTACAGCGTCATCGCGGGATGGACCGTTCGCTATGCGCTGACCGCGCTGCTCGGCTCCTTCCCCGAGGACTTCGGCGGCTTCTTCGAGCGCGTCGCGACGGGCCGTTCGGCGCTGGCCTGGCATCTGGGCTTCATGGTGGTCTGCGTCGCGATCGTGCGCGGCGGGGTGAAGGCGGGGATCGAGCGCACCGCGGTGATCCTGATGCCGCTCCTCTTCCTGCTGGTGGTCGGGCTCGCCCTGTACGCCGCAACCCTCGAGGGCTCTGGAGCCGGCTACCGCTTCTACCTGGAGGTGGACTTCGACGAGCTCGGCGACTGGTCGGTGATCCAGGCGGCGGCGGGACAGGCCTTCTTCAGCCTGTCGCTGGGGATGGGCTGCATGATGACCTACGCCAGCTACCTGAGCCGGGACGAGCACCTCCCCAACGAGTCGCTCTTCGTGGCATTCTCCGACTTCGCGGTGGCGTTCATCGCCGGCCTGGCGGTCTTTCCGCTGATCTTCGCCCTCGGCCTGGACGCCGAGATCACCAGCGGATCCGTCGGAACGATGGGTGCCCTCTTCATCACCCTGCCGAAGACCTTCGCCGAGATGGGCGGGGCCGGGCACGTGGTGGGCGTGCTCTTCTTCGTCGCGCTGGTCGTCGGCGCGCTCACCTCCGCGATCTCGCTCCTCGAGGTCGTGACCGCCACCGCCGTGGATGGCCTGGGCTGGTCGCGGCACCGGGCGGCGGCGCTGATGGGCGCCCTCATCGCGGTGATGGGGATCCCTTCGGCGCTCTCGCTGAAGGTGCTGGGCTTCATGGATCAGCTCGCGGGGAACGTGTTTCTGGTGGGTGGTGCGCTGGTGCTCTCGCTCTTCGTCGGCTGGAGGATGGCGGACCCCATGGCCGAGGTGCGACGCGGTGCCGAGAGCACCACCTGGTTCGGCCTGTGGGTGTGGCTCCTGCGTGTGCCGGTTCCGCTCGTCCTGGCGGTCGTCCTCGTGCAGTCGCTTCGCGCCCTCCTGCCGGGATAGCCAGCCAGCCCCTAGAGACCGATGTGGCCGAGCGACTCGCGGGCGCGTCGGACCGCGTCGGGCCGGGTGGCGAGGTTCAGGAGCAGCGCAACGCCCGCGAAGGGCAGGCCCGCTTCCGGGCTCCCTCCCAGGATCGCGAGGATGAGCCCGAGGATCGCGACCGCTTCACTCAGGACCAGGGCGAGAATCCACGGTGTGAACGCGGCGGCGACGCTCTCCAGCGCGCGACGCTCCTCGGGAGCGAGGTCTGCCATCCGGGTCCCGGCGACGAGGGGCGAGCGGCCGAGGGCCTGGTCCTGCAGGCCGCGTCCCGTGGCACGCGAGGCGCGCTGGCGGAAGACGAGCGACGCTGCGGCGAGTGCGGCGCCGAGCCCCATGAACACCGGTCCCAGCGTTCCGGCGAGGTCGGGATTCGGGTCCGCGGGAAGCACCCAGGGCACCAGCGCGTAGAGGACGATCGACCCGGTCAGCGCCCCCCACACGATCAGCTGGATGCGCTGGGCCTGGGCGAGGAGCTTCTCGAGCTGCGGTGAGATCACGGGCAGGCCTCCTAGATCGAGCGCCCGGCGGCCTCCCAGTACTTCTGGCGCACCTCGCGCTTGAGCAGCTTGCCCGACGGGTTGTAGGGGAGCGTGTCGACGAAGTCCACGCTTCTCGGGAGCTTGTAGTCGGCGACCTGCTCGCTGAGGAATCCCTGGATGTCCTCCTCGCTGGCCGACGCGCCCTCCTTCAGGTGGACCACCGCCTTCACCTCCTCGCCCCACTCGTCGTTGGGGACGCCGATCACCGTGCAGTCGTACACGGCCGGGTGCTTGCGCAGCTCGGCCTCGACCTCGGCCGGGTAGATGTTCACGCCGCCCGAGATGATCATGTCCTTGGCCCGGTCGACGATGTAGAGGAAGCCCTCCTCGTCCACCCTGGCCATGTCTCCGACGCTGAAGAACCCGTCGTCGAGGCACTCGTCCGTGGCCTTCTCGTTCTTGTAGTAGCCACTGATCAGGATGGGGTTCTTGACGTAGAGCTCGCCGATCTCGCCCGTGGCGACCGGCGCGCCGTCTTCGCCGAGGATCCGCCACTCGTTCTCCGCGATGAAGCGCCCACAGGAGCCCGGCTTCCGGAGCTGGTCCTCGGGCGCCATGATCGTGTTGAAGCCCGTCTCGGTGGCTCCGTAGAACTCGTACACACACGGATTGGGGAAGAGCTCGACCGTCTTGCGCTTGAGCGGGTACGGGAAGGGCGCTGCCCCGACCGTGAGGGTGCGCATGCTGCCCAGGTCGTAGCCGGCCCGAACCTCTTCGGGGAGCGAGGTCATCCGGTTCAGCATGGTGGGGACGACGAAGGCCGAGGTGATTCCGTGCTCGTCGATCAGGCGCAGGGTGCTCTCCGGATCGAAGCGGCGCTGCACCACGACGGTACCGCCGAGCATGTGGGTGATCAGGGCGATGGCCGGTGGCGCCGAGTGGTAGAGGGGGCACGAGAGCAGGTGGGTGTCCGGCGGCTGGTAGCGGAACGCCTGGACGATGCCGATCATGAGCTTGGTGATGCTCGCGCGCATGCTCGGATCGCCCGGGTCCCGGTAGGCGCCCTTCGGCTTTCCGGTCGTTCCGGAGGTGTAGATGATCGAGCCGCCTGTCGACGTTCCCGCCGCCGGGAAGATCTGGTCGGATCCGCGCTCGATGGCGTCGTCGAGCGAGACGGCCTCGGGCAGGTGGCTCCGCCACTCCACGTCGTCGCCGACCACGATGAAACGTCTCCCGGAGATCTCGGGCATCTCGGAGAGCGATGCGGCCAGGCGTTCGGCGAAGCGGTCCTGGCAGACGACGGCCTTGGAGTCCGAGTCGTCGACGATGTACGCCGCCTCGCTTCCGGTCAGCCGGTAGCCGATCGGCACCCCCAGGCAGCCGATCTTGGTCAGCGCGTAGGAGAGGATGTAGTGCTCGGCTCGGTTGAACATCATCCACGCGACGCGGTCTCCGGGTTCGAGGCCGAACTCGTCGCGCAGAAAGCTCCCGAGACGGCAGGCTGTCGCCTCCCACTCGGCCCAGGTCAGCCGTATCTCGTCGTCGACGATCGCCAGACCGTCGGGATTGGAACGCGCGTGTGCGTCGTAGCTGCCGGGAGGGGGCGCGTCGTCGGGCATCGGGCGTGGGCCTCCGTTCGCTGGGCGACGATCATATCACCGGGACGGATCCTGCGGGAACCAGGGCACGAACGCAGAGGTGCGCGCCTTGTACGCGTCGTAGCCCGGCCGACGCCTGTCCATGTGGCGCTCCAGCAGGGCGACGCCCGAGACGCGCAGGAGCAGGAAGGTCATCAGCGCGGGCGCGAAGACGGTCCAGGCGCCGCGTGGCACGGCCGCCGCGAAGCAGAAGAGCCCCCACCACACGACCGCGTCGCCGAAGTAGTTGGGGTGGCGGGACCAGGCCCACAGACCCCGGTCCATCACGGCTCCGGCGTTGGCGGGATCCGCGCGGAAGCGGGCGAGCTGGACGTCGGCCGTGGTCTCGAAGAAGAGCCCGACGCAGACCAGGGCGAGGCCGATGCCGTCGAGGAGTGTCCAGTGCTCGGGGTGGACGCCCGACTGCGCCGCCTGCAGCGGCAGCGACACCACCCACTGGAGCGACCCCTGCAGCGCGAATACGGTGGCCAGGCTGACCCATCGGAAGTGACGGCCCCACTTTCGGCGCATGGCGGCGTAGCGCGGGTCCTCGCCGGCACCGTGGTTGCGCCACAAGAGATGCCCGCCGAGGCGCAGCCCCCAGGCGCTGGTCGCCAGCGCCACCAGGAGCCGGCGCGGCTCCCATCCATCGCCCAGGGCGAGGCCGATCCACGCCACCATCGCGAAGCCGAGCCCCCACCACACGTCGACGATGCTGGCATCGCGAAGCGCGAGCGAGAGCAGCCAGAGCAGGAGCATCGCGCCCATCAGCGCGGCGGCCGTCCAGGGCAGCAGCTCGCTCATCCGCCGAAGATCTCCGCGATGCGTGCACGCCGATAGTCGAAGATGGCCTCCAGCGCGCGCCGCACGGCCACCGCGTGGGTCGCGCGTCCCAGCGGGCCGAAGGGCAGCGTGTACTCGACCCGGTCCGTCATCGCCGTCCCGTCCCCGACCGGCCGGAACCGGTGCTCATGGTGCCAGAGGGCGTAGGGCCCGCTCTCCTGGAGGTCCACGAAGCCCTCGTCCGGCTTCCAGTCCAGGATCACGGTGCGCCAGCGCAGCGGGATCCCGGCGAGGCGCAGCCGGTACTCGATCCGGGTGCCGGCGCGCATCGCGATGGGCGCCGGAGTCAGGATCCGGAACCCGAGCCAGGGTGGGGTGATGCGCTCCAGGTTGTGGGCGTCCGCGAAGAAGGGGAACACGACCGCCGGCGGTTCGGGCAGTCGCTGCTCCCGGATCAGGCGGTGCGCTCCGCTCACGGGTCCTTGGTCCCGTGCTCGGCGATCCAGGCGTCGATGCGGGCCCAGTGGTCGAAGAGCCAGTCGATCCGGGCGTCCCGGTCCGCCGGGATGTTCGCTGCCGGAACCCGCCAGTAGGCGATCCGCACCGTCCGGTTCACGAGGCCGCCGGCCAGGAACTGGTTGAAGCTCTGGATGCCGTCGAAGCCGACGTGAGCGCAGAAGACGACGTCGACGCCGGGTGCCGCGTCGAGCAGGCCGAGGGTGCCTCCGAGACGCGGGGGGAGGACGTTCACGAGCGAGCTGGCCCGGTGCGCCAGCTCGCGGTCGCCCGAGGCGGTGAGCTTCTCGAGAATGCGCGCGCGCTTCGCCGGGGTGAAGCGGGTGCCCTCGGGATAGATCAGGACACCGTCGCCGGGCCCGAGATCCTCGGCCAGTCGGGCCACGGCGCGGATCTCCGCCGCCGAATCGTCGGAATCGCGGTCGACGAAGTAGTTGGGAAGCCGGTGGCCGGCCACGTCCAGGCAGGGATCCCAGAGGAGCTCGCGCTTGATCACGTGGCGGAAGTCGGTGCCGTGGCGGAGCGTCAGGAAGGTCGAGGTGAGGATCGTGTCCGCCGTGCTGGCGTGGCGCATGAGGACGAGGACCGGTCCACGGGCTGCCTCCCGGTCGCCCTCGATCTCGGCACGCAGTCCGAAGAAGATCTCGGCCCCGCGCCACAGCCACCCCGCCCAGCGCGCCTTGAGGCGCACGTTCGCCGCCAGCCAGCGGGCGGGCTCCGGGTGCGCCGCGAGGCGCCAGAGCCACAGTCCGAAGGCGTGGAGCAGTCCGACGCACTCGCAGCCCAGGTACCAGGTGAAGAAGAGGAGCGCGCGGGTCACCGCGAACCGCACCCCGCGCGCCAGGTCCGAGGCGATCGCTGCGACGAGCGCGACCGGCAGGCTCACGACGGCGAGCGCGAAGAGCGCGAAGTAGAGGGGGATGGTGACGAGGCGGCGGGTGAGCCGGGGCAACGCTTCAGCTGCCGTCGAGGATGCGGCGCTTGAAGCCGCGATCCAGGGGGACCTCCCCGAGCCAGATGGAGAAGATCGCCCGGGCGAAGTCGGCTCCTTCGACCACCCCCAGTGGCGATCCGTTCAGCGCGAGCTCGGTGCCGCGCTCGGGCACGTAGGTGATGGCGTAGCGGTCGCCGGCGCGGACGTCGCGGTAGAGCGCGTTCATGCGGTCGAGTTGCGGACGCAGCCGCGCCAACGTGTCTTCGTCGACGTTCTTCGCCACCCACTCGTCGCTGGCCTTCGCGAAGTCGCTGCCCGAGATGTCCCAGAAGTACTCGATCTCGAGACGCTTGGCTCCGTCGGAGAGCACCGCGTCCGGACGCAGGTCGGGCCCCAGGTAGAGCGCCGCCACGTAGCCCTTGAGGAGGTACTTGCGCAGCAGCGCGGTGTCGTGGAGGCGCAGGTCGAGATCGTCCGCCTCGATCCGGTCGACGAAGCGAACTCCTTCGATCTCGGCGAAGGAGACCTCGTCCTGCTCCGCGTCCGCGGTCGAGGCGCCCAGGAGCAGCGCCAGAGCGATCCCGAGGGCGCGACTCAAGCGAGCTCTCCGAGCACCGGCGCCCGGCGTGAGCCCGGCTTCGCGAACACGATCTGATTGACCAGGATGGCCCGCTCGCTGAATCCGCCCGCGCAGTACGAGAGGTAGTACTCCCACATGCGCAGGAAGGCATCGTCCAGGCCCAGCGTGCGCATCTCGTCCAGGTTGTCGTGCATGGCATCGCGCCAGCGCAGCAGCGTCTCGGCGTAGCAGGGCGTGATGTCCTCCAGGTGGACGACGCGCAGGTCGCTCTCGCGCGCGATGCAATCGCTGATCGCACCGAGGGACACCAGCTGGCCTCCCGGGAAGATGTAGCGCTTGATGAAGTCCACGTTGCGCACCGAGGCCTCCCAGTCCTGGTCGGGAACGAGGATGGCCTGCAGTGCCATCAGGCCATCCGGCTCGAGGCGCTCGCTGCAGACGCGGAAGAAGGTCGAGAGGTGCTCGGCGCCCACGGCCTCGATCATCTCGATGGAGGCCACCTTGTCGTAGCGGCCCGTGAGGTCGCGGTAGTCGGAGAAGACGATCTCGACGCGGTCCTCGAGGCCGGCCCGTGCGACCCGCTTTCGCGAGAAGTCGTACTGCTCTCGCGAGATGGTGGCACTGGTCACGTGGCAGCCGTGGTTCCGTGCGGCGTGGATCGCGAAGCCGCCCCAGCCGCCCCCGATCTCGAGAACGCGGTCCCCGGGTCGCAGCTCGAGCTTGCGACAGAGGCGCTCGTACTTGGCGGTCTGGGCTTCCTCGAGGGTCATGTCCTGCCGCTCGAAGACGGCGCACGAGTAGGTCATCGTCGGGTCCAGGAAGAGCTCGAAGAACTCGTTGCCCAGATCGTAGTGGGCGGCGATGTTGCGGCGCGCGCGGCCGCGCGTGTTGCGGCGCAGCGTGTGGAGCAGCCTCAGCCCGGGGCGGACGAGGCGTGCGGCGCCCCGGTCGACCTGGCGCATGGCCGCGTTCCGGGCGAGCACGCGAATCACGTT
Organism: Myxococcota bacterium; assembly: GCA_028278065.1. Classification (GTDB taxonomy): domain Bacteria; phylum Myxococcota_A; class UBA9160; order UBA9160; family JAFDET01; genus JAFDET01. The sequence goes on from JANQFA010000132.1 coordinate 18,510, forward strand.
CTCCACGGCCTCGCTGGTCCAGTGGCCGTCCATGTAGGCCTCGGCGGCCCCCACGCTGCCGCGCAGCGCCACCGCCGTGTAGAAGCGCGGGTCCAGCACCTGGAGGCGTGCCTCCAGATCGCCGTCCTCGGCTCCGAAGCGGCTGCGGCGCTCGCCTTCGGCCAGCTCCAGCACGCCGTCCTTCAGCGCCGCGGCCAGGCGGCGGTGCAGGGCGGTGCGGGCGATGCGAGACGTGATCGTCGGGCTGGCTGCACTCATCGGGCGATCTCCGGGTGGGCGTGTTCCGGAACCTGCTTCCGCCTCAGGCGCAGCGCCTGCCAGTAGATGGCGGCGATGACCTGGGCCGTCATCACCGGGTAGCGTACCAGCATCCGGGCCAGGCTGAGGCCCGTGATCTCGCGCCGCTCCAGGTCGAGCTCGGCGTGGAAGATCGCGCGCGAGCCGGCCTCGCGATTGGAGATGCCGAGGAAGAGGCGCTCCCCCGGCTCGGCGACGGTCCACTGGTAGCGCTGGTCCATGCCCATGAAGGGCGACACGTGGAACGCCTTGGCCGTGGTCAGATTCCCCCGGGCGATGCTGGCTCCGGGCTCGCGGGCGAGGACGTAGGCGTGTCGCTCGTTCCAGGGGGTGTTGGTCACCTCGGCGACCACCGCCTCGACCCGCGAATCCTCGGCGTCGAAGCAGTAGTAGAGGCTGACGGGGTTGAAGACGTAGCCGAGGTAGCGGAGGTGCGTCAGGAGTCGGATGGGTCCCGTCGGGCTCCAGCCGAGCTCGCTCCGCACCCGTTCCCGCACGGCCCGGTCGAGGGGGACGTCGGGATCCCCGAGATAGTCCTCGCGCCGGAAGCGCGCGGGGGCCGCCCGCGTGGTCGACCAGAGCCAGCGGCCCGCGAACACCTCCGGCAGCTCCTCCAGATCGAGATAGGCGAAGAAGATCCGTTTCTCGAACGCGTGGGAGACCGGCTCGAGCCGCGCGTGCCGGACGACTCCCTCGTACAGTGCGCTCTGCACCGCTAGAGCTCCAGGCGGAAGGCCCGCGCCACGGCGAGGGCGCTGCGCACGCCGTCTTCGTGGAACCCGTAGCCCGTCCAGGCTCCACACAGGTGGGTGTGGTTGCGGGGTTCCCGCTCGGCCAGGATGCGCTGGGCCCGCATCGCCGTGGTGTCGAAGATGGGGTGGTGGACCGTCTCGCGATGCAGCACCCGGGCGGGGTCGACCGCAGCATCCGGATTCAGGGTGACGAGCAGCGGCTCGGCGGAGCGGATTCCCTGGAGCCGGTTCATGTCGTACGTGACGGCGACGCGCTCCGTGCGCTCCCTCGGAGTGCGGTAGTTCCAGCTCGCACGCGCGCGCCGCGCTCGCGGCAGGATCGAGGCGTCCGTGTGCAGCACGAGCTCGTTCTCCTCGTAGCGGACCGAAGAGAGCACATGTCGCTCGAGCGGTGTCGCATCCTCGAGCATCGCGAGGCTCTGGTCGGAGTGGGTCGCCAGCACCACCCGGTCGAACGCGTGGATGTCTCCGCCGCGCGTAGCCAGCTCCACGCCGACCGCATTGCGGCGGACGGCGTCGACGGGCGTGGCCAGTCGGATCCCGCCGCGCAGGCGCGCCGCGATGGCGTCGACGTAGCACCGGGAGCCTCCCTCGATCGTCCGCCACTGGATCGGGCTGGGACGCTCGAGGAGGCCGTGGTTCGCGAAGAAGCGCGCGAACGACACCGCGGGGAAGTCGAGGATCCCGCCCGGGTCCGCAGACCAGATGGCGGCGCCCATCGGGATCGCGTAGAGCTCCACGAACTCCCGGGAGTAGTCCCGTCCGCAGAGCCACTCCCCGAGCGTGGCCTTCTCGTCGTCCATCGCCACGAGCTCGCGCGCCTCGCGGTGGAAGCGCAGGGCGTCGCCCAGCATGCGGCGGAAGGCGGGTCGCAGCAGGTTGCGGGGCTGGGCAAAGACGGCCGACAGGGTGGGGCTCGCCCACTCGATTCCGGTGCGGTCGCAGCGGAGCCCGAAGCTCATGTCGCTCGGCTTGGTGCGGATCTCGAGCCGGCGCAGGATCTCGGTGAAGTTCGGATAGGTGGTCTCGTTGTAGACGATGAATCCGACGTCTACGGCGTGGGTGCGGCCCGCGATCTCGACCTCGACCGTGTTGGCGTGTCCGCCCGGGCGGTCTCCGGCCTCGAAGAGCGTCACCTCGTGCTCCCTCTGCAGGATCCAGGCGGCGACCAGGCCGGAGACGCCGGCTCCGACGACGGCGATCCTCATCGCGACGCCGCCGGGGCGAAGCGGTAGTGGGACACGCCCCATTCCGAGCCGTTCGCGTGCCCGAAGAGGCCCGCGCAGCCCAGGAAGAAGAGCCGCCAACGCCGCAGCCAGAGGCCTGCTTCGTTCCCGTAGGTGCGGGCGAGGGCAGCTCGCGCCGCGGCGCGCCGCTCGTCCAGATTGCGGAGCCAGGCCTCCGCGGTCCTCGCGTAGTGGGTACCGTCGATGCGCCACTGCTCCTCGACCTGCAGATCGTCGTCGAAGCGGCTCAGCAGGTCGTGGGACGGCATCTGCCCTCCGGAGAAGAAGTGCCGCGCCATCCAGTCTCCATCGCCGCGATCCTCGTAGGGATAGGAGTGGCGCCGGTGGGAGAAGATGTGCACGAACAGGCGTCCCTCGGGCTCGAGCCAGGTGGCGATCCTCCTCAGGAGCTCGGCGTAGTTGCGCACGTGCTCGAACATCTCGATCGACATCACGCGGTCGAAGCGTCCGTGCGGCGAGAAATGGTTCACGTCCGCCGTAACCACCTCCAGGTTCGAGAGGCCGCGTTCCGCGGCCCGGCCGAGGACGAACTCGCGCTGGCCCTTGGAGTTGGAGACCCCGGTGATCCGGGCCCGCGGGAAGCGTTCGGCGAGGTGGATCGAGAGCGATCCCCAGCCGCAGCCCAGGTCGAGGATGCGCATGCCGTCCTCGACCCCGGCCCGGGCGCAGGAGAGGTCGAGCATGCGGACCTCGGCGTCGCCGAGATCGTGAGTCCCCTCCTCGAAGAGCGCGCAGCTGTACTTGAGGCGCGGTCCCAGGACCTGCCGGAAGAACTCCGCCTCCACCTCGTAGTGCTGCTCGTTGGCGAGATCGGGGACCAGGGCGACCGGACTCACGCGCAGGGTCTCGACCCAGTCGAGCTCGGCCTGCGGGTGGGTGGCGTCCCGGCGCCGGATCTCGCGCAGGCGCTCCTGCACCATGCGTCGGATTCCGGGTCGGATGAGGAAGTCGGGAACCAGGCCCGTCTCGGCGAGGGTCGTCGCGTTCATCGTCGCTCCGTGCTCAGCTCTCTAGGGTGATTCCACCGACGGCGCGCGCGGCGTCGTCTCCGATCGCGTCCTGCAGGCCGAGGCTGCGGGCCGGCTCGAGCATGCGCTCGAGGGCGCCCTTCTCGATCTGGCGCACGCGCTCCCGGGAGATCCCCAGGGTGGTGCCCACCTCCTGGAGGGTATGGGTGCGTCCGCCCTCCAGCCCGAAGCGGAGGATCACCACCCGCCGCTCCCGCTCGGATAGCCCTTCGAGGAGCGAGGCCACGCGGGGCGCGATCTGCGCGTCGTTCAGGTCCTGCCCGGGGTCGGGCTCGGTATCGTGCCGCAGCAGGTCGAGGAGCGTCGTGTCCTCGCGTCCGCGAGCCTCCGTGTCGAGGTGCGCGATCGGCCGTGTCGCCTGGCGCAACGTGTCCACGTCCTCGCACGACACGCCCAGCACCTCCGCCAGCTCCTCGTTGGTCGGCTCGTGCCCGAGGCTTCCTTCGAGCGAGCGGCGCAGGCGCTTCTCCTTGATCAGGAAGTCGTACACGTGGGACGGGAGTCGCACCGTGCGCGACTGATGCTGTGCCGCGCGGATGAAGGACTGCCGGATCCACCACGCGGCGTAGGTCGAGAACTTGAAGCCGCGGGATGCATCGAACTTCTCCACCGCCCGGATGAGGCCCATGTTGCCCTCCTGGATCAGATCCATGAAGGGGAGCTCGAGGCTTCGGAAGCCCTTGGCCATGTGGACGACCAGCTTCAGATTGTGGCGCACGAAGCGGTTCTTGGCCTCGAGCATCTCCTCGCGACTGCGGCGGGCTTCCTCTCTGCGGCTGTGGAGCTGGCGGGCCGGGAGTCCGGCGATTGCGCCCTCTGCACCGCCTCCGCCCAGGGCTCGGTCGAGCTCGCGGTCGGCGTCCTCGTAGACGCTCATGGAGACGTCGGCAGCAATCAGGTGCTCGGCCAGCGCCTCCCGACCTGCGCGGGTCTTGACTCCGCGCTCGAGGAGCGCGGCGGCGCGACCCAGCGCCGTGTCCAGCTGGGGGGCCGGATCGCCTGCGCCCGGATCACGCCAGCGCGCAGACAGGGTGGCGGAGGTGCGACCCGCAGCGCGCAGCTCCCGCCAGCGTGCCACGATCGCCTGGCCGACGAAGGGGATGCTGCGCAGGGCGGCGCGGTAGCGCTCCGCGTTCAGCTGCATCCGCTCCGAGAGGTCGCGCTCCTCCTCCCGGGTCAGCGTGGGCAGGCTCGCAATGTCGGACAGGTACTCGCGCAGGGTGAAGGCCGCGTCGTCCGGCGTGAACCTCCGGCGCGAGTCGGTCCGCGGGCGTTCCGGCTCGGAGCGGGTGAGGGTTTCGGTGTGGCTGTCGAAGGTCTCTGTCGAGGTCGTGTCGAAGTCCATGAGCGGATGATGGTGGGCCGGCGAGGTTTTGTCAAGATTAAATGAGAAAAAATCTAGACTGCAGAGCGCGAACGGAACAGCAATCGCTGAAAATGGGTAGATTTCCCGGCTCGACTCAGGCCCGCGCGCGCTGCAGGCCGTCGATCCGGCACACGAGCTCGTCCAGGTCGAGGCTCGGGACGCCCTCCGCGAGCGGCTCGGGCGAGGGGCCTCCCGTCCAGATCTCGGTCCCGGGCGGCAGGCGCTCGGCGAGCTCTGCCAGGTAGCGTCGGGCCGCAGCGGGCTCCAGGGTCACCACGCCGAGGGCGATCGCCGCGGCACCCAGCGATGCGGCGGCGGCCGCCGCCTCGGCGGCGGGGAGGTCCGGGCCGAGATAGGTGACGTTTGCGCCGGCGCCGACCGCCGCGACGGCGGCGATCAGGGTTCCCAGCTCATGGCGCTCGCCGCTCGGCGTCGTGAAGAGGACCCGCGGCGCCGAAGCCGCCGGCTGGTGGCCGCGCAACGCGATGCCGAGCACGTTGCGGGTGAGCGACGAGAGCAGGTGCTCCGAAGCGACGCTGCTCCGCCCCGAAGCCCAGCGGTCCCCGATCTCGCGCAGTACCGGGGAAGCCACCTCCCGGGCGAAGGTCACCGGGCCCAGGGCGGAGAGCTGGAGGGCGAGGAGGCGCTCGGCCTCGTTGGGATCGAGCCTGTCCACCGCGGCGCAGACCTGCTCGACGAAGGGCGTGGGGCGCGAGGGCTCGCGCTCGCCCTCACCCAGCAGTCGCACGAGGGCGTCGTCATCGTGGGGTGCCAGCTCGCTGATGCGATGACCCGCCTCCACGGCGTCGCGCAGGAGGCGCAGGCGCGCCACGTCCGCGGCGCTGTAGCGCCGCGTTCCACCCGCGGTTCGCGCCGGCTTCACCGCCTCATAGCGGCGTTCCCAGGCGCGCAGGGTATGGGCGCTCAGCCCGGTCAGACGCACGACCGCGCCGAGCGAGTAGTGAGGCTCGTCCGCTTCATTCATGACTGTGGCACCCGAATCTGGACAACAATTTGACAAGATCCGGAGGCCGGTCAAGTTCACAGCCGTGAGCCGCAACGAACCGCCCGCGATCCTGCTCCTCTACGACGGCGCTTGTCCGCTGTGCGCTCGCGAGGTCCGCCTCCTGCGACGGCTCGACCGCGGTCGTGGCCGGATCGCGTTCGAGGACATCGCCGCCCCCACCTTCGACCCGGGACGCCACGGTCTGGACCGCGAGACCGTGATGGCCCGGATGCACGGAGTGCTGGCCGACGGATCCGTCGTGGAGGGGATGGAGGTCTTCCGCCGCGCCTACGCGGCGGTCGGGTTCGGCTGGCTCCTCGCCCCGTCGCGCTGGCCCCTGCTGCGCCCGGTGTTCGATGCCGGCTACCGCTGGTTCGCGCGCAACCGTCTGCGCCTGACGGGGCGAAGCGACTGTGCCTCCGAGCGCTGCGAGCTCGCCGCTGACCCCGGCCGGGGGGCCTGAGCGTGCGCACCCTGGCCTGGCTTCGCGCAGACCTCCGCGTGCGGGACAACCGCACCCTGTCTCGTGCCTGCGCGGGCGCCCAGGAGATGACCCCCGTCTTCGTCCTCGACCCGCGTCTGCTCGGCGATCGCGAGCTGCCGAGGGTGCGCTTCCTTCTCGAGGGTCTGCGCGCGCTGCGTCGCGATCTCGAGTCCCGCGGCTCCAGCCTGCTCGTGCGCCACGGGCAGCCGCACCGGGTGCTCCGGGAGCTGGTCGCAGAGACGGGTGCCGAGCGCGTGGTCTGGAGTCGCGAGGCGGGACCCTGGGCGTCTCGGCGAGACGAGCGCGTGCGCATCGCGCTGGACAAGGAGGGCGCCCGGGTCCAGACGGTGAAGGACCGCGTGATCTTCGAGAGCGGCGAGGTCCTCAACGGGGAGGGTCGGCCCTATGCCGTCTACACGCCCTACCGGAACGCGTGGCTGCGGCGCTGGGAAGAGGCGCCGGAGTACGAGGAGCGCGCTCCGCGCTTTCCCCCTCCGATTCCGGGCTGTCGATCCGACGAGCTTCCGACCGTCTCGGTCCGAGCCGGCCTTCCCCCGGCCGGCGAGGCCGCCGCGCGTCGGCGCCTCTTCCGCTTCCTCGACCGCTCGGTCGCCCGCTATGCCGAGGATCGGGACTATCCCGCCCTCGACGCCACCTCGCGCCTCTCCGCGCATCTCCGCTTCGGCATGATCTCGGCCCGGACCTGCATCGGGGCTGCGCTCGATCTCGCGGAGACCGAGCCCGGGGCCGCGGCGGGCGCCCGCAAGTGGGTCGACGAGCTGATCTGGCGCGAGTTCTACCATGCGGTGCTCGCCGCTCATCCCCACGTCACGCGCCGCGCCTGGCGCCGCGAGTTCGACGCAGTCCGCTGGGAGCAGGACGACGCGGGGTTTGCCGCCTGGTGCGAGGGGCGCACGGGCTATCCGATCGTCGACGCCGGCATGCGCCAGCTACGCGAGACCGGGTGGATGCACAACCGCGCGCGGATGATCGCCGCGAGCTTCCTCAGCAAGGACCTCTTGATCGACTGGCGTCGCGGCGAGCGCTTCTTCTTCGAGAGCCTCGTCGACGGGGACCCGGCCAGCAACAACGGTGGGTGGCAGTGGGCGGCCTCGACGGGAGCCGACGCCCAGCCGTTCTTCCGCATCTTCAATCCCACGAGCCAGGCGGAGAAGTTCGACCCGGACGGGGAGTACGTGCGTCGCTGGGTGCCGGAGCTCTCGCGCATCGCCGGGGTGGCCATCCATCGTCCCTGGGATGCGCCTCTGCTGGCCCCCGAGTACCCCGCCCCGATCGTCGACCACGCCGAGCGCCGCGAGGAGGCGCTGCGCCGCTACCGGGCGGCCCGACAGGGGTCCCGAGATGGCTGAGGCCTGCCGCGCGCCCGAGGGGTACCCGATCGGAACCGTGTCGATGCTCACCGGTCTCGACGTCCACACGATCCGCGCCTGGGAGCGCCGCCATGGCGCCGTCGCGCCGTCCCGGACAGGAGGCGGAACGCGTCGCTACCGCGATGCGGACGTCACGCGCCTGCAGCTGATGAAGGCCCTGACCGACTGCGGCGAGCCGATTCGCCTCGTCGCCGGGCTCGACGACGAGGAGCTGCGCGCCCGCCTGCAGAGGCTCGCGGGTCTGGCGGCCGGTCCAGGACCGGACACCCGGCAAGGGGTGCGGATCGGTCTGCTCGAGCCGCGGCTGTCGCACCAGCTGCGCGCGGGCGCCGGCGACACGGAGCTGCGGCGTGGTCACGACGGGCTTCCGTTGCTGCGGGTCGACGTCGATGCCGAAGCGCTCCCGGAGCTGCTCGAAGGAGCTGCACGCCACGAGGTCGATGTCCTCCTCGTGGGTCTGCCTCTCCTGGGAGACGATCCGCTGGCGGGCTTCGATGCCTGCCGTCGGGCGGGGGGCGGCCGCCCGGTCTTCGTGCTCTACACGTTCGCGTCGCGAGGGCTCCTCGAGAGGTTGAGCCGCCGCGGCGCGCGCCTCGTGCGCGCCCCGATCCGGCTGGATGCCCTGCGACGCCTCCTGCGCGATGCCGAGGTGATCACGCGCGCGCGGCGCAAGCACCTGGCGGAGGCGGAGGCGGTCGTGGTCCGGACCACCGGCTCGGCTCCGGAGCGGCTCCTCGACGACGAGCACCTGGCCCGCCTGGCGGAGACGGTCTCGAACGTCGAGTGCGAGTGCCCGAACCACCTGTCGTCGATCGTGTCGGGGCTCGTCGCGTTCGAGGAGTACTCGAAGAGCTGCGAGAGCCTGGACGCGGCCGACGCGACGCTCCACGCGGAGCTGGCCCGCGTCTCGGGTCACGCACGCGCGCTGGTCGAGAGGCTTCTGCTCCGTGTCTGCGAACACGACGGCATCGTGGTGTGAAGAGGCGGTAGACTCGAGGGATGGCCGCCGCCCGTGCCCAGCTGGATCTCTTCGAGGCCGGTATCGTTGCGTCCCCGCGCGGCGTGGGGCCGGCCCCGCTGCGACCCGAGCTCGCCGAGCTGGCGCGTCGCCTGCCGGCCTCGCTCCGGCTGGGCACGTCATCCTGGTCGTTCCCCGGCTGGAAGGGCATCGTGTACGACAGGGAGGCGAGCGAGAGGACGCTGGCCCGCGAAGGGCTCGGGGCCTACGCGGCCCATCCCCTGCTGCGCGCTGTCAGCCTGGACCGCACCTACTACGCGCCGATTCCCGAGGAGGCCTACGCCGAGTACGCGGCGGCGGTTCCCGACGACTTCCGCTTCCTGGTGAAGGCGCCGGAGCTCTCGACCCTCTCGCGCTTTCCTCAGCACGTGCGCTACGGAGCGAATCGCGGTCTCGACAACCCGCGCTGGCTCGATCCCGCGTTCGCCGTGAACGAGTCCGTGGGACCGGCCGCGGCCGGACTCGGGGAGAAGCTCGCTGCGATCGTGTTCCAGTTTCCGCCCCAGAGCACGCGCGTCGCGGGGGAGGGCGAGGCCTTCGCCGAGCGGCTCGATCGCTTCCTGAGCCGGCTTCCGCCCGGTCCGCTCTACGCGGTGGAGATCCGCACCGCGGACTGGCTGACTCCCGCCTACCGGGAGGCGCTGCGCGCCGCCCGGGCGGTTCACTGCATCACCGTGCACCCGCGCATGCCGGCGCCCGAGGAGCAGGCGCGGCGCGCCTGCGCGCCTGACGATCCCGCGCTGGTCGCACGCTGGATGCTGCGCGGCGTCCAGGCCTACGACGAGGCGAAGAGTCGCTATGCGCCGTTCGACCGTCTCGCCGAGCCCGATCCGCGGCGTCGCTCGTCGCTCGCGGATCTCGCGGCGCGCGCGGTCGGGGAGGGCCGCCCCGCGACCGTGACCATCAACAACAAGGCGGAGGGCTGCGCGCCGTTGTCGGCGGTCGCGTTGGCGCAGGCCGTCGCCGAGCACCTGGCGTCGTGAGCACGGGAATCCGGCTTGGGGTGTCGTCGTGCCTGCTCGGCAACGAGGTGCGCTACGACGGAGGCCACAAGCGGGATCGCTTCCTCACCGAGGAGCTGGGGCGGTTCGTCGAGTGGGTCCCGGTGTGTCCCGAGGTGGAGGCCGGCATGGGCACCCCGCGCGAGACCCTGCGGCTCGAGGCTTCCGGCTCCGGGATCCGGCTCGTCACGAAGTCCGGCGAGGACGCCACGCAGGAGATGGAGCGCTTCTCCAGGCAGCGGGTCGCCGCTCTCCGCAAGCTCGACCTCTCGGGCTACGTCCTCAAGAAGGACTCGCCGAGCTGCGGGATGGAGCGGGTCCGGGTGTACGCGCAGAACGGGATGCCGCAGAAGAAGGGACGCGGTCTCTTCGCGCGGGCGCTCTGCGAGGCGCTGCCCCTGCTGCCGATCGAGGAGGAGGGCCGTCTTCACGATCCGGTGCTGCGCGAGAACTTCATCGAGCGCATCTTCGCCTACCGCAGGCTGCGCGAGCTCTTCACCGGTCGCTGGACGATGGGCGATCTGGTCGCCTTCCAGACCGCCCACAAGATCCAGATCATGAGTCACTCGCCGAAGGCCTACCGGGAGTTGGGCCGGCTGGTGGGAGAGGGCCGCGGAATGGAGCGCGCCGAGCTGCGCCGCCGCTACGAGGAGGGCTTCATGGAGGCGCTGGTCCGGCGCGCCACTCCACGCCGCCACGTGAACGCGATGCACCACATGGTGGGCTTCTTCCGCAAGGGCCTCGACGTCCGCAGTCGCCACGAGCTCCTGGCCCTGATCGAGGACTACCGCAACGGTCTGGTCCCGCTGGTGGTCCCGCTCACGCTGATCCGCCACCACGTGGAGCGGCTCGACGTCGACTACCTGCGCGGCCAGCGCTACCTGGAGCCACACCCCCGGGAGCTGATGCTGCGCAACCGCGTCTAGCTGCAGGCAGCGCGGCGGCAAGCCGTCTAGCTGGGGGGCGACCGGAGCGCGGCGGCAAGCCGTCTAGCTGGGGGGCGACCGGAGCGCGGCGCGGCGGAGCTTGCCGGATGCGGTGCGCGGGAGTGAGTCCACCAGGCGCAGCGCCCGGGGGAGCTTGTAGTCCGCCAGCCGGGCGCGCGCAGCGGCGCGCACGGATTCGAGATCCGGGGGCGCGCCTCCACCCGGTACGATCCATGCGACGACTCGCTGGCCGAGATCCGCGTCGGGCTCTCCTCCCACGGCCACCTCCGCAATGCCGGGCAGGAGCTCCAGGGCCGCTTCCACCTCCGCCGGGTACACGTTCTCGCCGCCGCTCACGACCAGGTCCGCGCGCCGGTCGAGGACCCGCAGGAAGCCGTCCTCGTCGAGCGTGCCCACGTCGCCCGTGTGGAGCCAGCCGTCGCGCAGGGCACGCGCGGTCTCCTGGGGGCGCCGGTGGTAGCCGTTCATCAGGGTGGGACCGTGTACGCAGATCTCGCCCGGCTCGCCGGGCGGAAGGTCAGTCCCCGCGTCGTCCCGGATCGCGAGGCGCGTGCCGAGCAGGGGCACGCCGGCGCAGTCGCGGCGAGCGGAGACGCCGACCGGAAGGGTCGCGACCTGGGAGCACGCCTCGGTGAGGCCGTAGGTGGGAAGCGCGGGGAGTCCACGGGCGCGAGCCTCCTCGAGGAGTGGGAGCGGCGCGGCCGCGCCGCCCGTGAGGATGGCGCGCAGGGCAGCAGGCGCCGGCGCGTCGCCGCGCACCTGGAGGACGCGGCGCAGCATCGTGGGCACGAGGGACGCGATGCTGATCGCGTCTGCGTCGAATGCGCGCGAGACCCGTTCCGGATCGAAGCGATCGTGCAGCACCACCGTGGCGCCGAAGAGGGTCGCCCGCACCAGGATGGCGATGCCGCCGACGTGGTAGAGCGGCATGCAGGCGAGCCAGCGCTCTCCCGACGGCGCGCCCAGGTGCGCCGCCGACGCCAGGGCGCTCCAGAAGAAGGCCGAACGCGACAGGAGCGCGCCTTTCGGCTTGCCGGTGGTGCCGGAGGTGTAGAGCAGCGCGAGCGGAAGCGTGCCGGGAGCATCGGCGGGGGGTACGCCGAGCGGCCTCGCCGCGGTCAGGTCGGCGAGGTCCGCCGTCGCCGGAACCGCGGCCTCCGCGGCCATGGCGCCCGCCGTCGCCGGACCCGCGGCCTCTGCGGCCATGGCGTCCGCCGTCGCCGGGACCGCGGCCTCCGCGGCCATGGCCACGGCCGTGTCGCCCAGGCGACCGCCGGGGTGGACGACCAGCCGCGCTCCGGCATCGGCGACCGCGAAGGCCAGCTCGGCGGGGCTGTGCCGGACGTTCAGCGGAAGGAGGGTCGCGCCGAGCAGGTGGGCGGCGTGGAGGAGCGCCGCGAAGTCCGGGTGGTTGCCCACCAGCGCGCCGACGATCTCGCCCCGTCGTACCCCGTGTGCGGCCAGTCCCCCCGCGACCCGACGCGCGCGCCCGGCCAGGGTGCTCCAGCGGATGCGCTCGCCGTCTGCGCACTCGAGCGCCACCGCGTTCGGCGTGGTGGTGGCGCGCCAGAGGATCCACGAGGCGCCCGGGGTCACGCCGCCATCTCGCGATCGGGCCCCGTGCGCAGTCGTTCGATGGCGGTCGGATCCGGATCGAGACCCAGACCGGGCGCGTCCGGCAGGCAGAGCGCGCCGTTCGCCGCCGCGGGACCCTGCGCCAGATCGTCTCCGAGCAGGTGGTCCGTGGCGAGTCCGGCGTCCGGGCCGTCCGCGGGAAGGAGCGCGGCCACGTGGAGCGCCGCGCTGCGCGCGACGGCGCCATCCAGGGCACTGGTGACGAGCGACGCGACGCCGCGTCGGGCCGCTTCTCGGGCGAGTGCGACGGTGGCGCCGAGACCCAGTACGGAGGGCTTGAGGACGAGGATGTCCGCTGCCTGTGCGCGGAGGACTGCGCGTGCGCCCTCGCGCGTGGCGGCCGACTCGTCGGCGGCGATCGCGACGGCGCCGAGTCGGCGCAGCCTGGCCAGCTCCGTGGGGTCTCCGCTTCGCAGCGGCTCCTCCAGCATCTCCACCCCGAGGTCGGCCAGCGCGAAGCAGAGCGCCGTGGCGTCGCTGCCGTCGAAGCTGCGGTTGGCATCGATGCGTACCCGCACGGCGTCGGGCAGGGCTTTGCGCAGCTCCGCGACGCGCTCGACGGCTGCGCGCGGATCGCGTCCGTCGATCTTGACCTTGATGGTCCGGTGTCCCGCCGCGACGGCGCCGCGCGCCGCCTCGAGGAGCCTCTCGCCCTCGCCGGAGACGAGACGCCCGGTGGGCACGCGGTCGCGCGCGCGGATTCCGTGCTCTTCGCCCAGGGCATCGCACAGCCGCACCCCCCGGCTCCGCGCTGCGCAGTCGCGTCGCGCACACTCTACGGCGGAGCGCCGGAAGTCGTCCGCCGAGCCGAAGCCCGCGACCGGCGTCGCTTCGCCCCAGCCGTCCGCCCAGGCGAAGAGCAGGCCGGCGCGTTCGGCGAGGACGCCGCGTGCGGTCGCCAGGGGCTGGCGCAGGGGGAGCCGGAAGGGCGTCGCGCGCACGGTCGTGCCGGCGGCTCCGGCGCGCACGGTCACGCCAGCAGCCCCAGCGCCAACGCGAGCGAGAAGAGACTGCAGGCCTGGGCGCTGGCGCCGAGGAGCGGGTTCAGGGCGGCACCGTCGCGTCGCCAGAACGCACGGGCGAGAGGCAGCAGGGCGGGAAGCAGGGCCAGCGAGAGGAGTGCCCCCGGCGGCAGGACGGCCCGCAGCACGGCGGCGATCACCACGCAGGGCGCTCCCAGCACGAGGATCGCGAAGTAGACGCGGGTCGGGCCCGGGCCCATGCGGACCGCGAGCGTGCGCTTGCCCGCGCGTGCATCCGACGTCCGGTCGCGCAGGTTGTTCACGACGAGAATCGACGTGGCGAGCATCCCGACGGGTACCGCAGCCCAGAGTGCGGCGGGGGAGAACGCGAGGGTCTGCAGGTAGTGGCTGCCCACGACCCCGACGCAGCCGAAGAACACGAAGACGAGGAGATCTCCCAGTCCGTGGTAGCCGAGTGGCCACGGGCCGCCGGTGTACAGGATGGCGGCGGCAAGGCTGGCAGCGCCCGCCAGGGCGATGGGCCACCCGCCGCGCCAGACGAGAAAGACGCCGGCCAGCGCCGCGGCGAGGGCCACGAAGAGCGCCGCCCTGCGCATGGCGCCGGGCGCGACGAGCCCGCGCTGGGTGGCGCGCGCGGGACCCAGTCGGTCCTCGCCATCGGCGCCGCGCTCGAAGTCGAAGACATCGTTGGCCAGATTCGCCGCGACCTGGAGCAGCAGCGCCGTCGCCAGGGCCAGCAGGGCGATCCCGGGATGCCAGGCGCCCTCGTGGAAGGCGAGGGCGGTGCCCACCGCGATGGGAGCGAGCGCTGCCGGCAGCGTGCGCGGACGCGCGGCATCCAGCCAGACGCGGGCAGGCGTCGTCACGTCCGCGGTCTCCGGCGTCTGCGTGTCCGCGGCGCCGGACGCGCGGCATCCAGCCAGACGCGGGCACGCACCGGTGCCTCTTCTCCGGCTAGGGTCGCCACGGAAAGCGACCGAAGTCGGGCGGGCGCTTCTCGAGGAAGGCGTCGCGTCCCTCCTGCGCCTCCTCGCTCATGTAGAAGAGCATCGTGGCGTTCCCCGCCAGCTCCTGCAGTCCGGCCTGCCCGTCGCAGTCGGCGTTGAAGGCGCTCTTCAGGCAGCGGATGGCTAGCGGGCTGTGCTCCAGGATGCGCTGCGCCCACTCCACGCCGGTGCGCTCGAGGTCCTCGAGGGGCACCACCTCGTTGACCAGTCCCATGTCCAGGGCGGCCTGCGCGTCGTACTGGCGGCACAGGTACCAGATCTCGCGGGCCTTCTTCTGGCCGACGATGCGCGCCATGTAGGCGGCGCCGAAGCCCGCATCGAAGCTGCCCACACGGGGGCCCGTCTGGCCGAAGCGCGCGTTCTCCGCAGCCAGGGTCAGGTCGCACATCAGGTGCAGCACGTGACCGCCGCCGATCGCGTATCCGGCCACCAGGGCGATCACCGGCTTGGGCAGGGTGCGGATCACCCGCTGCAGGTCGAGCGCGTTGAGCCGCGCCACGCCGCGGTCGTCCACGTAGCCGGCCTCGCCGCGCACCCGCTGGTCGCCGCCGGAGCAGAAGGCGTCGGGCCCCTCGCCGGTGAAGAGGGCGACGCCCACGTCCGGGTCGTCGCGCACGATGCCGAAGGCGTCGATGAGCTCGAACAGGGTTCGCGGTCGAAACGCGTTGCGCACCTCGGGACGCGCGATCGTGATCTTGGCGATCCCCTCGAGCTTCTCGAGCCGGATGTCCTCGTACTCCTTGACGGTCTTCCAGTCCATGGAGGTCACTTCCTCTTCTCCTCGTGTTCTCGACGGTTCAGGAACGAGAGCACCGCGTCCGCGAAGGCGGACGGGTTCTCCAGATGGCAAGCGTGGCCGGCCTCGGGGACGACGCACCGCTCGGCACGGGGCAGGCCGGCGATCAGCTCTTCGGCGATCACGAGGAACTTCGCGTCGTCGGCCCCGGCCGCGACCAGGGCGGGTGCCGCCACCTCGTGCAGGCGCCCGTGAAGGGCAGGCTGTGCTCCGCTTCCGCAGCCGCGCAGCGAGCGAGCGAGCCCGCGCGGCCGGTTGCGCAGGCGCTGCTTGCGGGCCGCCTCCCAGGCCTCCGCGCCCAGGCGCCCCCGCTGGGTGGCGAAGAGCGGGAGGGCCATCCAGCGCTCGACGAAGGTCTCGAGCCCGCCGTCGAGGATCTCGTCCGCGAGGGCCTCGTCTGCGCGCACGCGCTCGGCCCGCGCCGCCGGGTCGGCGATCCCGGCGGACGCGCCGACCAGCACGAGGCTGCGCACCCGCTCCGGCCGCAGCACGGCCATGCCGAGCGCCAGCCGGCCTCCCATCGAGTAGCCGAGCAGGTGCGCCGTCGGGATGCCGAGAGCGTCGAGCACGCGCGCCAGCTGCTCCGCGCACGACGCCATCGTGTAGGCGTCCGGATCGTCGGGCGCATCCGAGTGGCCGTGGCCCGGGAGATCGACACGGAGGGTACGATGGCGCGCCTGCAGGGCGCGGGCGGTCGAGGTCATGGTCTCGCTCGAGCCGGTGAACCCGTGCAGGAGGAGGACCGGCGTGCCGTCGCCCGAGTCCTCCACGTGCAGGCTGTGACCCCCGACGTCTACGCCGGGCATCGGTCCAGCACCTCGGCGCGCGCAGCTTCGGCCGCGGCACGCCAGACCCGGCGGTGGTGGGCGACGCTCGCGTCGCGGTCCACCGGCACCTCGACGAGGGTGGTTCGCCGCGAGCGCAACGCGGCGGCGAGGGCCTCGCGCAGCCCCGCAGCGTCGCCGGCCCGTGCGTGATCCAGCTCGAAGAGCCGCGCGACGTCCTCTACTCGCGTTCCGTGCGGCACGCGGAAGCTCTCCTCGAAGCCGACCCGCTCTCCGTACCGGGCGATCGGGAGGTAGGAGAAGATCCCCCCTCCGTCGTTGGCGAAGACCACGATCGCCAGGGCCACCTCGTGCCGGTTCGCGGCGAGCAGCCCGCCGAGGTCGTGCAGGAGCGCGAGGTCGCCGCTCAGCAGAATCGCGCAGGGGGGGGCGGTTGCCGCGGCGCCGAGCGCCGAGGAGGGGATGCCGTCGATGCCGTTGGCTCCGCGGTTCGCGACGACGCGGATGCGCTTGGCGGCGACGGGCAGGAACCCGTCCACGTCGCGCACCGGCATGCTGCTCGAGGCGAACAGGAGGCAGCCTTCGGGTGCCAGCTCCGCCAGGATGCGGACGCTGCGTGGCTCGTAGAGGCCGGGCTCGGCGTCGATGCACGCGGTCACCGCGTCACGCGCCGCGCGCTCCGCACGCCGCCAGCGCGTCAGCCACGTTCCATCGCGACGGGGGAGCGCGTCCTCCAGGCGCGGCAGGAGCGCCGAGACGAGGAGGGCGGGATCCGCACGCAGCACCTCGCCGCCGGCGAACTCGGGATCCTGCCAGGCGCCGTCGGGGTCGACCAGCCACGTGTCGGGTGCGGCTGCGAGCCACTGGCGGGTCGCCTTGCTGGTCGGGGTGTCGCCGAGGCGCAGGACCGTGTCGGGAAGCAGGGCCTCGGCCAGCGGCGCGTCGCGCAGCAGGGCGTCGTGGTGGGCGATCAGGGGAGCGTCCTTGACCAGGTCGCCGCTGCGCAGTCCGGAGAGCCCGTCGGCGAGGACGGGCCAGCCCGCCGCACGCGCCAGCCGGCACAGCGCATCGGCGAGCGCGGGCTCTGCGTCGAGCGGGCCGGCGACCACGGCGCCACGCTCGGAGGTGCGGATCGCCGCGGCCAGTGCGTCGACCGCAGCGGGATCCGGCTCGAGGCGCGCTGGGTGGAAGCGCGCGAAGGCTCCGTCCCGTCCCGTCCACGCCAGCGGGTCCGCCTCCGCGATGCGTTCGAGGGCCTGGGCGTGCACGGGCTCCGGATGCAACGGGGGGCGGAAGGGCAGGTTCAGGTGCACGGGGCCGGCCGGCCGACCCGCAGCCATGGCGACGGCCCGCGCCGCCAGCACCCGGATCTCCCGCAGCAGGAGCGCATCGGGCTCGGGGACCGGCGCCTCGTGGAACCAGCGCAGGTGCGCGCCGAAGATGCCGGGCTGGAAGACCGTCTGTCCGGCCCCGAAGTCCCGCGCCTCCGGAGGCCGGTCGGCCGTGAGGACGACGAGGGGTACGCGTCCGAAGAACGACTCGGCCACGGCGGGCGCGAAGTTGGCCGCCGCGGTGCCGGAGGTGCAGACGATGGCCGCGGGTCGTCGCGACGCCCGCGCGAGGCCCAGCGCGAAGAAGGCAGCCGAGCGCTCGTCTACGTGGGTCCAGACGCGCAGCCCGGCGGTCTGCGACGCGGCCACTGCGAGCGGGGCGGAGCGCGAGCCCGGGCAGACGCAGACATGCTCCACCCCGCCTGCCGCCAGCTCGTGCAGCAGGGCGCGGGCGAAGACGAAGCTGGCGTTGTCGGCCGCGGGGCTCACGATGTCTCTCCGCAGAGCGCGCGCCGGGCGGCGTCGAGCTTGAGGCGCGTCTCGCGAAGCTCGGCGTGGGGGTCCGAGTCTGCGACGACTCCGGCGCCGGCGAACAGGTGCGCCTCGCGTCCGCGCAGCAGGGTGGAGCGCAGGGAGACGGCGAGCTCGCCGTCTCCGGCCAGGTCCATCCAGCCTACGCCGCCGGCATACCACCCGCGCGCCAGCCCCTCGTGAGCATGCAGCCAGGCGCGCGCGGCAGCGCCCGGCGCTCCGGACACGGCAGGCGTCGGGTGGATGCGCTGAGCCAGGGCCAGGAGCGGAGCGCGGATGCCGTCGCGCAACGTGCCCTCCGCGGGCGTGTGCAGGTGCTGGATGCCCGCAAGGCGTCGCACGCGCGGCGCCTCGCCGATGCGGAGGGAGTGGCAGAGGGGGACGAGGGCCTCGCGCAGCGCGCGCACCACGAATGCGTGTTCCTCCTGCTCCTTCTTGCTCTCGAGGAGCGCGCGCGCGAGGCGGGCGTCGTCGTCGGGATCGGTGCCACGCGGCGCGGAGCCGGCGAGCGCGTCGGCGCGCACGCGTCCGCCGACCGCGCGTACGAGTCGTTCCGGGCTCGCGCCGACGAAGGCCGCATCGCCGCGCGCGATCGCGAAGATGCGGCAGCGCGGGTGGCGTCGGCGCAGGGACTCGACCACGGCGTCCGCGTCGAAGTTGACGGCTGCCCGGCAATGGAGGGAGCGGGCCACGACGACCTTCTCGAGATCGCCCCGTCGCACGGCGGCGACGGCCTGCTCCACGCGAGCGAGGTAGTCGGCGTCTCCCTCGCCCAGCGCGAGCGGGCCGGGCGCGGGTCCGCCTTCCGGCTCCGCGCGGCGCGGTGCGGAGACCAGCTGAACCAGTGCCGGGCCGGGACCTTCGCCCGGTGCGATCAGCGCCGCGCGCTGCTCGAAGCCCCGCTGCCCGTACCACACGCTCATGCGGCGCGGCAGCACGAAGCGACAGGCCGGGAATCCGGACCAGATCCCTTCTCCTCCTGCCGTAGAGTCGAAGGCGAAGCCGCCCACCAGCGCGGGCCGCGCTGCGGACCCGGACACGGTATCCACCAGGGCGAGCTCCGCGCGCAGCCGCTCGAGGTCGGCGGTCAGCCGGGCGAAGCGCTCCGGCCCGTCGGTCTCGAAGGCGAGAGCCGCGCCCTGCGACCGGATCGCGAATCCGCGCGCGGGCTCCTCGAAGCGGAACGCCTCGTCCTCCGACGCCAGGGGAGGAAAGGCGGGTTGGGCCGGGATCGGGAAGCGCACGGCGATCGGAACCGGCCGTCCGCAGTGGTCGGCGCGCCGGGCCGCGCGCACCGCTGCAGCCCAGAGATCCGGCGAGAAGCTCGCGGGCACGTGTCCCACTACTTGCGGACTCCGGTGATGAGCTGTGCCGCGCCCAGCAGGAAGCGGCGCCAGGCGAGACCCACGAAGCCGGCCTCCTCGAGCAGCCCGCGCAGCTCGGTCTCGGGAGGCAGGTAGGCGGTCGAGCGGGGCAGGTAGTCGTAGGCGGCACGGTCCGACAGGAGCCCGCCCAGGCGCGGCACGACGCGGTCGAAGTAGATGCCGTGGGCTCCGCGCACCAGCGCGCTCCGCGGCCGGTCCACGTCGAGCAGTGCGATGCGGCCGCCGGGCTCGACCACACGCGCCATCTCGGCGAATGCCTCCGGAAGCGAGCTGAAGTTGCGCAGGGCGAATCCGGATACGAGGGCGCTCGCCGCGGCGTCGCGCAGGGGCAGCTGGCCGGCATCGCCCTGTACCCGCGCCGCCGCGGGCGCGCGGTGGCGCCCGCGGACCAGCATCTCCCGGGCGAAGTCGATCCCCACCACCCGGGCGCCCCGCGCGGCGCACAGCTCGATCAGGTCGCCCGTGCCGCAGGCCAGATCCACCACGCGGTCGCCGCTTCCCACACCGATTGCGGCGACTGCGGCAGCCCGCCAGCGCTGGTCGAGCCCTCCGGTCATCAGCCGGTTCATCAGGTCGTAGCGGGGAGCGATGCGTTCGAACATGTCGCGCACGGCGGTGCGCTTGGTCGCCCCGTCGGGGAGGGGGGCTAGGTCCACTTCACCTCCAGCTGGGCGGACTCGACCGCGGCGAGAGCCTGCGCGAGCGTCTCGAACTCCTCGCGTCCCTCGAGCCGGGCCAGGGCGCGGTTCACGAGCGTGCGCTGGAAGTGCAGGGCGACGAGCCGGGTGACCTGGGGCGTCAGGCTGCGAAACGCCTCGGTCACGTCGGGGGCGTCCGGGTCGCGGTCGCCGGCCTTGCGAACATGCTCGTCGAAGAGCTCGATGGCGCGATCGGTGACGCGCTCCACCGCGGAGACGTGCTCCGCGGCCAGACTGAAGAGCTCGGCGATCGGGAAGCCGGCCGAGAGGATCGCCAGGCCCGAGCGCGCCATCTCCAGATCGCTCTCGGAGAAGCGCTCCTCGTCGCCCACCCGGAGCGGCGTCAGGAGGCCCGCGCTCACCGCCGCCGTCACGAGCGACGCCGGAAGCCCGGACTCCGATGCAAGCTCGGTGGCGCTCAGGGTCCGCGCGCCGACGCGCTCCTCGGCCAGGGCCTCGAGCAGTGCACGGTCGCCGTTGGCGGCGCCGCGGTCCAGGATCCGGCGGATCACGGCGAGGGTCAGCCCCTCCTTGAGCCAGCGCCGGATCCGCTGCAGGCGCTCCAGGTGGCCGTCGCCGTAGATCGCGACCCGTCCGCGCCGCTCGGGCGGCGGAAGCAGACCGCGGCCCTGGTAGAAGCGGACCGTGTCCACGGACACACCGGCCTGCCGGGCCAGCTCTTCGACTCGATAATCCATGTGATTACTCTTAGAGTAATCACTCCAACTGTCAAGGCGAGCGGGCTCCGTTCGATCCAGCTAGCCGACAACCAAGGAGAAAGTCGAGATCAGACGGGCAGGCCGGCGCGCCGCGCGGCGGCCAGGGCCTCGATGATCTCCACCCGTCGGATGGCGTCGCGCACCTCGCTGGCGAAGGCCTTGCGCCGGGCGGAGAGGCCGGGCGAGCCCGTCTCGACGAGGCCCCGGTTGTCGGCCAGGCGCACCGCCGTCTCGAAGAGCGCCTTGGAGATCGACTCCGGACTCTTCACCCGGCCCTGCAGGAGGTACTGGCGGCCCAGTCGCAGGCAGTCGTCCACGAAGGGACCGCGTTCGAACTCGTTCGATGCGCTGCGCCGCGCGAGTGCGTCGGCGACCACGTCGTAGCCGTCCAGGAAGGGCCGCAGCACCCGGTGGGCCGCGAAAGGCCGGAAGTCCTGGATCATGGCCCTCACCTGGGCGGTGCCCGCGGCGAGGCGGGCCTCCCAGTCCGGCTGCTGATAGGTCAGCTCCTCGCGCAGCTCGCGACGGAACTCGTCCTTCTCGGCGAAGAAGAAATCGAATTTGAGGAGGTCGCGCAGGCGCATCGCTTCCTCCCAGAAGGCGGCGTTGCGGTCGCCGGCCTCCTCGCGCGCGGCCGCCAGGAGGGCGAGCTCGGCGATCGCGCTGTTGATGAAGAAGTGGGCGACCGAGTTCCGGTAGTAGGCCGCCGCATGGTGCTGATCGCGCTCGATGGCGTAGACCGCCTCGGGCCCCTCGTCGTAGCAGGAGACCACGCCGCTGTTCTGAAGCGCCTCCAGCGCGCGACGCACCCCGTCCGGCGCGTCCAGCTCGTCCAGTTCACGCGTAGTGGGGAGCTTGCGTCGGCGTGTGTAGTCGAGGAGGTTGCGCATCCCCAGCAGGATCTCGTCCACGGTGAGGGCGCGGTTTCCGCTTCCCAGCAGCGCCAGGGTCACGAGCGAGGTGGGTGTGATCGGAGTGACCCGATTGATCCGGACGCAGGTCTCGAAGGCGAGCTTCTGGATCTCGATGACGGGGGCGTCGGGATCGACCTCGGCGTCCGGGTCGGGAGTGCCCAGGGAGCCCGCCAGGGAGATCGGGTCGCCGAAGCGGATGTGGATGTCGCCGTAGCGGTTCCGCATGCGACGCACGATGCCCACGAACCAGCCGAAGCTCTCCTTCTCCTTCTTGCCCCCGCGCTGCTCGACCGCGTAGTCGCCCACGTCCGAGATCTGGTCGTAGGCGATGGAGACCGGGATCAGGAAGACGTCGTCGGACTTCCCGCGGCGCCACGCGTCGACGACATAGCCGAGGAGGCCGAAGCGGGGCGGGAGGAGCTTCCCCGATCGGGATCGTCCGCCTTCGACGTACCACTCGAGGGAGAAGCGCTTCCCGATCAGGAAGTCGATGTAGCGGCGCAGCACGAACTTGTAGAGCGGGTTGTCCCGGAAGCTGCGGCGGATGAAGAAGACCCCGCTGCGGCGCACGATCGGCCCGATCGGGAAGAAGTTCATGTTGATCCCGCCGGCCGTGTGGTTCGGGGGCAGCCCGCAGACGTGAAGCGCGTACTGCAGCACCAGATGATCGAGATTCGACTTGTGCGATGGCAGGAAGACGATCGGGTGTCGCTGGCCGAGTGAGGCGATGCCGGCGAGCTGGCGATCGTCGAAGCGCAGGCTGCGATATCCCTGGGACCAGAGCGCTCGGATGAGCGACGCGGCCAGGTCGATGACGTAGGGGCTGTGGGTCGCCGCGATCTCCTTCAGGTAGCGGGCCGCCTGCCTGTCCACCGACTCCTCGCTGCGCCCGCTCTCGCGAGCGATACGCGCGAGGGCTCCCCGCACCGAGTGCTGCGACAGGATGTCGTCGCTGACGAAGCGGGGGACCTTGTAGCGCGCGCCGCGCAGCTGGCGCTCGGCGCGCTCCAGGGCGAGAGCGGCCTGGCGCACGATGAACTCGGGCAGGCCGAGGGTGGCGCTGGTGTCGTCGTGGGCCGCCTCGCTCCAGCGCCCGCGCAGCTCGGCCAGGGTGGCGGGTGCACCCGCGACGACACGGCAGCGGTCCCGATGGCGACGCAGGATGCTGCGCTGGCGCAGCCGGCCGGGATCGCGCGGGTCGCCGAAGGTGATGAGGTCCCACCAGCTCACCGCGCGGACGCCGTCGCGCTCGGGCGCCAGCCAGGCGATGCGGAGCGGAGCGAACAGGACGTCCTCGCCGGCGGCGACGCAGTCCTCGAAGTGCGGGTCGATCGGTGTTCCGTTCCGGCGCCGGCTCGGCGGGATCTCGAAGCACTCGCCATCGACGGTCACCGCGTCCTCGGGACGGGTGCGATCGACCCAGGCCCGGAGCAGCCGCAGCTCCAGGGGGCTGGAGGCGTCCAGCAGGAAGACGACTCGCTGGCCGGCGTCGTCGGGCCAGACGGGCTCCTGCAGCAGCGGCTCGGAGACGTTCAAGGGGTGGGCTTCCTCGCGGCCATCTTACTCCGACGAGCCGCCCTCGAGGTAGTCGAAGGCGAGGTTGACCATCGCTCGGACTCCGAGACCCAACGCCCGCTCGTCCACCAGGAAGCGAGGGGAGTGGTTCGGGGCCGCGTCGGCGGCGGCCACGTCCGGGGAGCGGGTCCCCAGCCAGAAGTAGAAGCCAGGGGCCTTCTGGGCGAAGAAGGAGAAGTCCTCGGCCCCGGTTCGCGCACGGCCCTCCTTCACGCGCTTGGCCCCGGCGCTGCGCACCAGGCTGGGGAGCATGCGCTCCACCAGGATCGGGTCGTTGTAGGTCACCGGGTAGCCCAGGGCGATCTCCACCTCCGCGCTCGCACCGTCGACCGCGGCCGCGTGCTTCGCGGTCTCGCGCACGCGCTGATGGATCTCGAAGCGCATCTCGGGATCCAGCGAGCGCATGGTGCCCTTCAGGACCACCTCGTCGGGAATGATGTTGTGGCGTACCCCTCCGTGTACCGAGCCGATGGACACGATGGAGCCGACCCTGGCGTCCACGCGGCGGGCGGGGATCTCGCGCAAGGCCAGCACCACCCTCGCAGCCGCCGCCACGGGATCGACTCCGCGCCACGGATAGGCGGCGTGGGTCTGGCTGCCGCGCACCACGATCTCGAGGCGGTCCGAGCTCGCCATGACGCCTCCGCTGCGGTAGCCGAGGGTGCCCACCTCGAAGTCGGGCGTGGCGTGGAGACCGAACACCGCGTCGGGGACGGGCGCGTCGAAGGCGCCCTCCTCCAACATCAGTCGCGCGCCTCCTTCCTCCCCCTTCGGCGCGCCCTCCTCGGCGGGCTGGAAGACGAAGAGGACGGTGCCCGGGAGCTGAGCGCGCATTCCGGCCAGGACCCGTGCGGTTCCGAGCAGGATCGCCACGTGGGCGTCGTGTCCGCACGCGTGCATCACGCCCACCTCGCGCCCGTCGTAGGTGGTGCGCACCTTGGACGCGAACGGGAGGTCGGTCTCCTCGGTCACCGGAAGCGCGTCCATGTCGGCGCGCAATGCGACCACCGGCCCGTCCCTCCCCCCGCGCAGGACGCCGACCACCCCGGTGTGGGCCACGCCGGTGCGCACCTCGTCCAGCTCGAGGGCGGTCAGCTCCCCGGCCACGAGGGCGGCGGTCTCGAACTCGCGGTTCGAGAGCTCCGGGTGCTGGTGGATGTGACGGCGCCAGGCCACCACCTGCTCCTCGACCTCCGCGGCGCGCCGGTTCACCTCGGCCGCCCGATCGCTGCCGGGCGCCGGGACGGTCAGCGGCGCGTGGACGATGGCCGGCGCGGTCCACTCGCTGAGCTCGGCGGCGGGCGCCGCCACCTCTTCGGCAGCTTCGCCGCAGGCCAGGACGGCGACGGCCGCGGCGAGCAGTGCGGGAACGAGGGAACGGTGCATCGGGTCCTCCGGTTGCTGCCGGCCGAGGTGCATCGGCTCCTCCGCCGCGGCCGGCGGAGTATGGCCGACCGGGGATCGCCGTCGCCACCGTGGCGAAGGCGTGACGGCTCTTGCGGCGCCGCTAGGCCGCGCGCTCGCGCTCCCTGAGGCCGTCCAGCACGGCGCGGTGCGCCTCGCGAGACAGGGGATAGCGCCGCGCCATCCACGCGGTGACGACGAGCAGCAGCGCCGGGACCAGGGCCATCATAATGCGGATCGCGGTCACCGCGGACTCGGGCTGGCTGGTGGCCGTGCCGTCGTAGCGCGCCACGTCGAGGGCGATGCCCACCATGAGCACTGCGGTGGCGCCACCCATCTTGCGCAGCAGGGTGAAGGTGCCCGTGTAGAGGCCCTCGCGCCGCTCGCCCGTGGCCAGCTCGTCCTCGTCGATCACGTCCGGGAGCATCGCCCAGGGCATCAGGTCGGCGACCGCGTAGCCGATCCCCGCGAGGCCCGCGACGGCGAACATGGTCCAGCGCGGCCAGTCCGGCGAGCCCGCGTAGATGAACCCCTGGGCGCCGATCCACCATACGACGCCCACGATGAAGACCGTCTTCTTGTCCAGGTGCCGCGCCAGCCA
>JANQFA010000137.1 GCA_028278065.1 Myxococcota bacterium
AGCGCGCGCTCCGCGATCGCCTGGCCGATGCCGCCGATCCCGACCAGGCCCAGCGTGCGCCCGTGCAGCCCGCCCAGGTCGAACACGTTCCAGATCTCCGGAACCTCGTCGATCCACGACTCGGGCAGGCGCTTCTCGCAGGCGAGCAGCATCGCCATCACCCACTCGGAGATCATCACGGCTCCGGAACCGCGCGAGCAGGTGAGCGGGACACCCTCGAGGGTCTCGAACGGGTAGCGGTTGACCCCGGTTCCGTAGGTGTGGACCCAGCGCACGCCGCGCTCCATCACGTCGGCGGTATTGGGCGCACCCCAGGTCTGGGTGAGGAGAACGTCTCCTTCGACGCCCTCGTCGAGCGGCCCCTCCTCCGGGATGTGGACGATCTCGACGGACGGGAAGCGCTCCTTCACCCGTCTCAGGAGGCCCGGATGGACGTGGGTGAGGACGCGCGGACTGCGTTGGTTCATGGTCGGAGCTCCGGGAACGGTTGAGCGGCGCGGCGGCTTCGGCCATGCTGGCCGCCGTGCCGATGTTGATCGGAGACGTGTTTCGGCGCAACGCCGCGGTGGCGCCGGACGATCCCGCTGCCTCGCTGGGCGAGGCGACCCTGACACACGGCCAGCTCGACGCCGCGGGCAACCGCGTAGCGGCCGAGCTGGCCACGCTGGGCATCGGCCGAGGCGACCGTGTGGTGACGTGGGCCGACACCAGCCTGGACCTGATCCCGCTCTTCGTCGGCCTCGCCCGTCTGGGAGCGGTCTTCGCCCCGCTCAACGCTCGCCTGGGCCCCGAGGAGGCAGCCGGCGTGGCCGGGCTGGCACGCGCTGCGCTCCTCGTCGCGGACGCGGAGCGTGCAGGCGACGCGGTGGCCGTGGCGTCGCGCGCCGGAATCGCCGCGACCGCCGGGCTCGGCGGCGGGCACGCCGGGCCCGATCTGTCGCCGGCCGCCGTCGGGACCGATCCGCACCCCCCGCCCGACGTGGCCGTCGACGAGCGGGACCCCCACGTCATCTTCTTCACCAGCGGCAGCACGGGCCGCCCCAAGGGCGTCGTCCTCTCCCACCGCGCCAACTGGCTGCGCAGCTTCCAGGGCGTATTCAAGGACGTGCCGGAGCGGACGGTGTGCATGTTCCCGCTCTTCCACATGGCCGCGTTCACCCTGGGCCTCTGTGCGTGGCAGACCCGGGGCGAGATCGTGTTCGTCGAGCAGGCGACGGCCGCGGCGCTGCTGGGCGCCGTGGAGCGACACCGGGCCAACCGTCTCTACTGCATCCCGGCGGTCTGGGCGCGCATCCTCGAGACGGACCCGCAGCGCTTCGACACCTCGAGCCTGCGCGAGGTGGACACCGGGACCTCCGCCACGCCCATCGAGCTGATCCGCTCGCTGAAGGCGCGCTTCCCCGGAACCGTGACTCGGGTCTACTACGGCTCCACCGAGGTGGGCTCGGCTGCGACGTTGCCCGACGCCCTGGTCCTGGAGAAGCCCGGCAGCGTCGGTCCTCCTCCGCCCGGCGTCGACCTGCGCCTGGCCGAAGACGGCGAGATCTGTGTGCGCAGCGACTTCCTGACCGACGGCTACTTCGACGATCCCGAAGCCACCGCCGCCGCGCTCCGCGACGGCTGGTTCCAGACCGGCGACCTCGGCGCCCTGGACGAGGACGGCTGCCTCTCCATCGTGGGTCGCAAGAAGGAGATCATCCGCAGCGGGGGCGAGTCCGTGGCCCCCGCAGAGGTGGAGGCCGTGCTCGCCGGGCACCCGGACGTGCGCGAGGTCGCCGTCGTGGGCCTGCCCGACCCGAAGTGGGGGGAGGTGGTCTGCGCCGTGGTCGTGGCGGAGCCGGGGGCCGAGCCGGACCTGGAGGCCGTGCAGGCCTGGTGCGAAGGGCGCCTGGCCGGCTTCAAGAAGCCGCGCCGCCTGGAGCGCGTGGCCGCCCTCCCCCGCACCGCCGCGACCGGCCAGGTGCAGCGGGCGCTGATCGTCGAGCAGATCGCCTCCCGCTGAGCGGCTCGTGGGGCCCGGCTTCGCCGGGGTTGCTCCACGACTCGCTGCGGAATATAGTTCCGTCTATGCAGAATGGCATTCTCGAAGCAATTTCAGTCGCTTCGGTCTCGGAACGCAGCGTCGACCGGGCCCTGGGAGCGCGCCGGGCGGCCTACCGCGACGAGGTCGCCCGCCTGGTCCAGGCCAGCTTCGAGCTGATCCGCGAGAGCGGCAGTCTCGAGCCCCGGGTCGGCGCCATCGTGCGCGCGGCCGGGCTCTCGAACCAGGCGTTCTACCGCCACTTCCGCTCCAAGGACGAGCTGCTGCTCGCCGTCCTGGACGAGGGGAGCCGGCTCCTCACCGACTACCTCCGACACCGTATGGAGTCGGCCGGCGAGCCCGTCGAACGGGTGAACCGCTGGCTGCGCGGAATCCTCGAGCAGGCGCTCAACCCGGAGGCCGCCGCCGCGACCCGCCCCTTCGCGCTGTCGCGCGCGCGGCTCTCCGAGCTCTTCCCCGCCGAGGTCGCCGCAGCGGAGGCGCGCACCACCGCCCTGGTGCGGGACGCCCTGGAGCAGGCGCGGCGCGACGGCGCCCTGCCCGACGGCGATGCGGAGCGCGATGCGGACGCCCTCTACACCCTGGCCATCGGCTGGCTGGAGCGCGCGCTCGCGCGGAGCGAGACGCCGTCGCGCGCCGACGCCGAGCACGTCGTCGCCTTCGCCCTGCGCGCCCTCGGGGAGGCCGACCGTGGAGCGTGACCTCCTCTCCACGAGTGTGTGCGGTCAGCGTGCCCAGCTCGGCGCTCGGGGCGACCATGGAGCGTGAGATCCTCTTCACCGGCGTGGGCGGCCAGGGCGTCCAGCTCGGCGCCCAGGTGCTGGCGCGGGCAGCGATCCTCGACGGACTGCACGTCACCCTGCTCGGGACCTACGGCGGCACCATGCGCGGCGGCCACACCGACGCCACCCTCATCGTCGGCGACGAGCCGGTCTCGGCGCCCCCCATCGTCTCCGAGGCCGGCGCGGCGATCGCCGTGCATCACGCCTTCTGGGAGCCCAGCCGTGCCAAGCTGCGCGAGGGCGCGCTGGTGGTGGTGAACGGATCGCTCTTCGAGGGAGCGCTCGATCGCGAGCGCCACCGGGTGGTCCAGGTGGCCGCCACCGAGCTGGCCCAGCGCGCCGGCAGCGCCATGGCGGCCTCGATGGTCCTGGTGGGCGCCTATGCCGCCGCCAGCGGGCTGGTCGGTCGCGACGCCCTGGTCGAGGGGATGCGCGCGTCGCTTCCCTCCTATCGCAGCCAGCACCTCGAGACCAACGAGAAGGCCCTCTCCCTGGGCTGGGAGGCCGCAGCGTGAGCACGGTCGAGAGCCGCGGCACGATCACCGTCGCCGTCGAACGCTGCAAGGGCTGCGAGCTGTGCATCCCCGCCTGCCCGCCGCGCGTCCTGCGCATGTCGGAGGCGCGCAACGAGCTGGGCGTTCCCTATCCGGAGCTCCTCCCGGGCTGCACCGGGTGCGGCGCCTGCCTGCTCGTGTGCCCGGACTTCTGCTTCGAGATCTTCCAGTACGAGACGCCCGTGCTGCACGAGGTGGCGTCGTGAAGCCGCGCCTGATGGAGGGCTCGGAGGCGATCGCCGAGGCCGCCCTGGCGGCCGGCTGCCGCTTCTTCGCCGGCTACCCGATGACCCCGTTCACCGAGCTGCTGGAGGCGTTCGCGCGCAAGCTCCCCGAAGCGGGCGGGGTGTGCATCAACGCCGAGAGCGAGATCGAGGCGATCGGCATGGCCTGGGGAGCCCTCGCCACCGGAGCGCGCGCGGCGACGGGCTCGACCGGACAGGGCATCGCCCTGATGCAGGAGTCGCTCTCGGAGATCACCCGCGCCGAGCTTCCCCTGGTCCTCTTCCACATGGCGCGCGGACAGGGCGACTACTTCCAGGCCACCCGCGGCGGCGGCCACGGGGACTACCGCCAGGTCGTCTTCGCCCCGATCGACGTGCGCGAGGCGGTCGAGCTGACCCAGGTGGCCTTCGATCTGGCCGAGCGCTGGCGCAATCCGGTGCAGATCCACGGCGACTTCCTGCTCGCTCACACGGCGGAGGCGGTCGAGATCGCGCCTCTGGAGTTCGACCCGCTGCCGCCGCGGGACTGGGCCGTGGACGGCTCGCTGGGCGGGAGCGGCCGCTCGCGCAACATCAACCCGATCGGGATGGAGAAGGGGGCCAAGGGCATCGACCCCGACTCCTTCTGGAAGCGCCTCCAGGCCAAGCACGATGCCCTCGCCGCCGAGACGGCGCGCGCCGAGAGCGAGTTCACCGAAGACGCCGAGGTCGTGGTCGTGGCGTTCGGCAGCCTGGCGCGCTTCGCGCGGCACGCGGTCCGCGCCCTGCGCGCGGAGGGCGTGCGCGTCGGCTACCTGCGACCCATCACCTTGTGGCCCTTCCCCGCGGAGGCCGTGGCCAGCGCCGCCGAGGGCGCACGCCGCGTGGCGGTCCTGGAGCAGAACGCCGGCCAGATGATCGACGACGTGCGGCTGGCGGTGCTGGGCCGCGCCCCGGTCGTCGCCATCGGCGGGATCTCCTCGGACGAAGCCGGCTTCGGCATCGGACCGATCCTGGACCCGGCCGACGTCCGGCACCGCATCGCGTCCAGCCTGGGGGATCCGAGATGAGCGACGTCCGCGACGACGCGCTGCCGACCCTGGCGCCTCCCAACGAGCCGGCCCGGAAGGTGGGACGCATCAAGCCCGCCCTGCTCCTGCACGAGGACCACGATCTCTGCCCGGGCTGCGGCGAGCCGGTCGCGATCCGCATCCTGCTGGAGGTGATCGAGGAGCTGGGCCAGGAGCGGAACGCGATCGGGATCATCGGGATCGGCTGCTACACGGCGTTCACCAGCACCATGGACGTGGACCTCGTCCAGGCCCTGCACGGGCGGGCACCCTCGGTGGCGACCGGCGCCAAGCGCATGCGGCCCGACACGCTGATGTTCACGCTGCAGGGCGACGGCGACATGGTCAACGAGGGCCTGCAGGAGGTGATCCACACGGCGGCCCGCGGCGAGAACGTCACCTGCGTGCTCCTCAACAACGGTGTCTTCGGCGAGACCGGCGGCCACATGACCTCGACCACGGTGCTCGGCCAGCGCACCAAGAACAGCCTCGAAGGCCGCGATGCGGGCCGCCACGGCCACCCCATCCTGATCGGCGATCTCCTCGCGCCCCTGGGCGGCACGGCCTATGCGGCGCGCGGCTCGGTGCACGACGCCCCCAACGTGGTCAAGACCAAGAACATGATCCGGCGCGCGTTCGAAGCCCAGCTGGAAGGGCGGGGCTTCTCGTTCGTCGAGATCCTCACCATGTGTCCGACCGGCTGGTTCGTGCCGACCGCCGAGGGACCCGGGTACCTGGACGACGTGCTGGCTCCCGTGCACGCCACCGGCGAGCTGAAGAACGGCGAGCGCCTCGTCGGCACCCCCCAGCTCCTCGAGGCGGCGCGCGCGGAGGAGCGCGGCAGGCGCTAGATGGACTTCGACGGCTTCTTCACGCGTCTGAATCCGCTGATCCTCGGCGTCCTGCGCTCGCCGCTGCCCGAGTTCCTGGAGCGCGCCGAGAACACCATCCGCCGCGTCCCCGGCATGGACAGGCAGTTCGGGATCTCGTTCGACCGGCGGATCGGCCTCACCGACGCCCAGGCCGAGACGCTGCGGCGCGAGATCGCCGCCGTGGAGATCGCGCTCGACCCGGGCTGATGCCCTCGGATACCCTCGGCGCGATGACGGCGCGCGACCGCGAGCTTGGCATGGACCGCCCGATCACGCGGCGCGACTTCATCCAGGGCGCGGCCAGCCTGGCCGCGGTGGCGGGCCTCGCGGGGCATGCCGGCGCCGAGCAGAGCAGCGGAGCGCGGCCCGCCGCGGGATCGACGGACTCGGGCACACGCGGGGCACCGGGGCACGACTACCCGCCCGCCCGCAGCGGCCTGCGCGGCGGTCACCCCGGAGCCTTCGAGACCGGCCACGAGCTCGCCTGGCAGGGCCGCCGCGAATGGGGCCCCATCGAGATCGCGGAGGACGAGCCCTACGACCTGGTGGTCGTGGGCGGAGGCATCAGCGGGCTCTCCGCCGCCTGGTTCTTCCAGCAGCGCAACCCCGACGCGCGCATCCTGGTGCTGGAGAACCACGACGACTTCGGCGGCCACGCCAAGCGCAACGAGTTCACGCACGCGGGGCGCACCATCTTGGGCTACGGCGGCAGCCAGACCCTGGAGCAGCCGCGGGACTACAGCGCCGAAGCGAAGGGACTGCTCCGCGAGCTCGCGGTCGATCTGGACCGCTTCGACAGCGCCTACGACCAGGAGTTCTACCGTCGCCACGACCTGCAGCCCGCGTTCTTCTTCGACGCGGCCAGCTACGGAAGCGATCGCCTGGTACACACGGCTGCCTTCGATCCCGCCTACTTCCTGCCCGCTGCGCCTTGCGAGGTCCCGATCGAGGAGGCCGTCTCGCGCATGCCCCTGAGCGAGGAGGCCCGCGCAGACCTGCTGCGAGCCTTCAGCCTGGACTCGGACCAGCTCCCCGACCACGGGATCTTCTCGGAGCCGGGCTACCTCCAGACGATCAGCTACCGCGAGTTCGCCACCCGCCACCTGGGTCTCGGAGAGGAGGCCCTGGGCGTCCTGCAGTGTCTTCCCGAGTTCTACCTGGGGGTCGGGATCGACGCCGCCCCGGCACTCGAGGCCATGGCCATGGGACTCCCCGGGCTGGGCGGGACGAGTCTCCGCCACCTGGAGGGAATCGGCCGGCGCGTGCTCCGCTGGCTCGTGCAGCCCTACATCCACCACTTCCCCGACGGCAACGCGTCGATCCCACGCCTGCTGGTTCGGCGTCTGGTTCCGGGGGTCGCACCCGGCTCGGACATGGAGGACGTCGTCCAGGCGGTCTTCGACTACGCGCGGCTCGACGTCGCGGGCTCACCGGTCCGCATCCGCCTGAACAGCACCGCCGTGCGCGTCGAGCACGACGGCGACCCGAAGAGCGCCGAGGGCGTCCACGTCACCTACGTGCGCGACGGCCGCGTGGAGCGGGTACGCGGGGGTCGCTGCATCCTGGCCTGCTGGAACCGGATCATCCCCCACCTCTGTCCCACGCTGCCGGCGGATCAGCGCGCGGCCCTGGCCCGGCTGGTGAAGGTCCCGCTCGTCTACACCAACGTCCTCCTGAAGGACTGGCATGCCGTGAAGAAGCAGAAGCTCGGGCTGGCCATCTGTCCGGGAAGCTGGCATCGCGTGGTGACGGTGGACTTCCCCGTCAGCCTCGGCGGCTATGCGTTCTCCTCCGGCCCCGACGAGCCCATCGTGCTGCACATGCAGCGCGTGCCCCTGAAGCCCGGCCTCCCACCCAGCCAGCAGCACAAGGAGGGCCGCCTCCAGCTCCTGGCCACCGACTTCGAGACGATCGAGCGCGAGATCCGTACGCAGCTGGCGGGGATGCTCGGCCCGGGCGGGTTCGATCCCGCGAACGGGATCGAGGCGATCACCGTGAATCGCTGGCCCCACGGCTACGCCTGGAGTCCGAATCCCCTCTTCGATCCCGACTACGCGGAGGGCGAGCGGCCCTACGAGATCGGGCGCCGCCCCTTCGGGCGCATCGCCATCGCCAACTCCGACGCCGGCGGGCGCGCCTACGTGGACTGCGCCATCGACGAGGCCTGGCGCGCGGTGGGCGAGCTGGAGACGTAGGGCCGCGGCCTACCTCTCCTCCTCGGCACGGAGACGCAGGCCGGCCTACATCTCCTCCTTGAGCCGCACCTCGCCGAAGAGATCCGGGTAGCGGGCCTGCCCGGCGGAGTAGAAGGCGCGGAACTCGTCCATGTCCGCGCGGATGTCGCCGGTCGGGATCAGCGCCGGCCCGAAGCCGCCCACCTTGCGCTCGTAGTCGAGGAAGCCCATCACGATGGGGACATTCGCCTCACGCGCGATGGCGTAGAAGCCGGACTTCCAGTGCGGCGTGTAGCCGCGGGTCCCCTCGGCCGGCACCGTCAGGATCAGCTCGTCGCGGCGCCTGAACTCCTCCGCCATCTGCTTCACCAGGCTGTTGCGCCGATCGCGACGGACCGGGATGCCGCCCACGGCGCGCATCAGCCAGCCCAACGGACCGCGGAAGAGCGTGTGCTTCCCCATCCACGAGACGCGCACGTCGTAGGTCTCGGCGAGCGCCAGCAGGTAGGCCAGGTCCCAGTTGGAGGTGTGGGGCGCCGCGATGAGGACGAACTTCCGCTCGACGGGAAGACCGCCCTCCGACCTCCAGCCGGTGATCCTGAGGAAGAGCTTCGCGAGCGGCTTCAGCATGCTGCCCACCCCCCGTAGGCTGGCCGGATCTTAGCGACCGGGGGCTTCGCCGCCGCCCCGTGGGGCCCGGGCGTGCGCGGTATCCTGAATAGGTGAGCGATTTCCCCCGCTTCGAGTCCATCAGCCCCTACCTCGAATGCCCTGACGACCTGCAGACACCCCTCGGTGACGATCTGGACGCCGACGTGGCGATCGTCGGTGGAGGCTACGCGGGCCTCTCCACCGCGCTCGCCCTGCGCGCCCAGGGCGCGGACGTGGCCCTGCTCGAGAGCGACTTCTGCGGCTCCGGCGCCAGCGGTCGCAACGCCGGCCACCTGACTCCCACCATCGGCAAGGACATCCCGAGCCTGCTTCTCGTGTACGGGAAGGAGCGCGCGGGCGCGCTGGTGCGCTTCGCCGACGCCGCCGTCGAGTACACGGAGGAGCTGATCCGCAAGCGCGGCATCGCTTGCGACTACCTGCCGAGCGGCAATCTCGCCGCCGCCGTGCACCCCAAACAGGAACAGCGCCTGCACAAGGCGGCCGATACGGCGAAGTCGCTGGGCGCCCAGGTGCAGTTCCTGTCGTCGTCCGAGCTGCGCGAGCGCGGTGTCCCGCCCGCCTTCCTGTGCGGCATCCACGAACGCTGCGGCGGCACGCTGCACCCGGGGAAGTACGTCCTGGCCCTGCGCCGCGCGGCGCTGGACGCCGGCGTGCGCATCTTCGAGCAGTCCCCGGTCGACGAGCTGATCGACGGACGACGGGTGCGGGTGCGCACCGGGTCCGGCTCGGTCACCGCCGACCACGCCGTCCTGGCCACCAACGCCTACACCTTCAGCACCGGACGCCTCGCACGCCGCGTCTCGGCGCTGCGCGTCCACCTCTTCGAGACGCGCCCCCTCTCCCAGGAACAGCTCGCCGAGCTCGACTGGCGCGGCCGCGAGGGCGTCTACACCGCCCACGAAGTGCTCGCGAGCTACCGCCTGACCGCCCAGGGAACGATCATCGGCGGGTCCGGCACCGCGGGCATCGCCTACGGCGACCGGCTGCCGCCGGCCCATGACCCGAAGGCCTTCCAGAAGATCGAGCGCGCCTTCCGCGACCGCTTCCCCGCCCTGCGCGGTCATCCCCTCGCCAGCCTCTGGGGCGGCTGGATCGGCCTCACCTTCGACTTCCTCCCGGCGATCGGCGTCGAAGGCACCCACGGCAACGTCGTCTACGGCGTCGGCTTCGCGGGCCACGGTCTCGCCCAGGCGACCCTCATCGGCGAGCTCCTCGCCGAGCGCGTCCACGGTCGGCAGCACCCCCACGAGGCGGCTCTACAGCGGAGCCCCTGGCGCTGGCCGCCGGAGCCGCTCCGCTGGGTCGCCGGCAGGCTCCTCCTGTCCGCGCTCGAGGCACTGGACCGACGCACCGATCGGCAGGTTCGCAGGCCGGGCTGAGCCACCCACCCAGCGACGAGGCTCCGAACCGCCGCCTTCCCCGGCTTCAGGTCGCCCGGCGATTCTCCTCGATGGCCCCTCAGCGCCGTCCGGCAGCGTGCGCCCGCTAGCGCCTGGATCCGGACGATCCCTGCCGGCGGGACTCGCGTGCGTAGAACTCGCCGACCACGTCGAGCGCGGGCTTTCCCTGCGGAGTGAAGCCGGTGTCGAGCTCGGGCCGGTCCGGCGGCGCGGTGCGCCACTGCCACCAGAAGAGCCCGGCGAGCCAACGCTCGGACCAGAGCGCCTCGAAGGCGGCCCGGTAGAGCCGCTCCTGCTCGCGGGGCGCGGGGGTTCCCGGACGTTGCCACTCCCAGGGATCGACCCCGGCTCCGGCGCGACTCCGGTATCCGATCTCGGTGAAGAGGACGGGACGATCGATCCGCTCGGCCCACGCTCGAAGACCGCGCAGATGCTCCGCCCAGCGGAGGTCGATCTCGGCGCGAGGCGGGTCGGCCCGCTCGGCCACCGGGAAGTAGGCGTCGACGCCCGCGTAGTCGAGCGCGTCCCACCAGCGGATGTCCCGCTCGCGCCCCCAGTTGGCCGCGTAGGTCAGGGGCCCCGGAAACGTCCCGCCTACTTCGGCGATGACGCGCCGCCAGTCGGCTTCGCGATGGCGCGTCGCGTCCAGCTCCACGCCCACGCAGAACAGCGCCACCCCGGTCCGTCGGGCCAGCCCCGCGTAGTGCGAGATGAAGCGCCGATAGCTGGCGAACCAGGCCTCCCATTCGTCCTCCGAGGCGAACGCGATCTCGCCCCGCCAGCCCGGGCCGACCACGTCCACCTGGGGCTTCAGGAAGACCTCGAAGCCCTTCGAGCGTGCCAGCCCGATCACCTCCACCAGGCTCTCGTCCGAGGGCGTTCGCTCCGGGTGGGCCGCTATCGCGGTCGCGTCGCGCTCTTCCTGGAGCCACCTCGGGGTCAGCGCGATCCACTCCACCCGCGCGCTGCGCAGGGCATCGAGCTGCGCAGCGACGCCGGGGCGGCTGTAGTCGTGGGTGGACCAGCCGCCGAGGGTGAAGCCCTTCATGAAGACCGGAGCTTCTCGCGCGGGCGCCGCGCCGGCTTCGAGGCCGGTCAGTGCCAGGGCCGCGGCCGCCAGCGCGACCGCGAGCGCCCTTGCGCCGGCTGCGCTGCGCGCGCGGACTAGAGCGAGAGCCACAGCCGCAGGAGGTGTCGCTTCTTCTCGGGCTCCGGGTCGTCCTCGTACTCCGTCCTGGAGTGGATCACCACGTGGTTGGAGAGCCACTGGATGTCGCCGGGGGCGAGGTCCATGTCGAGGTAGCGGCCCGGCTCGGCGGCGATCTCGTCGTAGAGGTCGAGGAGCTCGCGGCGGCGTGGGCTCACGGTGACGTCGTCGTGGCGCTCTGCGGAGCGGAAGTAGTCGCTGTGCCAGAACGTCCGGAGACGTCCCCCGGCGAAGCGGCAGGGCGGGATCGGGAGCCAGTGAAGGACGCCGTCGCGATCCTCGTTGCGAACGTCGACCGCGAAGGGCTCGTAGAGCTCGTCGATCAGGTCCGGGCGGCGCGCCAGGAGCTCGTTGTAGACGCTGACCGAGCTGGCGATGCGGCTGGCCCCGCCGCGACGGGCCGCGCGCAGGCAGAGCAGGCCCACGACGTCGGCGGCGTCGCAGTGATACGCGATGTGCGAGCGGGTGCGGTAGAGGCGCACGTAGGGGTCGCTGGCGTCGTCTCCCGTGTCCGCCACGTGGCCGAGGAGATCGCCCTGGGGATTCTGTGCGCCCGGGCGTCCCATGTGCAGCCCCAGGCACCAGAAGACGATGCCCGCCTCCGCGTCGCTCCAGCGCTCGACGGGAACGCCGCTCACCACCAGGAAGCCCCGGCCCTCCCGGATCTCCTCGCGCCAGTCGGCGATGGCCTTCGCCAGGGTGGGCAGCGGGAAGTCGGCGGCGGTCAGCTCACCGGTCGGACGGCCCCGCGCCTGCGCCGTCGCCAGGGCCGCACACAGCTCCTCGCGCTGACCCTCGTCGAGCACGACGCGCCAGACGTCGCGGCCGAGAAGCGCGTCGCCGCGCCACGCCGCCGGCTCGGCGAGCGGCTCGCGCGCGGGCATCTCGTGCTCCCGCTGGAAGTAGTGGCCCGCCTGCTCGGCGTAGGAGAACCAGGCCGCCACCTCAGGGCACCAGGATGACGCGGCCGAAGGCCTGGCGACTCTCGATGTGGCGATGGGCCTCGGCGGCCTCGGCCAGCGGGTACTCGCGATCGATCTCGATGTGCAGGAGCCCCTTGCCCACGTCGGCGATGTGACGCGCGATCATCGGGTGCACCCGGTCCCGGTTCAGCGCCATCTCGGCCCCGAGGAAGACGCCGGTCAGGCTCTTGTTCATGGGGCGCAGCAGCGCGGGATCGGGCCGGTAGTCGTCGCGACCCGCCGAGCCCACGAAGCTGATGCGCCCCCGATACGCGGCGGCCTCGAAGCTCCGCTCCAGATTGCGGCCGCCCACCGAGTCCACGATGACGTCCGCACCGCGGCCATTCGTGATCTCCTTGACCGCGGCCACGAAGTCCGTCTCCCGGTAGTTGATGCCGTGGTCGAGTCCGAACTCCTCGAGACGCGCCAGGCGCTCATCGCTGGACGCCGTGGCGAGCACCGTGGCGCCGGCACGCTTGGCGAGCTGGATGCCGGCCATTCCCACACCGCCCGCGCCCGCGTGGATGAGGGCGGTCTCGCCCTCGCGCAGGCGACCGAACTCGAAGAGGCAGTCGTCGGCGGTGCCGACGGCGATGGGCACGCAGGCCGCGCGCTTGATGTCCACGCCATCGGGCACCACCCAGGTAGCGGCGGCGGGCGCCGCTGCGCGCTCCGCGTGGGAGCCGAAGAACATGATCGCGACCACGCGCTGGCCGACCTCCCGGTCGACGACGGCGCTCCCCACCTCGCGGATCGTGCCGCCCATCTGGTAGCCGACGATGTGGGGGGTCGAAGCCATGTCGCCGCCGCCCCGGTGCAGCGTGTCGCCGCCCTCGATGCTGACCGCCTCCATCTCGATCACCACACCGTCCGCTGCGCAGGCGGGGTCCGCCACGTCCTCGTAGCGGAAGACGTCGGGCGGTCCGGTCTCGTAGTACACGGCGGCCTTCATGGGGTCTCCTTCGATCTCCCGATGCTACCCGGTCCAGGTCCCGGCTAGCATCCCCGGCGAGGAGGTTCCCCTTGTCCTTCGACAACCGCGTGACCCGGATGCTCGGGGTCGAGATCCCCATCGTGCAGGCCCCGATGGGATGGATCGCCCGCTCCGCCCTGGCCTCGGCCGTCTCGAACGCGGGCGCGCTGGGGATCATCGAGACGTCGTCGGGGGAGCTCGAGGCGATCCGCGCGGAGATCGTGAAGATGCGCCAGCTCACCGAGAAGCCGTTCGGGGTCAACATCGCCCAGGCCTTCGTACGCGACCCCTCGATCGTCGAGTTCGTGGCGGAGCAGGAGGTGGAGTTCGTGACCACCTCGGCAGGGAGCCCGATGCAGTACACGAAGGCGCTGAAGGACGCGGGCCTCACCGTCTTCCACGTGGTCCCCACCCTGCGCGCGGCGCTGAAGGCGGTGGACGCGGGCGTCGACGGGCTGGTCGTCGAGGGTGGCGAGGGCGGCGGGTTCAAGAATCCGAGCCCGGTCTCCACGATGGTGCTGCTCCCGCTGGTCCGCTCCAAGGTGGACGTGCCGATCATCGCCGCAGGCGGGATCTGCGACGGCGCGTCGATGGCGGCCGCCTTCGCCCTCGGCGCCGAGGGCGTGCAGATGGGCACGCGGATGGTCTCGGCGTCCGAGTCGCCCATCCACGAGGGCTGGAAGAGGGCGATCGTGGAGGCGCCGGAGACGGGAACCGTGTTCCTGCGCCAGGAGAAGGGCCCGGCCCTGCGCGCGCTGCGCACCGAGCGCACCGAGCGTCTCGCCCGCGGCGAAGGCAACCCCATGGCGGAGCTGGGCGGCGGCGTGCGCAAGGTCTACTTCGAAGGCGAGATCGAGGCGGGCGTGGCGCTCTCCGGCGAGGTGGCCGGACGCATCGAGGCCGTGGAGCCCGTGGCCGAGATCGTCTCGCGCACCGTGCGCGAGTTCGACGAGACCGTCGCGAAGCTGGCATCCGGCCGGAGCGGCCGGGGCGACGGCTGCTAGGATCGAAAGGTCCCCCTCCCCCACTCCGGTCCCTCGGGAGTCCAGCGTTGTCCAGCGAAGTCGTCGACCTCGAGGGCGCCCTCGGCCGCTTCGGGCTCGAGAAGTTCCGCCCCGGCCAGCGGGAGGCCATGGAGACCCTGCTCTCCGTCGGGCGCGTGCTGCTCGTGGCGCCGACCGGCGGCGGCAAGAGCCTCGTCTACCAGCTCCCGGCGAGCCTGCTGCCCGGAACCAGCCTGGTCGTCTCCCCGCTGGTCTCCCTGATGCAGGACCAGGTGAACGCCCTCGAAGCGCTGAGGGTTCCGGCCACGTTCCTCGCGTCGACGCTCGACGGCGACGAGATCCGCACGCGCATGCGCGACCTCGGCCGGGGTCGCTACAAGCTGGCCTACGTCGCGCCGGAGCGCCTGGGGTTCCCCGGCTTCCGCGGCCTCCTGGCCGACCTCGACTGCCGTCTGGTGGCGGTGGACGAAGCGCACTGCATCAGCGAGTGGGGTCACGACTTCCGGCCGGACTACATGCAGATCGGCGAGCTCCTGCGCGAGCTCGCGCCGTCCCACGTGCTGGCCTGCACCGCGACAGCCACGCCGGTGGTGCGTGACGAGATCCTGGAGCGGCTCGGCCTGCCCGCCGACACTCCCCAGCTGGTGCGCGGCTTCGCGCGCCCCAACCTGGCGCTGCGCGCGCGCGAAGTCGGCTCGAAGAAGGAGCGCAACGCCGCCGTCGACGCGGCGCTCGGCGAGGCGATCGGCGAGCCCGGCGCGGTTCGCGGCTGCGCCATCGTCTACGCGCCCACCCGCCGGGCCACCGACGAGGAGAGCGACCGGCTGAACGCCCGGGGCTATCTGGTCGAGGGCTATCACGCCGGGATGGTCGGCGACGCCCGCGAGGCGGTTCACCGGCGGTTCTCGGACCGCGAGACCGAGGTGGTGGTGGCCACGAACGCCTTCGGGATGGGAATCGACCGCGCCGACGTGCGCGCCGTGATCCACCTGGCCCCGCCGGGATCGGTCGAGGCCTACTACCAGGAGGTCGGCCGCGCGGGACGCGACGACGAGGACGCCCTCGGCCTGCTGCTCACCTCGCCGGGCGACCTCCCCCTGCGGCGGCACCTCATCGAGATGGACAACGAGGGCCGCGCCCCGGATCCGGAGCGCGTGAAGCACAAGTGGAACCTCTTCCTGGAGCTGATGCGCTGGTCCGAGGGCGGAAGCTGCCGCCACGACGCCATCCTGCGCTACTTCGGCGACGAGGAGGAGACGCTCTCGGGCTGTGGCCGCTGCGACGTGTGCACCACGCTGGCCCAGGACGACGACAGCGACCCCGAGGAGGTCACCCTCCTGGTGCGCAAGGCGCTCTCGGCGGTGGCGCGCATCCACGGACGCTTCGGACTCTCGGCTGCGGCCAAGCTCCTGCGCGGCGCGAAGGACCAACGGCTCGAGTCGGCCGGTCTGGCCGACACACCCACCTGGGGAATCCTGCGCGAGTACCCGGAGCCCTGGCTCACGCGGCTGCTGCGCCGCTGTGTCACGGCGGGATGGGTCGACTTCGTGGGCGGCGATCGACCGATGGCCGTGCTCACCGAGGAGGGGATCGCGGTGATGCGGGCGGAGCGACCCGCGCGCCTGCTTCTCCCGCCCACACGGCTGCGCGAGGCCATCGCGGAGGCGGGGGCCCGGCGCGGTCGGGGGGCCCGCAGCAGCGAGGCCGACGCCCTCGATCCGCACGCCCGCGAGCTCTTCGAGGCGCTGCGCCAGCATCGCATGGAGGTCGCGCGCGAGGCGGGCGTGCCGCCCTACGTGGTGGCCAGCGACCGCACGCTGCGGGACATCGCCAACCTGCGCCCGCGCAACGCCGACGAGCTCGCCCTCGCCCACGGCATCGGCCCGGCCAAGCTGGAGCGCTTCGGGCCCGGGCTCCTCGCCGTGGTCGAGGCCCACGTGTAAGCTCATCCGGTTCGGCCGGGCGGCTCCCGGCCCGGGAGGAGCGCGCCCGTGAACGAGCGGATGACGTGGGAAGAAGCGATCGCGGAGGTGACGGGGCCGGACGGCCGCTACCCGATCACCGAGGCGGAGATCCGCGGGCAGAAGTACAGGGTCTTCGCCAACACCCCTCCCAACCTGCGCTTCCTCTGGGGCCTGGCCGGGACCCGCGGCGACGACGCCTTTCTCGTGTACGAGGACGAGCGCTGGAGCTGGGCGCAGGTGAGCGCCCGCATCGCGGCCCTGGGACACGCCCTGGTGGAGCGCTACGGGGTCGAGAAGGGCGACCGGGTCGCGATCGCCATGCGCAACTACCCGGAGTACATCGTCTCCTTCGCGGCGATCACCTCGGTCGGCGCCATCGCGGTCTGCCTGAACGCGTGGTGGACCCGCGAGGAGATGGGCTACGGCCTGGAGGACTGCGGCGCCAAGCTGCTGATCGCGGATCCGGAACGCGAGGAGCGCGCGCGCCCCTCCCTGGAGCGCCTGGGCATCCGCGGCATCGCCGTGCGCCCGGAGAGCGACATCCCCGGCTTCGATGCCTGGGATGATGCCGTGGTGGAGGGAGCGGCCCTTCCGGACGTCGCGATCGATCCCGACGACGACGCGATGATCCTGTACACCTCCGGCACCACGGGCCATCCCAAGGGCGCGGTCTCCACGCACCGCGCCATCCTGTCGGCCCTTCTCTCCTTCGCCTGTCGGACCGCGGTGAACCGGTTGGTGCAGCCCTCTCGCGAGGAGCAGGAGGCCCGCTACCCGACGAGCTTCATCCTCACGGTGCCGCTCTTCCACGTCACCGGACTCGTCGCCGTCTCCATCTCCGCCTACGCCGCCGGGAACAAGCTGGTGATGATGTACAAGTGGAACCCGGAACGGGCGCTCGAGCTGATCGAGCGCGAGCGGGTGACGCAGTTCGTGGGCGTCCCCACGATGTCCTGGGACCTCCTGGAGTCCCCCGACTTCGAGCGCCGCGACACGTCGAGCCTGCTGTCGGTCGGCGGCGGCGGCGCGCCGGCCCCGCCGGAGCTGGTACAGCGCATCGACAAGGGCTTCCGCCGCGGCCGGCCCGGCATCGGCTACGGCATGACCGAGACGAACGCGTACGGCCCCGGGAACGCCGGTGACGACTACCTGCGCAAGCCCCGCAGCGCCGGGCGCACGGTCCCGACCATGCAGATCCGGGTGACCGATCAGGACGGCAACGAGGTGCCGACGGGTGAGATCGGGGAGATCTGGTTCCGCAGCCCCACCCTCATCCGCGGGTACTGGAACAAGCCCGAGGCCACGGCGGAGACCATCGTGGACGGCTGGCTGCGCAGCGGGGACCTGGGCCGCCTGGACGACGAGGGCTTCGTCTTCGTCGAGGACCGGGCCAAGGACATGGTGCTGCGCGCCGGAGAGAACGTCTACTGCGCCGAGGTGGAGGCCGCGATCTACGAGCATCCTGCGGTTTACGAGGCTGCGGTCTTCGGGATGCCCCACGAGCGGATGGGCGAGGAGGTCGCGTGCGCCCTCGTGCCCAAGCCGGGGCAGAGCGTGGACGCGAGCGAGCTGCAGGCGTTCCTGAAGGCGCGCATCGCGGCGTTCAAGGTGCCGTCCATCGTCGAGGTGTACGGGGATTCGCTGCCCCGCAACGCGTCCGGCAAGATCCTGAAGCGCTCGATCCGCGACGAGCTGGTCGCCAGACGCGAGGGCTAGATCCGAGTCCGACGAGACGCGCCGCTCGAGCGTCCCGCGGACAGGCGCCCGAGGATGGCGACGCGAGCCAGGGCCAGCCGCCCGACGACGGCGACGCGAGCCAGGGCCAGCCGCCCGACGACGGCGACGCGAGCCAGGGGCGGCCTCCTAGAGGTTCTCCACCTCGCGCTCCAGCAGATGGGACAGCTTCTGTCGGGCGGCCTCGCGACGGGCCGGCAGGTGCTCGCTGGGCCAGAGGCCGTCCACGCCCTTGTGGTCGCGCAGCACCTGGCGCGCCACGGTGACCTTGTGCACCTCGGTGGGTCCGTCCGCGATGCCCATCACCTCGGCCGCCATCAGCATGCGCGCGAAGGGCATCTCGTTGGACACGCCGAGCGCGCCGTGGACGTGCATCGCACGCTGCACCACGTCGTGATAGACCCTGGGCATCGCCACCTTCACGGCGGCGATGTCCTTTCTCACCTTCCCGTAGTCCTGGTGCTTGTCGATCAGCCAGGCGGTGCGCAGCACGAGCAGGCGGAACTGCTCGATCTCGATCCAGCTGTCGGCGATCCTCTCCTGGACCATCTGCAGGCTGGCCAGCTTTCCCTTGCGCGTCTCACGGGAGAGCGCCCGCTCGCACATCATGTCGAAGGCCCGCTCGAGCTGAGCGATGGTGCGCATGGCGTGGTGGATACGTCCGCCACCCAGGCGGGTCTGCGCGATGACGAATGCGGACCCCGGAGGCCCGAGCAGACAGCTGTCGGGCACGCGCACGTCTTCGTAGCGGATGTAGCCGTGGGTCCCGTGGCCTTCGGGCTCCCAGCCGATACCCACGTTGCGCAGGATGTTCACCCCCGGAGCGTCGGCGGGAACGATGAACATCGACATGCCCTCGTAGGGCGACGCGTCGGGATCGGTCACCGCCATGACGATGAGGAAGGCGGAGAAGCATGCGTTGGAGGAGAACCACTTCTCTCCATTGATCACCCATTCGTCGCCGTCCCTCACGGCCTTCGTCGTGAACAGGGTGGGGTCGGCACCCGCCTGGGGCTCGGTCATCGAGTAGCAGGAGGAGATCTCGCCCTCGAGGAGCGGCAGCAGGAAGCGCTCCTTCTGCTCCTCGCTCCCGTAGTGTGCGAGGATCTCGGCGTTGCCCGAGTCCGGCGCCTGGCAGCCGAAGATGGTCGGCGCCCAGCCCGAGCGGCCCAGGATCTCGTTCATCAGGGCGAGCTTCAGCTGGCCGAAGCCGAGCCCGCCCAGCTCCGGACCCAGGTGGCAGGCCCAGAGCCCGCGCTCCTTCACCTGCTGCTGCAGCGGCTTCACGATCGCCCTGGCGCGGGCGTCGCTCTTGTCGTAGGGATCGCCCAGTACGAGGTCGAGCGGCTCCACCTCCTCGCGTACGAAGGCCTGCATCCAGTCCAGCTCGCGCTGGAACTCGGGGTCCGTCTCGAAGTCCCACGCCATGGCCTGCTAGCCTCCTCCCGCCTTCCGCAGCAGCTTAGTCCAGCCGAAACCGGACGGCGGGAGACCCGGTGAGCGACGCCGAGGAGCGAAGACGGACCGAAGGCCTGGTGGACCGCGAGGCCCTGGCGCGCTGGATGGACGCCGCGGGACTTCCCGGCGCAGGCGAGCCCGTCGACCCGTCCTTCATACAGGGCGGCGCGTCGAACGAGATCTTCGAGGTGCGGCGCGGCGGCCGGCGCATGGTGCTGCGCCGTCCGCCCGGGG
Organism: Myxococcota bacterium; assembly: GCA_028278065.1. GTDB lineage: Bacteria > Myxococcota_A > UBA9160 > UBA9160 > JAFDET01 > JAFDET01. Next base: position 19,305 of record JANQFA010000137.1, read on the forward strand.
ACGTCCCGCGCGGGCGCAACGAGACGATGCTGCGCGAGGCGCGGGTGCTCGCGGCGCTGCGCGGCAGCGACGTCCCGCATGCCCGCCTCCTCGGTGTCTGCGAGGATCCGGACGTGCTCGGAGCGTGCTTCTACGTGATGGAGCACATCGACGGATGGACGCCGATGGGCGCGCTCGAGGAGCCCTTCGCGAGCGACCCGACACGGCGTCGAGGCCTGGGCGAGGAGCTGATCGACGCGCTCGCGAAGCTCGCCTGCGTCGACTGGCGCGCGGCGGGGCTCGAAGGATTCGGAAGACCCGAGGGCTTCCTGGACCGCCAGGTCGACCGCTGGCTCGCGCACCTGGCCCGGGTCCGCTTTCGCGAGATTCCCGGCATCGAGGTCGCCGCCGACTGGCTGCGCACGCACACGCCGGCACGCTTCCGCGCGGGGATCCTCCACGGCGACTACCAGTTCGCCAACGTGATGTTCCGCCATGGCGCGCCGGCGAGGATGGCAGCCGTCGTCGACTGGGAGATGTCGACGGTGGGCGACCCACTCCTCGATCTGGGCTGGGTGCTGATGAGCTGGCCCGATCCGGACGAGGATCGCTCCGATACCGCCTACTTCGACTACCGGGGCATGCAGAGCCGGGCCGAGCTGGTGGAGCGCTACGTCGCGATCGCGGACCTGCCCGTCGACGCACTCGACTACTACGTCGTCCTCGCGCGCTTCAAGATGGCATGCGTGCTGGAGGCGGGGTACGCGCGCTACGTGAAGGGCGAGGCCGACAACCCCAGGATGGCCTTCTTCGGCGACGTGGTTCTCGACATGGCTCGCCGGGCGGCCGAGCTCGCCCGGACGTCGGTGCTCCCGGCGAACACCTGAGCCCCGAGGCCGGACCTGCGCCGCCAGAATGTGCCGCAAGCGGTACATTCTGGGCGATTCGATGCCCGATTTGGGTAGGAATCAGCGCAGCTCGCGTGGTAGAACGGCGACCGCCCGGGATCTCGCGCTGCATGGCGAGACGGGCAACCGCCTCCAGGAGATCTCCGATGAAGAAGATCGAAGCGATCATCAAGCCCTTCAAGCTGGACGAGGTCAAGGAAGCCCTCGGCAGCATCGGCGTGCAGGGTCTCACCGTGACCGAGGTGAAGGGCTTCGGCCGTCAGAAAGGGCACACCGAGCTCTACCGCGGGGCGGAGTATCAGGTGGACTTCCTGCCGAAGCTCAAGCTCGAGGTGGTCGTGGCCAACGACATCCTCGACCGGGCCGTGGAGACCATCCAGGAGTCGGCCAACACCGGGAAGATCGGCGACGGCAAGATCTTCGTGTCGTCCCTCGAGGACGTGATCCGGATCCGCACCAGCGAACGAGGCGAAGCGGCCATCTAGCCGCACCCGGCGAGCACGATTCACGAAGACGACGGCGCGGGGTCGGGGGACGGGCTACCCGTCTCGTCATGAAGAAGGTCGCCGCCTCCATCGCGCTGCTCCTCGTGTGTGCGCTGGTCGTCCTCGATCGCGCCGCCCCGGGCCTGATCGAGAACGCGCGGAACCGCGTGGTCCCGCACGAGCCCTACGAGATCCGTCCGGAGGCGGCCGCGCTCCACGCCAGCATCGACGTCGCGGACCTCCACGACGACGCGCTGCTCTGGAAGCGCGACCTCACCCAGAGGAGCCCGCGGGGTCATCTCGACCTTCCCCGCCTGGCCGACGGCGGGATCGCACTGCAGGTCTTCACCGCCGTCACCAAGTCGCCGTCTGGCCAGAACTACGATCGCAACAGCGCCGAGGCCGCCGACAACATCACGCTGCTGGCACTGGCCCAGCTGTGGCCGCCGCGCACGTGGTGGAGCCTGTTCGAGCGGGCGCGCTTCCAGTCCGACCGCCTGCGCGATCTCGAGAAGCGGGCCTCCGAGAGCATCCGCTACGTGACCTCACGCGGCGACCTGGAGGAGGTCCTGGCCCGCCGCGCCCGAGGCGAGCAGGTCACCGCGGCGATCTTCGGGATCGAGGGGGCCCACCCGCTGGAGGGCGATCTCGCCAACCTCGGCCGACTGCACGAAGAGGGGCTCCGGGTCCTGGGCTTCACCCACTTCTTCGACAACGAGCTGGGCGGATCGCTCCATGGGGAGAGCGGCGCCGGGCTCAGCGAGTTCGGCAAGGAGGTCCTGCGCGAAGCCAACCGGCGCAAGATCGTGCTCGACATCGCGCACCTCTCGCCGGCCGGGGTGCGCGACGTGCTGATGCTCTCGTCCGCGCCGGTGATCCTGTCGCACGGCGGCGTGAAGAGCGTGTGCGACACGCCGCGCAACCTCGACGACTCGCTCATGCGCACCCTCGCCGGCCACGGCGCCCTGGTCGGAATCGGCTTCTGGGACGGCGCGGTCTGCGACGTCACGCCGACGGGGGTGGTGCGTGCGATCCGCCGCGCCATCGAGATCATGGGTGTCGATCACGTCGCCCTGGGATCCGACTGGGACGGCTCCACCGAGGTCGCCTTCGACGCCGGGGAGCTCCCCATCCTCACCCAGACGATGCTCGACGCCGGCTTCACGGAGACCGAGATCCGCAAGGTCATGGGCGAGAACGCCGTCGCCTTCTTCCGGGAGAACCTGGAGTGAGCGACGGGTCGCCCGTCAGCGGAGTGCCTCGGATGAGGCGCCCTGCGCTCCCGGCGCTCGCCAGCCTGGGCCTCGCCTGCTGGATCGGAATCGCGTGTGCGGGAACGCGACCTTCCGGGGTCGGCCGGCCGGGCGTGGGCCTCGCGGACTGCCCTTCCACACCGAACTGCGTCTCCAGCCGCGCGACGGAGGCCGAGCGCGGAATCGACCCCCTGGAGCTGGCGATTCCCCCGGACGAAGCCTGGCCCGCGATCCACGAGGCGCTCTCTCGTACCAAGCGCACCCGAATCGTCACCGAGGCGGAAGGCTACCTCTACGCCGAGTGCCGCAGCGCGTTGTTCGGATTCGTCGACGATCTGGAGCTCGAGCTCCGCCCCGACGGCCGGACCGTCGACGTACGCTCGGCTTCGCGCCTCGGTCGCTCGGACCTGGGGGTGAACCGCGCCCGCGTGGAGCGTCTGCGCGCCGCGCTCCGCAGCCGTGGTGCCGTGCGCTAGAGACCCGGCTCCCGGCTAGCGCTCCCGATGCTCGGTTCCTGGACACGGGGTGATGTAGATCGCCTTCAGGGACTCGCTCACGTCGGCGGTGTGCCAGACGCCGGCGGGATTGATGATGGTGCTGCCGGGACCGACGGCGATGCGGCTCTCCGTCCCCTCGATCTCCTGGATGAAGTCCGCCCTGCCCTCCAGGACGATGACGATCTCGTCACCCGCGGTGTGGCACTCCCAGGCGGGCCAGTCGGCGGGGGTGGTCTCGACCATCACGAGCCGCCCGGGCGCACCCGGGCTGCAGTGCTCGGCGATGTAGGCCTCGAAGGAGGGAACGTCGAAGCCGAATCCCTCGAGCGGCAACGCCTGGCTCTCGCCTCCCGCCCCGGAGCCGAGGTGGATCGGCGTCGCGTCGAGATGGAACGGACCGGTCGGGGGCGGGGAGCTGGTCATGGTCGACCCTCCTCGTGGGGGATACTCTGGCGCAGTATCCGACATCGGATCAGGGGGAGGCAACCGGTCCCCCGGGCAGACGAGGCTCCGCACCTCGGGAGGGCGAAACCGATGAAGCTCAGCGCACGCAACCAGCTGAAGGGCAAGGTCAAGTCCGTCGAGCACGGCGCAGTCAACTCGCAGGTGGTGATCGAGCTGCAGGGAGGTGCCGAGATCGTCTCGATCGTCACGCGCGCCTCCGCCGAGGATCTCGCCCTCGAGCCGGGAAGCGACGCCTACGCCGTGGTGAAGGCCTCCAACGTGATGATCGCGGTCGATTGATGGGCGACTCCGGCGCGATGATCGCGGTCGATTGATGAGCGACTCCGGCACGACGATCGCGGCCGATCGATGAAGGGCGGCGGGATCCCAGCGTGAGCCGCGCCGAGACACGCCCCGTCTCAGCGCCGATCGTGATCGAGAAGATCGTCTCCGGCGGCCAGACCGGGGCGGACCGGGCCGCCCTCGACGTGGCTCTCGAGCTCGGCATCCCCGCCGGTGGCTGGGTGCCGCGGGGCCGTCGCGCCGAGGACGGCCGCATCCCCGACCGCTACGAGGGCCTGCGCGAGGCCGACTCGGATGCCTACCGGACGCGCACGGAGCTGAACGTCGTGGACTCCGATGCCACCCTCGTCCTCGCCTTCGGCCCGCCCACCGGAGGCACGGCTCTCACCGTCGAGATGGCCCGGGGCCACGCGAGGCCCCTGCTGATCCTCGACCTGGAGCAGCAGCCCCGCGCGGAGGCTGCCGCCTCGCTGCGTCGCTGGCTGGCCGAGGTGCGACCCCGCGTGCTGAACGTCGCCGGCCCGCGCCTGAGCGGCGAGCCGCGCATCGCGACCGCCACCGCCGCGATCCTGCGCGCCGCCCTCTCCGGCGCACGCTGAGCCCGCGTGCCCTTCCCCGCCGCCCGGTGCTAGCCTGCCGCGCTCCGGAGGTGCGAGCATGATCCTGCAGGACAAGGTGGTGGCGGTGGCCGGTGCGGGTCCCGGCCTGGGCAGGGAGATCGCGGCCGTGGCGCTGCGCGACGGCGCCCGGGTCGTGCTGGGTGCACGCACCGAGGCCAAGCTCGAGTCGCTGGCCAAGGACCTCGACTCCGCCGGCGAGCGCGTGGCCTGGGCGCAGCTCGACGTCAACGACTCCGGGCGCTGCGAGGCCTTTGCCGCGACGGCCGTCGAGCGCTTCGGGGGGCTCGACGCCGTGGTTCAGGTGGCTGCCCTCGACAGCGTCTTCGGCACGATCGAGAGCCAGACCCCGGACGACTGGCGACGCGTTCTCGATGCCAACGTGGTGGGGACGATGAACGTCGCCCGCGCCGCGGCTCCACACCTGAAGAGCCGCGGCGGCGGATCGATCGTGCTGATCGGATCCCAGGCCATGTTCCTCGCGCCGCAGATGCACCAGATCGCCTACGGCGCCTCCAAGGGGGCGATCCTCGCCGCCATGCGCCACATGGTGGAAGAGCTCGGACCCGATCGGATCCGGGTGAACATGGTGATCCCCACGTGGATGTGGGGTCCGCCGGTCGAGCTGTACGTGAAGTGGCAGGCGAAGGAGCGGGACGTGTCCGAGCAGGACGTGATCGACGAGATCACGGCGAACATGCCACTCGGAGAGATCCCCGCCGACGAGGACGTGGCCGAGGCGGTCGGGTTCTTCTGCTCGGATCGCTCGCGCATGGTGACCGGCGAGACCCTGCTGGTGAACGCCGGCGAGATCATCCGCTAGCCGGGATCAGCCCGCCGAGACGCCCCCGTCGAGACTGAGGACCGCCCCGTGCACGGGACGCGCGTCGTCGGACGCCAGGTAGGCGATGGCGGTCGCCACGTCCTCGGCCTCTCCCAGGCCACGCCGCCCCATGTACGGCCTGATCAGGTCCCAGTCGATGCCGGCGGGGAACTCGAGCTTGGCGTTCATGGGCGTCTTCACGCCACCCGGCGCCACGGCGTTCACGCGCAGGCCCGTGTCGACGTACTCCATGGCGAGCGAGCGCGTGAGCTGCACGACCCCGCCCTTGGTGATCGTGTACGCCACCGTGTAGGCCTGCCCCATCAGGCCGGCCACCGACGCCGCGTTCACGATGCTGCCGCTGCGCTCGAGGAGATGCGGAATCGCCGCCTGGCACAGAAAGACCGGGGCCGAGAGATTGATGGCCAGCATCTGCTGCCAGCCCTCTTCGCTCATCTCGCTGAAGTGCTCGATCCGGCTGATCCCTGCGATGTTGCAGAGAACGTCCAGGCCTCCCAGCGCGCCGACCGCGGCCTCCACCGCGGCGAAGCAGCCGTCCCGCGAGGAGAGGTCGAATACGCCGGGCTCGAGCGCGCCGCCCGCCTCCTTCACCAGCCCCACCGTCTCCGTCAGTCCGGCGGTGTCCACGTCCACGCCGAAGACGGCCGCACCCTCCGCCGCGAGCCGCGCGGACGCGGCCCGCCCGATGCCCGATGCCGCACCCGTGATCAGCGCTGCCTTGCCCGCGAACCGACCCATGGCCGAATCCTCCTCGGTGAGGGACGATACCGCTCCGGACCCCCCCGCCGCAGGAGCCCCCATGACAGAACCGAGCTCGCCGCGCCCCCCCGGCTACCGGGGCCACTTCGAAGGGCTCACCACCACCCCGAACATCGGCAACATGCTGCGCATCACCCACGGCAACCAGGCGCAGCTCTCGGCGATGGCCGACCAGAAGGCCAACATCGTGCTCGGCGCCACCTTCGTGGCACTCACCCTCATGGTGGGACGCCTGGGCGCGGCTGGCATGACGCCGAGCCTGGTGGTGCTGCTGATGTTCACGCTGGCCGCGGCGGTCTTCGCACTGCTCACCGTGATGCCGTCCCTGCCCGATCGCGCCCGGATCGACTCCACCTCCCCCGGCTTCAACCCGCTCTTCTTCGGGTTCTCGTCGCGGATGGATCCGGACGACTACATGAAGCACATGCGGCAGATCATGGACGACGACGCGCGAGTGATCGAAACGGTCGTGCGGGACATCCACCAGGCAGGGGTCGTCCTCTACCAGCAGAAGTACCGCTACCTGGCCTATAGCTACCGGCTGCTCCTGGCAGGCCTCGTGCTCTCGGTCCTCTCGGTCGGGATCGAGTGGATGGTCGCCTCCTGAGACGCCACGCGTGATCGGAGACGTCGTGGATCCTTCCAACGAGCTCGCGGCCTGGGTCAGCCTCGACGGCTGCTTCAACTTCCGGGACCTGGGCGGCTACCAGACCCGGGACGGCCGACGCATGCGGCCCGGCCGCGTATTCCGCTCCGACGGTCTGCAGGAGCTGACCCCCTCGGACCTGGATCTGCTGTGCGGCGAGATGGGCCTCGGCACCGTGATCGACCTGCGCTCGGACGAAGAGGTCTCGGAGGTCGGCTGCGGCCGCATCGCGGAGCGCGCGACGATCCACCACGTGCCCCTCTTCCAGAGCACGCGCTCCGGAGCCGCTGCAGACGCCGTACGCAGCCAGCTGCCGGCGGACATGGGCGGGCTCTACTTCCTCATGCTGACCGCCGCGCAGGATCCCATCGTGCAGGTGGTGAAGCTCCTCGCCGCTGCGGAGAGTCCGGCGGTCTTCCACTGCGCCGCAGGAAAGGACCGCACCGGCGTCATCTCCGCCCTCCTGCTCTCTCTTCTCGGTGTTCCCGAGGACACGATCGTCGCGGACTACGCGTTCAGCCGGCGCAACATCGACCAGATCAACGACCGTCTCTGGTCGAGCGAGTCCTATCAGCGTCTGATGGACACGCTGCCCGACGGCGCCTACGACGCGGATCCGATCTCGATGGTGACCTTCCTGGAGAAGGTCCGGAGCGAGCACGGCTCCTTCGACGCGTGGGCCTCGAGCGCGGGAATCGACGACGACGACCGTCAGCGGCTGCGCGCGCGCCTGCTCCGCTAGCCCGAGTCCTCCGGCTCCTCCGGGCGCGGCGTCCGGACCGGCCCCTGCGCCCTCAGTGTGGCCCGGGTGGTCACGATGCGGACCACGGCGGCGCTGGCCAGGGACAGCGCACCGGCCGCGAAGAAAGGAGCGCCGGGGAAGTCGAAGGGGGCGTCGTCCGCGCTGAATGCGAAGAACAGGTTGGTCATGATCAGCGGAGCCACGATGGCGGTCAGGCTGACCAGGCTGGTGATCGCGCCCTGCAGCTCGCCCTGGGCGTCCGACTCGACCTCGTTGGCCATGATCCCGCGCAGGGCCGGCGTGGCCACGCCGCCGAGGGCGAAGGGAACCATGAACGCGTACATCATCCATGTCTCGGAGGCGAAGGAGAAGCCGAGGAAGCCCAGGGCGATCAGCACCAGCCCGAGACTGGCGGAACGGCGCTCTCCGAGCCGCGGCAGGATCGCGCGGATCAGGCCACCCTGGACGATCGCGATCATCAAGCCGACCGCACCGAGCGAGAGGCCCACGTCGCGCTCACTCCAATCGAACTTGTGCATGGTGTAGTAGGTCCACACGGCGGGATTGGCATCGTGGGCGATCTGGAAGAGCACGAGCGCCGTGAAGAGCCCGATCACGACGGGGTAGCGGCGCATCTGGCCCAGGGCGCCGACGGGGTTGGCGCGACGCAGATCGAAGGGACGGCGGCGTTCGCGGGGGTTGGTCTCCGGCAGCACGAAGTAGCCATAGGTGGCGTTGGCGAAGGCCACCCCCGCCGCCACGAAGAACGGGACGCGCGGCCCGAACTCCCCGAGGAGGCCGCCGACTACCGGGCCGACGATGAAGCCCAGTCCGAAGGCGGCACCGAGGAGACCGAAGTTCTTTGCGCGATCCTGCGGCGCGCTCACGTCGGCGATGAAGGCGTTGGCGGGCGAGTGGGTCGCTCCGGAGATCCCGGCGAGGGTCCTGCCCACGAAGAGCCAGGCGATCGTCGGCGCCAGCCCCATCAGGATGTAGTCCAGACCGAAGTTCAGCAGGGCGATCAGCAGAACGGGCCGCCGTCCGTAGGCGTCGCTCAGGTTGCCCATGATGGGCGCGAAGAAGAACTGCATCAGCGCGTACACGAAGAGAAGCCAGCCGCCGTAGCGCGCCGCACTCGCCATCCCCTCGCCGGTGAGCTCGACGATGAGCTCCGGGGTCACGGGAATGACGATTCCGAAGCCCGCCACGTCGAGGAACACGGTGACGAAGATGAAGGACAGCGCCTTCCGGTGGGATACGTCTGCTGACATGCGCACTTCATGGAGCCCGCTCCGGCTCCGGGACGCGCCAGTCTAGGACACCGGCACGCTCCGGATCGCCCCCGGCGGCGCCGAGGCCAGCACGCCGGACCGCCCGCCCCGGGATCTCGTGCTGCTGCGCCGCAGGGTGGAGTCCGCGGTAGGCTCCCCGAATGGCCTCGCCGGGCAACAGCGCCGCCGCACGCTTCGGCGGCGGCCCCCTGACGGCTCTGCAGGTGGCCAGCGCAGCCGTGCTGGCGGGCAGCCTGCTGGCGGGCTTCCGGGTGGGGTTCGCCGACGACGTCGGGATGCTGCTGCGCGCCAACGGCGCGCGCGTCCTGCTCGCCGCGGGCGCGGGAGCGGCTCTCGCGCTGTCGGGCTCGATCCGCCTGGCGCGCGGCGGAGTCCGTCCCCTCGCGGAGCTCGAGCTCTTCGGACTGGGCACCGGGGCGGCGGCGGGTGGCTGGCTGGCAGCCGAACAGGACCCGACGATCTTCGTGCCGGGCGCGCTGATCGGCGCGGCCCTCGGGTTCGGCCTGGCGCGCGCCGTCGATCGACCGCGTCGCTGGAGCAACGCGCTCGCCGCGCTGCTGCTGGGCGTCTTCATCGCCGCGGCGGCGCTGGTCGGCACCTATGCGCGCGAACGCGCCGACACGGCGGCCGCGGCGGTCGCGTGGCTCCTCGGCGACCTCTCCAGCGCCGGCGCGCTCGGGTCTGCGCTGGTGCTCGCCGCCGCGATCGCGCTGGTCGCGGCCGCCTCGCGCGGCCGCGGCGAAGCCGCCTGCTGGCTCGCACTCGGTCTGGGAATCGGCGCCGCCGGCCCACTGGTGCTCGTATCCACCTTCGTGCCGCGCACGGTGCATGCCTGGGCGCGCAACGCATCGCCCTCGGCTCTGACCGCCACCTCCGCCCTGGCGGGCGGCGCCAGCGTGGCGGCCATCGACGCGGTGCCGCGACTCCTCGTGGGCGGCTATGCGCTGCCCTTCAACGTGGCCGCCGGGATGCTGATGGTCCCGATCCTGCTCCTCTGGAACCGCAGCCGGCTGCGACGCGAGCTCGGGAAGGCCCACCCGGCTCTCGAGGCGGCGGAGATCCTCGGGGTGCTCGCCGCCACGGGGGTGGCAGCGGCCCTGGCCGGCTTCCTCACGCTGGTGGTGCGCTCCGCCACCTGAGCGCGTTCTCCCAGCCGGCGACGCCCTCGGCACGCAGCAGGTCGACCACGGCGTCGCGCAGGAGAACGCCGGTGTCCTCGATCCGCTCGGGCTTGCCGAAGCCTTCCTCGTCGCGCACGTACCACTCGGTGGAGGCCACCCGGTATCGCCTGCCGGGCTCGGGGGCCGCTCCGCCCGCCGCGAGGCGTTCCTTCAGGGTCCGGCCCATGGCGCGCTCCTCGAGCGTGGCCACCGCGATGCGGTTCCCGTAGGGGTCCATCGACCAGGCCAGGCCGGTCGTGACGACGCCCGGGCAGAATCGCCCCGGAACCTCGGCGTCGTGCCAGGCGAAGCGCTCCCCGCTGCTGCGGCGCATCGCCGCCTCGAGGAGCCGGCGCGCGCTCTCCCCCGACACTCCCGCGGTCTCGCCCAGGGTCTCGCCCACGTTGGCGCTGGCCGGGTCGCGTACCACGTTGACGTAGGCGTGTACGTGGGGGTGACCCTGGAAGTGCATCACGGTCCCCGGACCCTCGATGCGCCACACCTGCCAGTAGGGATCGCCACGCTGCGCCCGCTCGGCCGGGTCGAGCTCGCTCCACGGCACCATCTCCTCGTGAAAGCCCTTGCTCTCGAAGAAGGAGACGTGCAGCGCCTCGATGCCGCCGTTTGCGTCGATGGCATCGCGTGCCGCGCGGCCACGTTCGTCGGGATAGAGACCCAGGACCGTGTCGACCAGGCGCTGCCCCTCCTCCCGACCGGCCTCGCCGAGAGAGCCGAGACGAACGCCCGGAATCCGCGCCCCCGCACCCTGAGCCTGCACGACCAGCTCGTGGGGCGGCGCGGGGAGGACGGCGCGGGCGCGTTCGGCCGGGGCGAGGGCCGCGTAGAAGCGGTTCGCCGCGTCCCCGTGGTAGGCGAACGAGTTGCCCGGAATTCGCCAGCGCCCGTTTCCGATCTGGTTTCCGTAGGAGACCGCGCCACCGAGCGGCTCGCCCGACGGGTCGGGCGTCCCCCCGCGCAAGTGGAGGTGACCGCCCGAGATCGAGGCCTGAGCCGGTCCGCGGCCGGGCTCGCCATAGACCACGAGGGTGCAGCCCTCGAAGCGGCCCTCGACCGCGAAGGTGTTGGCCAGGTCGGCCCGACCGCGCTCGGACAGCATGGCGTCGCAGAGGCGGCGCGCGACGACCTGCTGGTGAGGCGAGAGCAGGGTCCCCAGGTGGGGCCGCTCGATCACCGCAATGGTGTTGGTGAGCTGCCGCGAAGGATGGTGCCACGGGAGCAGGATCCGCTGGCGCTGCCCGGGCGTCAGGGTCGCGACGAGGTCCCGCAGCGCCTGATCCGCGCTCGCAGCGCGCGGCTGCCCGAAGCCGCGCACGCCCAGCCCCTGGGCGAGGAGCAGCCCCGCCGAGCCGCCCACGCCGGCCAGGAAGGCCCTGCGACCGATGCCGTGCGCCATGCCGACCTCCGGCGGGCCAGGGTAGCGCGACCGCAGGCCGGTCCGGCGTGTCCGGGTAGCGCGACCGCAGGCCGGTCCGGCGTGTCCGGGTAGCGCGACCGCAGGCCGATCCGGCGTGCCGGGGTAGCGCGACCGCAGGCCGATCCGGCGTGCCGGGGTAGCGCGACCGCAGGCCGCCCTGTGGGGCGAGGGCTAGAGTGAGCCCCGGAGGCTGGCCCCATGAAGCGGATCTTCGCGCTGCTCGCCGCGGCCCTCGCCGCGCTGGCGGTCGTGGTCGTCGCGCGGGCCTGCACCTTCGCGCCGCCGCAGCTCGAGCCCGTCGCCCCGGTCGAGCTCGACGTGGATGGGGAGGGCGCCGCCCGGCGTCTGGCCGAGGCGATCCGCTTCCGGACCATCTCCCACCAGCCGGGCACCCCCAGCGATCCCGCCCCCTTCGAAGGCTTCATCCGCTGGCTGGTGGACACGTACCCCGAGGTGCACCTGGCCCTGCTCCGCGAGCGGATCGCCGACCACACCCTGCTCTTCACCTGGCCCGGGAGCGACCGCGCCCTGGCGCCGATCCTGCTGACGGCCCACTACGACGTCGTGCCGGTGATCCCGGGAACCGAGGACGCGTGGCAGCACCCGCCCTTCGCAGGCGATGTGGTGGACGGAGTCGTCTGGGGTCGTGGTGCGCTCGACGACAAGAGCGCGCTGACCACCCAGCTCGACGCCGCAACACACCTGCTGCGCGCAGGCTTCCGCCCGCGGCGCACCATCTTCTTCAGCTTCGGCCACGACGAGGAGCTCGGCGGCCGCGTCGGTGCGGCCGGCGTGGTCGAGCACCTGAAGGCGCAGGGCGTGAGGCTGGCCTGGTCCCTCGACGAAGGGTCTTTCGTGATCGACGGGATGCTCCCGGGACTCGAGCTGCCGGTGGCGAGCGTCAATGTGGCCGAGAAGGGCTACCTGACTCTCGAGCTGGTGGCGCGCGGAGAGGGGGGCCACTCCTCGATGCCGCCGGCGCGAACCGCAGTCGGCGTCCTCGCCGAGGGGATCGTGCGACTCCAGGGCGCTCCGCTGCCTGGCGGAGTCGACGGCGTGACGGCCGAGCTGCTGGACGCCCTGGGACCCCACCTGCACTGGACGGCGCGCCTGGCCTTTGCCAACCGTTGGCTGCTGGGCAGCCTCCTGGACAAGGCGCTGGCCGGCACTGCGACCAGCAACGCGATGATGCGCACGACTACGGCGCCAACGATGCTCTCGGGGAGCATCAAGGAGAACGTCCTGCCCATCGAGGCCGTCGCCACCGTCAACTTCCGGCTCCATCCGCGAGACCGCGCCGAGGACGTGATCGCCCACGTGGAGCGCGTGGTCGCAGGTCTGGACATCGAAGTGCGAGCGGGGACTTCGTCGCCCCCGTCGCCGGTCTCCAGCACCGACTCCGAGGGCTGGCACGCGATCGTGCGCGCGATCCGCGAGACCCAGGGCGAGGTCATCGTCGTGCCGGGCCTGACCATCGCGGGAACCGACACCAAGCACTACTCGCAGATCTCAGACGACTCCTATCGCTTCAACCCGATGCGTGTCGGCCCCGAAGACCTGACCGGCTTCCACGGGACGAACGAGCGGGTCTCCATCGACAACCTGGCGCGGGCCACGCGCTTCTACGTGCAGCTCATCAAGCACGCCGCCGAGTAGGAAGCCATGTCCCAGAGCCCTCTCGACCTGTCCGGAGTCTTCGAGCTGGAGCCCCACGGACCCGACACCTTCGTGGGCGAGAGCCCTCCCTACTCGTGGGGCCGCATCTACGGCGGGCTGGTGATCGCGCAGGCGCTCTGGGCCGCGACCCAGACCGTGCGGCCCGAGCACCGCGTCCACTCCCTGCACGCCTACTTCATCCTCGGCGGCGACCCCCGCGAGCCGGTCCGCTACGAGGTGGACCGGGTGCGCAACGGACGCTCGTTCACCACCCGACGCGTCCTGGCGCGCCAGAGCGCCGGCGCCATTCTCACCCTGGGCTGCTCCTTCCAGGCCGAGGAGCGCGGACCGGAGACCCAGTCGCCGGACTTCCCCCGAGGCGTTCCGGCGCCCGGGGACTGCAGGCAGGAGTGGGACGCGGGTGCCCAGCGCGCCGACGTGGAGCACCCCGACGCGCCCCCCCGGTCCTGGATCTGGACGCGCTTCCCGGAGAAGCTCGCCTCGGACACGCGCCTGCACGCCTGCGCGCTCGCCTACCTCTCCGACCTGAATCCGATGGGCGCCGTGATCTCGACCCACCCGGACCCGCCCCGGGAAGGGAGTGACTGGGACGAGTCCATGATGGGCGTGAGCCTGGATCACGCGATGTGGTTCCACCGTCCCGTGTGTGCGGACGACTGGGTGCTCTTCAGCTACACCGGCCAGGGACTGGTGCGCACCCGCGGCCTGGCCACCGGCCCCGTGTTCCAGCCGGACGGCACCCACGTGGCCACCGTCGCCCAGGAGTGCCTGCTGCGCGACCGGCGCTACCGCGACGGCAGCCGGTAGCGGTCTCTCATCCGCTCGAAGGCCCAGTGAAAGAGGTAGCCGCGACGAGCGGAGATCCGCCAGCGGTAGGGAACCAGCGGTGCGAGCTGGACCCTGCCGCCGGTCAGCCGATCCAGATGCTGCCGGACGCGGCGTTCGGCCTTCTCGACGGGACGCTGGATGCGGATGCGGGCGCGGGCCCGGCGCGGGACCGTCTGCTCGCGAAACCAGGCGACGTAGTCGTCGCGGCTGGCTTCGCTGAGGTCCCTGTCGGTGTGGATGTACTCGTAGGCACCGCCGATCTTCCGCTGACCGAACGCCTCTCGCGGCACACCCGCCTCCTCGAGGATGCGCCGGGGGATGGGCCGATCGTAGTTCCCCCCGATCCGGTACGGGGCCATCTCCTCGCTGAAGGAGATCTCGCGTATCGCATCCATGTGTTGCCACCCGGTGAACCAGGGCGCGAAGTTCAGATAGCCCACGCGCAGGCGGAACTCGGTCATGGTGGCGCCGCCCAGGTCGTTCAGGGCGCTGTAGCCGAGGTTGTAGGAGTGCGGCTTCCACTTGGGGCTGAGCACGATGTCGCCGTGGCGACCCGAGAGGAAGATCCTCCCGGGAAGGATGTCTTCCGCGATCAGCCAGGTGCGATCACCGCCGGGAGGGCAGACACAGAACTCCGCCTCCGGGCACGGCCGCGGCTGGGGACGCGTCATCCTGGGGAAGCGCTTCACGTCGATTCCGAGCCGCTCCCCCACGAAGCTGCCGTCGTCGCCGCGCCCCGCCCGGCCCGGCTGGTCCTCGTCGAACGTGACCCCCTCGCGGCAGCCGAGGGGCACGGCGAGGGCGGCGAGGGAGTTGGCGTCGTATCCCAGCGAGAGCGTGGCCAGCGGCACGAAGCGGCTCCGACGCCCCGCGTCGACCGCGTTCTCGAAGACGCCGCGCATCGCGCTTCGGATGATTCCCACGTAGGAAGCGAAGTCGCCGGGCACCGCGGGAGCGGGATTCTCGACGCGCTGGATCCCGAGATCGCGGGTCACCACCACCCTCGACGCCTCGTGCATCACGACCTGCCCCTTGAGGGTCGGTAGCGAACGACGGGTCCGGAAGATCCCGAGCTGGGACTGATCGAGCATCTCCTGCTCGTACCAGACGTAGGCGGGATCCGGGCCATCGTCGGCGGCGACCATCACGAAGGGGAGGGAGTTGGAGACGAAGAGCTCCTCCCCCCGCCGCAGGAGGTAGATGCGCTCCTGTCCGGAGGTGGCTCCGACGAAGACCACCCGGTCGGCGTGCACCCGGGCTCCCGTCCCGGTCAGGGTCACGGCCTCGTCGAACTTCTCGTCCGAGAACGGGCCGTCCCACGCGCCCTCGCAGAAGCCGTCGTGGAATGTGTCCACCCAGGACCCATGCCAGACCTCCACGTCCTCCGCCCTGCGCTCCATTCGCGCGCACCAGGACAGGGGCGGAAGGCTCTCGACTTCTCGGAGGGTCAGGCGCACGTCTTCAGGGGACCCGGTAGCGGTCACGAACGCGGTGGAAGCCCCAGTGGAAGAGGTACCCCTTCGAAGGCGCCTTCCGCAGTCGCGCCGGAACCCTCTCCCGGTAGGCGTCCTTGAGCCGCCCGTCGGGAAGACGCAGATCGATCGCGCGCAGCAGCGCAGCGAGACGGCCCGGACGAGGCGCGTTCGATCGAACGAACTTCTGATAGTCGTCCCGACCCTCCTCGTGCAGGTCCTTGGGCTTGAGGACGGCGAGCTGCCCGCCGGCGAACTTCCGTTGGCCGAAGAGCTCGCGGGGAATCCCGGCCTCCTCGGCGATCCGCCGGGCGATGGGCTTGTCGTACTCGCCCGGGACGCGGAAGGGGCGCATCTCCTGCGAGAGGCTGATCCGGTGTATCGCCTCCCCGTGCTGCCAGCAGAGGAACCAGGGCTTGAAGACCTGGAAGCCGACGCGCAGCCGGAACTCGGTCTGGGTGCCCCCGAGTCCGCGCCTCGGGTCGCGGGTCAGTCCCTCCGGTGCCGCGAACGCCGACGACAGCATGTCGCCGCCGGGCGCCCCGCTGATCAGGAAGACGCCCTCGAGCTCTCGCTCGGCCACGGCATAGGGACGCGCGGAGCCGTGAGGACATACGGCGAACTCGGCATCCGCTTCGGCCGCAAGCGCGCGCGGCATGGGCAGTCGCTTCACCTCCAGGGCGAGCCGCTCCGCGATGGGCGTTCCGTCGTCGTCGGGCTCCCGTCTGCCCGGGGCGATCTCTTCGAAGGTCAGCGCAGCACTGCAGCCATGGCGGGCGGCCAGGACTGCGAGGGCCGGCGAATCGTAGCCGCGGGAGACGGGCGCGAGCGGGGTGTAGCGGCGGGCGCGGGCCGGATCCGCGGCGTTGGCGAAGAACCGGGCGAAGCACCCTTCCAGGAGTGAGAGGTAGTCCTTGAAATCGGCCGGGGGCGGAGGGCTCCGCTTCTCCACCTTCCTCACGCTCAGATCCGATCCGACCGACACGTCGAAGCAGTCGTGGAAGGCGATGCTGCCCTCGCGGGTGGGGAGCGTGGGATCGCGCCGACGCAGCCCCTCCCTCGCGATCCGGTAGTACTCGTGCTCGTAGTAGGGGAAGCGCAGGTCCGGCTCGTCGCCGGCCTCGACGAGGGCGAAGACCAGGGAGTTCGAGACGAAGAGATCGTCTCCCCTCCGTGTCAGGTGGATCCGATCGCCCCGCCCCGTGGACGCGACGAAGCGCAGCCGGTCGCCCTCTACACGGCACCCGGTCCCCGCCAGGCTGAGGGCCTCGTCGAAGGCACCCTTCGGGAACGAACCGTCCCAGATCCCCTCCACCCAGCGGTCCTCTCGCACCTCGACCCAGGGCCCGCAGCGAACCCGGACCACCCGATCCCCGCGGCGCAGGCGCGCACACCAGGCCAGGCGCGGAAGGGATTCGATCCGTTCGAACTCGAGGTGCACGGCTTGGCTCTTCACTCCGGGCTTGACGACCGCATCAACTCAGACCATTCTGCCGGCTGACGGGGGCGAAGGGAATGGCCGGACGAGGCGAGGACCGCGAAATCCTGATCGTGGACGCGGAGAACCAGGAAGTGGGCGCGGCCACTCGACGCCGCATGCACATCGAGAAGCTCGTCCACCGCGCCATTCACGGGATCGTGTACGATCAGAGTGGCCGCGTGTATCTCTCCCAGCGCGACGACGTGGTGGGCCAGGACCAGCTCGATGTCTCGGTGACCGAGCACGTGTGGCCGGGCGAGAGCTTCGACCAGACCGCCCGCCGCGCCTGGTCACTGCGACTGGCCCAGCCGGACGCGAAGCCGACCCCTCTGACCGAGATCTTCCACGACTACGACGTCCACCCGGGCGGCGAGGACTACGAGGGCCGCGAGATCGTGGACGATCGCTTCATGCAGATCTACGTGGCGCCTCTGAGCGGGCCCATCACCTTCGACACCCGCGTCTACAAGGGAGGGGAGTGGCGCAGCCCGGCCGAGGTGGATGCGCTGGTCGCCGAGGCGCCCGAGCGCTTCACGTCCCACTTCCTGAAGGACTGGGCCCGCGTCCGCAAGCAGCTCGAAGTCATCGTCGAGCGGGCCGCCTCCTGAGCCGGCGGTGAGCGACCCGCTCGAGACGCGGGTGGCGCTCGTCGGAGCGGGACCCGTCGGGCTCGAGGTGGCCGCGCGCCTCGCGCAGCGCGGGATCGAGTGCCTGCACTTCGAACGGGGCGAGATCGCGGACACCATCGCCTGGTTCCCGCCGGGCATGCGCTTCCTGAGTCCCAGCGTGCTTCTCTCGATCGGGGACGCGCCCCTCGAGACCGCCGACCGGGCACCGACCCGGGAGGAGTACCTGGCCTACCTGCGATCCGTCCCCCGTCGCCTCGGGCTCGACGTGCGCACCGGCCACGACGTGGTCGACGTCAAGCCGGCCAGCGGAGGCTTCGCGCTCCGCGTGCGCGGGCCCGACGGGGAGCTGGACGTGCGCTCCCGGCAGGTCGTGCTGGCGATCGGCGAGCTCGCCTTCCCGCGACTCCTCGGGATCCCGGGCGAGGATCTCCCCCACGTCAGCCACTACTTCGAAGGTACGGACGGCCTGGCGGGGCTTCGCGTGGTCATCGTCGGCGGGGGAATGTCGGCCCTCGAGGCGGCCGAGGCCTGTGCGGAGGCCGGGGCGAAGGTGCTCCTCTCCTACCGGGGAGCCGACTTCCGCCGCTACGGAGGCCCCCGGCGGCGGGACCATCGGAGGGGCACCGCACGCCGGCAGGAGGCCATTCGCGAGCTGTCGCGGCAAGGACGGCTGGAGCTGTGCTTCTCGACCACGCCGACGGCGATCGAGCCGGACGTCGTGCGGCTGCGGCGCGAGGACGACCACGACGCGTCCATCGCGGCGGATCGGGTCTATCTCCTCACGGGCCACGAGCCCGACCTCAGCCTGCTGGCCGCGGCCGGCGGGAACCCCGAGCGGCCCGTCGCCGACTGGCGGACGCTGGAGAGCGACGTCCCGGGGCTCTATCTGGCGGGGACGGTGACGTCGCGCTCGTACGCGAAGCGACGCTTCATCCACGATGCCCGCGACCACTCGCGCCGCATCGTGGCCCACCTCCTCGGCGAGCCGGCACCGCCCCTGGCCCGGCCGTACTGGCGGAGGCCGCGACGGCGACGGGGCCCCGTCGCACACTGGTCCCGTCGGATCCGCAAGCGACTGCGCCGCGGCCTGGTGAGGACCCGGCGAGCCATCCGTCGCGGGGCGCGGGTCCTGAAGGCGCGCCTCCGCGGACACCGCTGACATCGGGCCCGGGCGCCCCAAGGCGGCCGGGTCGGGGTGACTGCTCCCCCGGCAGAGCCGGGGGGACTCCCGGGTGGGCTAGGCTCCCCGCTCCGTCCCCCAAGCCCAGGAGCTCCCTTGGAGTACACCGTCATCGTCGTCGACGATCCCGCGTCGCACGTGCGACGCGTCACCCTGAACCGGCCCGAGAAGCGCAACGCGCTCAATCATGCGCTGCGCGGCGAGCTGATCCATGCGCTCCAGGCCGCCGACTCGGATCCCGAGGTGCGCGTCGCCATCGTGCGTGGCGCAGGCAAGTGCTTCTCGGCGGGCTACGACCTGGGCGGAGGCAACGAGGGGCTCGACTACCCCTGGTTCACCGCCGGCGGCGACGGCCAATGGCCGCGACACGTCACCGAAGGGTGGATGGGCATCTGGGATCTGGCGATGCCCGTCATCGCCCAGGTGCACGGCTACTGCCTCGCCGGGGGCAGCGAGCTCGCGACGGGCTGCGACCTGGTCTACGTCGCCGAGAGCACGCGCATGGGCTACCCGGCCGTGCGCTTCGGGGTCCCCGACATGCACTTCCACACCTGGTTCGTCGGCATGCGCCGGGCGATGGAGATGATGGTGACCGGCGATGCGATCACCGGTCGCGAGGCGGAGGAGCTGGGCTGGGCCACGCGCTGCTATCCCGACGACGAGCTCGAGGAGCGGGTGGTGGAGATGGCGCAGCGTATCGCCGAGCTGCCGCCGGACATCGTGCAGCTCAACAAGCGCACGGTGCACCGGCAGATGGAGCACATGGGGCTGCGCGCGGGACTGCGCGCCGGAACCGAGCTCTGCACCCTGGGTACGCACCAGAAGAGCTTCTTCGAATTCATGAAGAAGCTGCCCGGAGGGCTCACCAAGGCGCTCCAGGAGCGGGACGAGAGGTTCGGGGACTACCGGACCTCGGAGCCCGGCGGCGAGTAGGTCCAGACCGCCATCTCCTCTTCCAGCTTGCCGAAGATGGCCACCAGCGCGGTGCTGGCCGTGGTCGTCCTCCTGGCAGCGATCACCTTCGTGGCGCTCGAGTCCGGCGACGTCGCCGTCCTGGAGACCCGACGCAGCGACGGGACCCTCCGCGACACCCACGTGTGGTTCATCGAGGAGGACGGGGTCCTCTGGCTGGAGGCCGGCTCTCCGGAGAACGGCTGGTACGTGGACGTACGGAGCGATCCGCGCCTCGTCTTCCGGGCCGAAGGCCGCGAAGGGGAGTTCGTCGCCCGCCCGCTGCCCGAAGACCGCGCCCGCCACGCTCGCCTGCGCGAGCAGCTGCGCACCCGCTACGGCTGGCGCGACGCGTGGGTGAGCCTCTACGTGGACCAGACCCGCTCGCTGGCAGTGCGGCTGGATCCGGCCGGCGACCCGACCTCGCCCTAGTTGGCGCCCGTCATCTGGAAGGTGGGGTTGCGCGCCAGGCGGATGTCCTCGAGCCGGGTGTTGCAGCTCGCCCGCCAGGTTCCCCCCTCCTCCGAGAGCAGGTAGAAGCGTCCGGCGCGGACCCCCGCGACGACGCGCTCGGCCATCGCCGACGGATCGAGGCCCTGGGAGGTGAACTCGCGCAGCGCCGCCTCGACCGTCTCGTGAGTCGGGTTCTCGTCGTCGGCACCCCGCTTCAAGTGCGGCGGACGGTTGCGGTCGGCGCGCGAGATCGCCGTGTCGATCACCTCCGGGCAGAGCACCGAGACGCCCACCGGCTCCTCGCGCGTCTCGAGCTCGTGGTAGAGGCTCTCGGAGAGCGCCAACGCGGCGTGCTTGCTCATGAAGTAGGCCGCCGAGAGGGGGGCCGCGGTCACCCCGGCCATCGAGACGGTGTTCACGACCCAGCCCGGCTCTCCCTGCGCGAGCAGGATCGGGACGAAGGTGCGTACACCGTGGATCACGCCCCACGTGTTGACGCCGAGCACCCACTCGTAGTCCGAGAGCGGCGCCTCCCAGGAGAGACCTCCCGCCCAGACCCCGGCGTTGTTGCAGACCACGTGGACCCTGCCGAAGGCCTCCAGTGTCGCCTCGGCCAGGCTCTGCACCGCGTCGGCCTGTGCCACGTCCGTCGGAACGGCGATCACCTGGCCCGTCTGCGCCAGCTCCCGGCGCGCCTCCTCCAACGCGCCGGTCTCCACGTCGGCCAGCGCCACCTTCATGCCCTCGTCCACGAAGCGCTGCGCCAGGGCGCGCCCGATCCCGCTGGCCGCACCGGTCACCACCGCCACGCGTCCCGAGAGCTCCTGCATCCCGTCCATCCGTTCGCGACTCCTCGCGTTCCGCCTCAGCCCAGCCTGTCGGCGAACACGTCCTCGTTGAAGCCCACCAGCACGGTCTTGCCGCGGATGAGGGTCGGCGCGCGCAGATTGCCCGTGGGTCCGAGCATGGCCTCCACGACGTCCTTGCCGGCCGATCCACCCTCGAACTCGCTGACCTTCTTGCCCTTGCAGACGATGACCTTCGACGCCTGCTTCGCGATCGCCGCCGCATCGGACTTCCCGAGCTTGCGACTGGCGGGCACGATCTCCCTGGCTTCGATTCCGTTGGCGTCCAGGAACTTGGACGCTCTGGTGCAGGAGGTTCAGCCCTTGCGGTGGTAGTACCAGTCGATGCTCGTGGCCATCTCGTCTCCTACTACTCGAGGAACTTGTTGGGGACCGCGGTCAACGCCGCGTAGAAGCCCAGCGCCAGCCCTCCCACGGCGCCCGCCCAGGGCGAGACGTCGGGAAAGAGGAGGCGGGTCACCACGCCTCCGGCGATCGTGAATCCGAGCAGCACCGCATAGGCGTAGGGTCGATGGCGGATCTCGCTCCAGATCTTCGCGGTCAGGGTGTCGGGATCGGGCGCTCCGGCGGGGGGCTCGGACATGGCCCGGAGCCTAGCGCGCCGCCCTGGCAGACTCCGGCCCCACCCGGAGTCGAGCCATCTCCGCCGCTTCCCCCGTCGTCCTGATCGAGAGCCACGAGCACGTGCGCGGCCGCTAGACGATTCGCCCCGCGCGCTGCATCGGCTCGTCCCGCCGTCGAAGTAGTCGCGGTCAGGCCTCGAGGATCATGTCGGCGAGGCCGAGCACCGTGACGGCGATGCCGAGCAGGATCACCAGGAAGGCGACGGCGCCGGCCCAGAAGAGCGGGAGCACGAGCCAGCGCTGAGGCGGGGTGAGGAGGTGGTGATGGGCGAAGGGACGCCAGTACCAGCCTTCCGGACGCACGCCGGACCAGGTGAGGGCCAGCCCGAGGGCGCTGAAGTAGAGCGCCTGGAGCGGGATCCCGACCGCAGCCGCCGAGAGCATCACGAACTGTCCGTCCTCGACCAGGGTGAGACCGGGGAGCGCGCTCACCGCAGCCAGGCCGGCCAGCGCCAGGAGCGTCAGCGCGACGAGGCCGATCTCCTTCACTCGGCTGCGGGCTCCGGGACACGGATGCTGCGTCGCCCGGTCGGATCGAGCTCGAAGCGCCGGATCGCGGCCGGCTCGATCACGCTCCCGTCCCCGGCCTGGAGGTGGATCGCGCAGCGGAGGTCCCGCGTGTCGCTTCCAGCCAGGGCATGAGGGCGAGGGAGGTCACCCGTGGAGGCTAACACCCGGCCCGGTGCCCAGCCGAGCCACCGTGAACGCCGCTACGCTCCACCGACCACCTGACGAAAGGAGCCTTCCAGATGCGTGCTGTAGCGCTTGCCCTGACCCTGCTGCTGGCCGCGCCGGCGCTTGCCGGAGCGACTGCCCAGGAGAAGTTCGCCAAGAAGTCCAAGAAGTACGTCCTCCTCGACCTCGAGAAGGTCTACTCGGGCAAGGCACTCTGCCTGTGCACGGACGGGACCTCCCTCGACGACCACATCGCGTCCATGGTGGCCTCGCCCTACTGGCACGGAAACGTTCTGGGCTACAAGGTCGTACGCCACGTCCGGCTGTTCGACACGAGTGATGGAGCCGACGAGCCCCCGCAGCACTGCGCGGACTTCGTCCCGCTGGCGAAGTAGCGCGAGAGCAGGCGATGCCTTGCGTGAGTGTGCGTCGCCGGGTCCGCTGGCAGCTCGTCGCTGTGTCATCATCCGTGCCCGCTGCCCGAGGACCCGACCCTTGAAGCTCTTCATCGCCAACCGCGGAGAGATCGCGATCCGCATCGCTCGGGCCGCCGGGGACCTGGGCATCCCCTGTGTGGCGGCCATGTCGGAAGACGACGCGGCGAGCCCCCACGGCGAGGCCGCCGACGACGCGTGCGCGCTGCCCGGGATGGGGCCCGCCGCCTACCTGGATGGGGACGCGATCGTCGCGGCTGCACGCGGCGCGGGCTGCGACGCGCTGCACCCCGGCTACGGCTTCCTGAGCGAGAGCGCAGCCTTCGCTCGACGCTGCGCCGCCGCCGGCATCCTCTTCGTGGGCCCGAGCCCGGAGACCCTCGAGGCCCTCGGCGACAAGGCCGCTGCGCGCACCCTGGCCGAGCTGGCGGGCGTGCCCGTGCCCGCGGGCGCCGCCAGCCTGGACGAGGCCGCCGCGCTGCTGGCGTCCCTCGGCCCGGACGGCGCGATCATGGTGAAGGCCGTGGCGGGAGGCGGCGGGCGAGGTCTGCGCCGGGTCACCGACCCCGGCATGCTGGCCGATGCCTGGGAGCGCTGCAGCTCCGAGGCCGAGGCGGCCTTCGGAAACGGCGCGGTCTACGCCGAGGAGCTGCTCCCGCAGGTGCGCCACGTCGAGGTGCAGATCGCGGCCGACGCGACGGGCGCCCGGGTCGCGCTGGGCGAGCGCGAGTGCAGCCTGCAGCGCCGCCACCAGAAGATCGTCGAGGTGGCTCCCGCACCCGGGCTCGAGCCGGCTCTGCGCGAGCGTCTCTGCGAAGCCGCGCTGCGACTCGCCCGCGAGGTCGGGTATCTCAACCTCGGCACCTTCGAGTTCCTGGTCGACGCCGGCGATGCGCGCGGCGAGCCGGGCTTCGCCTTCCTCGAGGCGAACCCGCGCCTGCAGGTGGAGCACACGGTCACGGAGGAGGTGACCGGCGTCGATCTGGTGCAGGCGCAGCTGCGCATCGCGGCAGGCGAGACCCTCGCTGCGATCGGCATCGACGAACGCCCGAGGCCGCGCGGCTTCGCCGTCCAGGCGCGGATCAACCTGGAGACCCTGGGCGCCGACGGCTCCGTGCGCCCCGCCGGCGGCACGCTCACGAGCTGGGCCCCGCCCGGAGGACCGGGCGTGCGCGTGGACGCCTGCGCACGCGTCGGGCTCCCCAGCAACCCGCGCTTCGACTCGCTCCTCGCGAAGCTGGTCGTGCACTCGCCCGGCGCGGACTTCGCACAGGCCCTGCGCCGCGCCGCACGGGCCGCCGACGAGTTCCGGATCGAGGGCGTTGCCACCAACCTCCCCCTCCTGCGCGCCCTGCTCGCCCACTCCGACGTAGCAGCGGGACGCGCCAGCACGACCTTCGTGGAGACACACCTCGCAGAGCTCCTCGAAGAGGCGGGTGCGAGCGAGGCTGCCGTACAGGCGCCCGTCCTCGCCGGCGCCCGGATCGACAGCGACGATCCGCTGGCGGTCCTCGATCACGGAAAGAGCGGCGCTCCCTCCTCCAGCGCCAGCCCGGCCGCAGCGACGCCCGTCGCGGCGGTCGCGGCCGGCCCACCCGGCAGCGAGCCGGTCGTCGCGGCGGCCGCGGCCGGCCCACCCGGCAGCGAGCCGGTCGTCGCGCCCATCCAGGGAACGGTGCTGAGCGTCGACGTCGCCGTGGGCGACGCCGTCGGCGTCGGCGCTCCCCTGCTCGTCATGGAGGCGATGAAGATGGAGCACGTGGTGAGCGCGGACCGCAGCGGCCACGTGCGCGCCGTGGCGGTGGCTCCGGGCGACACCGTCTTCGAGGGACATCCCCTGGTCTTCATCGAGGACGCGGAGGTCGAGGACTCGGCGCGCGCGAGCGGGGACGCCATCGACCTGGATCGCATCCGTCCCGACCTGGCCGAGGTGCACGAGCGCCACGCGTTCGGCGACGACGCCTCGCGTCCCGACGCGGTGGCGCGCCGCCGCAAGACCGGCCAGCGCACCGCTCGCGAGAACGTGGCGGACCTGTGCGATCCCGGGACATTCGTCGAGTACGGCCCCCTCGTCATCGCCGCGCAGCGCCGCCGCCGCACGCTCGACGACCTCATCGCCCACACGCCCGGCGACGGCCTGGTCGCCGGGATCGGCAGCGTGAACGGCGCACTCTTCGGAGAGGATGCCGCCCGCTGCGCCATCCTATCCTACGACTACACGGTCCTGGCGGGCACCCAGGGCCTGCAGAACCACCGCAAGAAGGACCGCCTCTTCGAGCTGGCGGAGCAGCAGCGCCTGCCCATCGTCTTCTTCACCGAAGGCGGGGGCGGCCGTCCGGGCGATACGGACGGTTCCGGCGTGGCCGGCCTGGACTGCATGGCCTTCCACTACTTCGGCAGGCTCTCGGGGCTGGTTCCGCTGATCGGCATCAACTCGGGCCGCTGCTTCGCGGGCAACGCGGCGCTCCTCGGCTGCTGCGACGTCGTCATCGCCACCGAGGACTCGAACATCGGGATGGGCGGCCCGGCCATGATCGAGGGAGGCGGCCTGGGCGTCTTCAGGCCGGACGAGGTCGGCCCCATGGACGTCCAGGTACCCAACGGCGTGGTGGACGTCGCCGTCGCCGACGAGGCGGAGGCCGTCGCCGTCGCCAGACGCTACCTGGCCTACTTCCAGGGTCCCCTCGCCGAGTGGGACTGCGCCGACCCCCGTCTCCTGCGCAGCGCGATCCCGGAGAATCGGCTTCGCATCTACGACGTGCGCAACGTCATCGAGACGCTGGCCGACACCGGCTCGCTGCTCGAGCTGCGCCGCAGCTTCGGCGTCGGGATGGTGACGGCGCTGGCGCGGATCGAGGGCCGTCCCGTCGGGATCATCGCCAACAACCCCACCCATCTCGCCGGGGCGATCGACAGCCCAGGCGCCGACAAGGCCGCCCGCTTCATGCAGCTCTGCGACGCCTTCGATCTGCCCATCGTATTCCTCTGCGACACGCCCGGGATCATGGTCGGTCCGGAGAGCGAGAAGACCGCGCTGGTACGACATGCCTCGCGCCTCTTCGTGACGGGCGCCAGCCTGACGGTGCCCTTCATGACCATCGTCCTGCGCAAGGGCTACGGCCTGGGCGCCCAGGCCATGGCGGGCGGCAGCTTCCACGCGCCCTTCTTCACCGTGGCCTGGCCCACCGGCGAGTTCGGGGGCATGGGCCTCGAGGGAGCGGTGAAGCTCGGCTTCCGGAAGGAGCTGGCGGCCGAGGGGGATCCCGAACGACGCCGGGCCATGTACGAGGAGATGGTCGCCCGCATGTACGAGCACGGGAAGGCGGTGAACATGGCGTCCCACTTCGAGATCGACGAGGTGATCGACCCGGCCGACTCGCGCCATTGGATCGTCCGCGCGCTCAAGGCGGCACCGGCTCCCCCGCCGCGCACCGGCAAGAAGCGCCCCTGCATCGACACCTGGTAGGCCGCGACCGAGCCGATCCGCGGTAGGATGCGCGGCGATGGAGAATCTCCCGGCCTTCGGCCTTGCCAATACGATCACCGGGTTCGCGACCCTCTTCTCCGGCATCGCGTGCCTGGTGCTGGCGCGCCTCATCCACCCGCACCCGGCGCGCTGGCGCTTCGCCTACTGGACGATCGTGGTGACCGGCGTCTTCACGGTGACGCTCCACGGCTTCGGGGAGACCAACCCCGTCTTCGGTCCCCGCTGGTTCT
This sequence comes from Myxococcota bacterium, assembly GCA_028278065.1. Lineage (GTDB taxonomy): Bacteria > Myxococcota_A > UBA9160 > UBA9160 > JAFDET01 > JAFDET01. The sequence goes on from JANQFA010000137.1 coordinate 45,654, forward strand.
GGGCCTTCCTCGACACGGGCAGCAACATCGTGGTGGCCTGGGCCATCGCCCTCGCCGTGCTGGGCGACTACTACGAGCCGGCGACCGCGCGGCGCGGGCGGCTGATCCTCAGCGGCGCCATGCTGATCGGCGTCGGCTGGCACTTCTACGACCGCCTGCCGTCCACCGAGCGCGCCTACCTGATCCCGCTGGGTGAGTGGGGCGGTTTCTACCCGGGCGAGAGCTGGCTGATCGCCATGTCCTGGACCACCGTGGGCCTCTTCGTCGCACGCCGGGAGCTCATCCCGCCACGCGCCCTCCCGCTGCTCCTCCTCACCCTCGGCCTCCTCCTGGTGGGCATGCTCCTCGCCACCGCCCGCAACGACGTGGTCCTGTTTCCCTTCTTCTCCCTGCACGCCCTCTGGCACCTGGTGAGCGCCTACGCCTTCATCGCGCTCTGGGGCTTCAACCATGTTCGCTTCGCCTCGCCCGCCCCGCCGAGTTGACATCTCCGAACCGGCGGGCGTAGAAGGGAGCTGCGCGCATCGGAGGTCGTCTTGAGGCATCGCATCGCCTTCATCGTGGCTTGGGCCGTTCTGCTCGGGAGCCCGCTCGCGAGCGCGCAGCCCGCCGATCACCTCCAGTGCTTCAAGATCAAGGACCCGATCAAGCTGAAGGGCGTGGTGGCACTCGACGCGCGCGAGTACGGCCTGGATCCGGCCTGCAAGATCTCCAAGGCCCGCATGATCTGCATCGGCGCCGAGAAGACGCTGATCGAGGCCTTCGACAGGAAGGAGCGCATCTTCCCTCTCCTGCTCGGGGGCCCCGAGGCCGACACCCGGGTCTGCTACAAGGTCAAGTGCCCCAGGCGGAAGCTCCCGAATCCGCTGGTGGCGGACCAGTTCGGCGAGCGGACCCTCGAGAAGCTCAAGACCTCCATGCTGTGCACACCGGCGGTGCTCCCGTGAAGACCCGCACCGCGAGTTCCCGCGTCACGCGGCTCGGCCCTGCCCTGCTCGGTGTCCTGGCGATCGGACTGTGCGCTCCCGCGCCGCCGCACGATCACCTGCAGTGCTTCAAGATCAAGGACCCGGTGAAGCTCAAGGGTGTCGTCGACCTGCAGAACACGTTCGTCCTCGACGAGGGATGCAAGGTCGGGAAGGCCAAGCTCTTCTGCACGCGGGCCTCGAAGATCGTCCTCGAGGCCTTCGACGGCCGGGACCCGATCACTCCGGGATCGTCGTTCAGCACCGAGAGCAGCTCCCGCGTCTGCTACAAGCTGAAGTGCCCCAGGCAGGATCGCGTCGATCCGAGCGTCGACGATCAGTTCGGCTTCCGCGAGATGCGCAAGCCCAAGCCGACCATGCTGTGCACACCGGCCATCGATGCGCTGAACGACGCCTGCGAGTCCGCGGTCCCGATCTGCGGACCCGGCGCGCGGGTGGCGTTCGGCGACACGTTGCCGCCGGCGAGCGGCCCGGACGCGGGCTTCTGCGGAACCTCCGTCACCGCCGCCGGCGTCTGGTACCGGCTCATCGGCACCGGAGGGACGATCACCCTCGACACCTGCGAGGGAGCGGAGACCGACTACGACACGAAGATCTCCGTCTTCACCGGAGACTGTGACTCGCTCGCCTGCGTCGGAGGCAACGACGACATCGCGGGCGGCTGCAACGGTCCCGCCAGCGACCTGTCCTCGCAGTTCAGCTTCGCCAGCGAGGCGGGGACGCCCTACCTGGTCCTGGTCCACGGGTTCGGAGCCGAGTTCGGGAACCTCGAGATGCACGTGAGCGGCGCCGGCGCCTGCGACTAGGGAAGCGCCCGGGTACCGACAAAGCTGACCGACGGTCACGAAAACCTCTTGTTTCGTGGGCACTTGCCCTGGGAGAGGGGGGCTGGCACAATGGCCCCGGTCCGCCCCCCGAACGCCTGTTTCGCGCCCGACTCCCCTGGGGATTGGCCGGCGCGCGACCCGGGTACGCGGGGTGGCGCCAGCCAGCCGCGCGACCACAGGCCCGATGTGGTGCAGGAGGCACCAAAGTCCTACGAATTCGGGCCCGTTCCAAGCAAGAGAGGCCACATGCCGAGCACCCCCCAGAGCGCGTCCGAAGTCCGACGCCTACTCGCCAGCCGCAAGATCGAGAAGGTCGTCGTCCTGGGCGCCAACGGCACCATGGGCTACGGCAGCGCAGCGCTGTTCACCCAGGCGGTGCCCGAGGTGACCTTCCTCGCCCGCACCAAGATCAAGGCGGAGGAAGGGCTCGGCGCCGCCGTCAAGCAGGTTCGCTCGCCCACGGTGGCCTCCCGCTCGCGCGTCGGCTCCTACGACGACGACCTCGAGGCGGCGGTGGTCGGGGCCGACCTGATCTTCGAGGCCCTGACCGAAGACCTCGCGGTCAAGAAGGACATGTTCGACAAGGTGGAGAAGTTCCGCCGCGACGACTCGATCGTGGCGACGGTGACCTCGGGCCTGTCGATCAACGCCCTCTGCGAGGGCCGCAGCGACTCCTTCCGCCAGCACTTCCTGGGGCTCCACTTCTTCAATCCGCCCAACGTGATCGTGGGCACGGAGCTGATCGCCGGGGAGGACACCGACCCGGAGATCGTCGACTTCGTGGAGGTCTTCTCGCGGATCCGCCTGGGCCGGGAGATGATTCGCACCGCGGACACCCCGGCTTTCGCCGGCAATCGCGTGGGCTTCAAGGTGCTGAACCAGGCCGCGCAGCTGGCCGAGCAGCTCGGCCCGGTACTGGTCGACCGGCTGATCGGGCCCTACACGGGCCGTGCCATGACGCCGCTGGCCACCATCGACCTGGTCGGCTGGGACATCCACCGCGCCATCGTCGACAACGTCTTCGAGAACACCGAAGACGAGGCCCACCTCGCCAACCGGCTGCCGGGCTACATGGACCGGCTGATGGAGAGGGGCGTGATGGGCAACAAGACGGGTCGCGGCTTCTTCTACCGCGACGACGACAAGCGCCAGCACGTGCTGGACCCGGCCTCGGGCGAGTACCAGCCCGTATCCGAGGTGGTGCTGCCCGATCTCAGCTACATCGACGAGGTGTCGCGCCTCTACAACGAGGGCCGCTACAAGGAGGGCATGCAGGTCTTCCTGAAGGCCGACGGGCACGAGGCCGCGATCGCCCGCCGCGCGATCGCCGGCTACATCAGCTACGCGTTCCACCGTGTGGGCGAGGTCACGGAGACCATCGACGGCATCGACCGCATCATGGGCCTGGGCTTCAACTGGGCGCCCCCGAGCGTACTCGTGGACACCATGGGCGGCGCCGAAGCGGCGGTGCAGATGATCGACAAGGCCGGCGTGCCGGTGCCCCCCATCCTGGCCGACGCCGCCAAGACGGGCGAGCCGCAGCGCTTCTTCGACCATCCCCACATCAACGTCGGACGTTTCTTCGTCGCGGGCTGAGCCCGGGCCGAGCAACCCACCTTCAGGAGGAAACCATGGCTGCTGGATCCGATGTCTACGTGCTCGGTGGCTACCAGACCGACTTCGCCCGCAACTGGACGAAGGAGAACAAGCACTTCTCCGCGCTGATGCGCGAGGGCGTGCTGGGCGCGCTCGCCGAGTGCGACATCGCCCCCGAAGAGATCGAGAGCGCCCACGTCGGCAACTTCGCCGCCGAGCTCTACTGCATGCAGGGTCACCTGGGCGCCTTCTTCACGGAGGTGCACCCGGCCTTCAGCGGCCTGCCCACCGGCCGCCACGAGGCCGCCTGCGCGTCCGGCAGCATCGCGATCCTGGCGGCGTCGGCCGAGATCGAGGCCGGCCGCTACGACCTCCAGGCCGTCGTCGGCATCGAGCAGATGAAGACGGTGTCGGCCGCCGAGGGTGGCGCCTATCTGGGTACCGCCGCCTGGTACGCCCAGGAGGCCGAGGGCATCGAGTTCCCGTTCCCGAAGCTCTTCGGGCGACTCGGCGACGAGTACGACCGGCGCTACGGGCTGAAGGACGAGTATCTGGCCGAGATCAGCCGGCTGAACTACGACAACGCCAAGCTCAACCCCAACGCCCAGACGCGCACCTGGTACATGAACAAGGAGCACGCCCTCTGCCGCACGGACGACAACCCGGCGGTGGGCGGACGCATCCGCATCGCGGACTGCTCCCAGGTCACGGACGGGGCAGTCTGCGTCTTCCTGGCCTCCGCCGACTACGCCCGGAAGTGGGCCGAGGCCCGCGGCCGGAGCCTCGCGGACATCCCGCGCATCAAGGGCTGGGGGCACAACACGGCGCGCCTGCGCTTCGACGACAAGGTGGCCGAGAGCGCCACCGCGGAGTACGTGCTGCCCCACGTGCGCAGCACCATCACCTCGGCGATGAAGCGCGCGGGGATCGCCGGCGTCGACGGGATCGACGGCATCGAGACCCACGACTGCTTCACCACGTCGGAGTACATGGCCATCGATCACTTCGGGATCACGGCGCCCGGCGAGAGCTGGAAGGCGGTCGAAGAGGGCTGGCTCGAAATCGACGGCAAGCATCCGATCAATCCGAGCGGCGGCCTGATCGGCGCCGGGCACCCGGTGGGCGCCACCGGCACGCGCCAGCTTCTCGACGCCTGGAAGCAGGTCACCGGGACGGCCGGGGAGTACCAGATCGAGGGCGCGAAGACCGTCCAGACCCTGAACATCGGCGGGAGTGGAACCACGAGCGTGAGCTTCGTGGTGGGCCGCTAGCGGCCGACCCTCCGGTCCGCTGATGGGTGGGCCACTAGCGGCCCACCCTCCGGTCCGCTGATTCACCCGCGGCCCCGGTCAGGCGACCGGGGCCGCCTCGTCTCGGGCCGGCGCGAGCCCGTCCTGGCCGCCAACCCCTTGATCTCGCGCATGATCTCGCCCCTCCACGGGCGAACGCCCGGCACGGGTAGCGCTCACACGCGCGCAGAAATCCGCCCAAGGGCTCAAGTCCCCAGCGGAATCCGCCGAAGCGCAGGTTCAAGCCACCCCCCGGTGGAGACAGCCATGCAGTCGACCCTGCGCAGCATCACTCCGATCCTGACCGGACTCGCCCTGGGCGCGGCCAGCGCCGCTGGCGCCGAAGAGGCGACGAGGTCCACCTTCGATACCGAGGCCACGGAGGCCGCGATCGTCTTCGAGGTGCCCACCATCCCGGCCGCCCCGCGCGAATCGGCGCGGCCGACGAGCAGGCTCTTCGGCCTCGACGTCTTCGCCCTGAGCGGCTCCCTGGCCGAGCACAAGCTGCCCGGGCACTACGGCTATGCCCTTCCCTGGGGACGCGGGCCGAGGCTCTCCGCCGAGCGCACCCTCGGTCTGGGCTGGGGAATCCGCTTCTAGCCGAACGGGCCGGTCCCGGCGACACGAGCCGGGCGGCACGCCTCCGCGGCGAGTGTCATGATCCCCGCCCGTGCGCTTCGCCCGCGACACCGACGTCCGCCCCGCCGCGCCCGGATCCTGGGAGGCCCGGATCGCGGCCGGCTGGGACATCGGGGGCAACGCGAACGGGGGCTATCTCCTCGCCATCGCGGCGCGCGCCATGTCGCTCGCGCTCGAGCGGCCCGACCCGGTCACCCTGACCGCCCACTACCTCTCGCCCGGAAAGCCCGGGCCCGTCCGCATCGAGACACAGCTGGCCCGCTCCGGGCGACGCTTCTCGACCGCGACCGCGCGGCTCTGCGACGCGAGCGGGACGCCCCTGCTCCAGGCCCTCGGCACCTTCGGCGAGCTCGACGACGAGGGCGGGCCCGAGCTGGTGGAGAGCGCGCCGCCCGAGCTTCCCCCGCCGGACGCCTGCCTTCCGCGCAGCGGCCCGCCGGTGAGCGGCTCCGGCTTCGGCGAGCGCGTGGACCTGCGCCTGCACCCGGAGGACGCCGGCTTCTATCGCGGGGAGCCGAGCGGTGCACCCCGGGTGCGCGGGTGGTTCCGGCTACCCGACGACGAGCCCGTCGACACCCTGGCCCTCCTGCTCGGTGTCGACGCGTTTCCGCCCACCGTCTTCAACGCCAACCTCCCCGTGTCATGGGTCCCCACCCTCGAGCTCACCGCCCATGTGCGCGCGCGGCCGGCACCCGGCTGGCTGCGCTGCGCCTTCTCGACCCGCTTCGTCGTGGGCGGATTCCTCGAGGAGGACGGCGAGGTGTGGGACGACAGCGGGCGGCTCGTGGCACAGTCCCGCCAGCTCGCCCTGGTTCCGCGGCCGCGCGCCTAGTCAGCGTGCGCACACCTCTTCCAGGAGGGCGAGGGTCGCCTCCGCGAGCTGCGGCCACGCAGTGCCCTCGCGAAGGGCGGCGATGGAGTCCGCCGACGCGGCCACGTCCTCGGGCGTCAGTGAGTCCAGGCACGCGGTCAGCTCCTCGCGAGTCGAGCCGTAGGCGATCGCTCCCCCGCCGAGCACCTCGCGCAGGAGAGGCCAGTCCGAGATGATGGCCGCCTTGCCGGCGCCGATGGCGTCCAGGGCCGTGCCGGTCATCAGCATCCCGGACGCGGCGAACGGGTAGACGATGGCGTCGATCACGTTCAGGCGCCGGTAGTAGACGTGCTCGCGCTCGAACTGCGCGGGCAACGCAGTGATGCGCGGGTCATCGGGAACCGTCTCTCCGTCGAGGCTCACCACCAGGAGCTGGAGATCGTCGCGCCCGCAGGCGTGGAAGGCATCGAGGACGAGCTGTACGTCCTTCTCCGCGCGCGGTGCGCCCACCACGCCCAGGCGCAGAGAGCACGGTGCGAGACCCAGCTCGCCCTCCACCTCCTCGCGCGGAACGAGCGAGTGCAGTGCGGCGCGGTGGGCCCAGTTGCCGTGCGCGATGGTCCGGTGCAGCGCGTCGCCGCGGTAGGCGTACGCGGCAAGGGCCTGCTGTCGACCCCATTCGGTGTGGTGGATGATCGCGTCGGCGGCCTCGGCCCAGAGCGCGTAGAGCGCTTCGCCTTCGGCGCCTCGGCTCCGGTGCGGCCGCAGGTTGTGCTGCGTCCAGACGATCTTCACGCCGGCCGCGCGCAGCGCGTCGATCGCCCTGCGATTGCGGTCGATGTCGACGCCCTGCCACCACTCCGGCCAGTGCATGTGCAGGACGTCGGTCCGGGCCAGGCGGCGCGGGCGCTCGACCAGACCCGGCGTCGCCAGACGCGTGCGCAGGCGGCCGGCCAGCGGCGCGTAGAGTGCGTCGTCGTACGGGTGCTCGTGAGCGGTGCTGGCGACGCGGAGCTGCGGCGTCACGCACCAGCGGAAGCGAATGCTGCGCGCGGGCTCGAGGTCGATCTGGTCCACGCACGCCAGCTCGCCCCAGAAGCTGCGCCATTCCGCCAGCCCGTCGACGTCGATGCGCGTGGCGAGATGGGGATGCTCGCTCTCGAAGCGCACGTCGACGGGCCGGTCGGCCCGCGACGGGATCTGGAGGGAGACGGCCTCGAGCTCGCCCGGATCGGCGTCGAGCTCCAGCTCCTCGTCGACGACGAGCGTGCGCCCGTCGACCCGATAGCGGGCGTGCCGTCGCCCGGACAGGGCGGGCGGCGCCTGCGGGCCCGCCGCCACCTCGTCGAATCCCGCGTGCAGCGTCTCGAGCTGGCCGGGTGCGTGCCGGAACGAATGGGGCAGCCGGCCGGGGACGAGCGCCTTGCCGTCCCGGTGAACCACCGGCACCCAGCTCGGCGGGCCGGCGACGGCGCTCTCGAAGAGGCCGGGCGATCGCGGGGCGGCCAGGTACTC
>JANQFA010000141.1 GCA_028278065.1 Myxococcota bacterium
GGTGCCCCGGGAGAAGCTCGAGGCCCGCGCCTGGGAGATCGCGGAGCGGATCAACGCGCGCAAGCGGACGACGGTGCGCATGACGGTGCCGGTGATCCGGCGGCCCTGGAAGCAGCGCATCGCCGACGATCTGGACGGGGGGTTCGCCATGGAGATGCACGCCTACATGTGCGACAGCCCCGAGCACCGCGACGACATCGGCAAGACCACGTACGCACGGTCCGACCGGTACGACGAGGCCGATCGCAAGAAGGGCATCCGCACCCGCGTTGCCCAGGCCTGAATCGCCACGGGGCCCTCTCCGGACCGCTCTGGAGAGGGCCCATCCCCGGGCCGACACCGCGAGGAATCCGCGCCGGATTCGCAGCGCCTTCCCTCGCTCCGGGGACGGCGATCGGTGTAGGATCGAGGACGAGGAGGAACTCCCGTGGCACGACTACGAGCGATGAACTTCTGGATCCTGGTCGCGCTCGGCGCGCTGTTCGCGCCGGCTGGACAGAGCCTGGCGGACACCTTCGTGTTCGACATCGGCTGGGCGTCGGCCCCGACGTCGATCCCCAACGGGGGCACCCAGAACTACAGGGTGCGCTACCAGGCCGTCAACACTGGGGGCGCGACGAACGTGCGTGCGACCATCAAGGAGGCGGACTGGTGGCCCAACCCCGACGATTTCCTCGGCTACGAGATCGCGAGCATCCCGGCCGGCCCCGGCATCGTCGGGGGCACGATGACGTTCGCCCTCCAGTGCAGAGGCGGCAAGGTCCACGGGACGATGCCCGTTATTCCCATCGACGGTGGCGCCAGCGGATTCCTGACCTCCGGAGAGCGAACTGCCGAGATCTTCGTCGTGATGGGGTCCAGGAAGACCAGCAAGCGCTCGGTCCGATGCCGGTGAGCCCGGGAGGCGTCGACTCCGAGCCGCCGCGCGGCCTGCACTCGATCGTCCTCGGGCCGGGCGGCCGCCCTCAGCGGGCCCGGGCGAGACCTTCGATCCGCTCGAGCGTCTCGCCCCAGACCGAACGGAGTGATCCCAGGTAGGCCGTCTCGCTGAGGCCCGCGAGCGCCTGGGCGCGCTCGAGGGCGGCTTCTTCGAGCGACTCGGGCGCGGTGAGCTCGTCGAGGAAGCCGCACGCGGCGGCTTCCTCGGGACCCACGATGCGCCCGAGCGCCGCGAGCTCGTGGAGCCGGCGTCGATCGAGGCGCATCCGCGCCAGCAGGGCCGGAAGCTCGGGGAGGGGCATGCCCAGCCCGGGCTCCGTGAAGCCGATCTTGTACGAGCCGGGTACACCGAGGCGCGCGTCGGAGACGAGAAGCAGCATGGCACCCGCGGCCACGGCGTGACCTTCGCACGCCGCCACGATGCGTGTCGGTCCGCATAGGGTCGAGACGAGGAGCTTCCCCATGGTCCCCAGCAGGCGCTCGCGCTCCGCCGCGCTGCCCGCGAGGGTCGCGTTGTCGAGGCCGGCACTGAAGCCGTCGCGGCGACCGGAGAGGATCACGACCGGCGCCTCCGGGTCCGGCGCGAGCGCCTCCGCGAGCGCCTCGACCGCCTCGAGGGTGAGGACGTTGCGCTTGCCGCTGTCGAGATGTACGCGACGGATCGGCGGCCGGCGTTCGCTACGGACCGGGGACATGGCACCCTCCAGGCCTCGGACCGTACCGCAGCCGGCTCGGCACGTCGGGAAGGAGCCCGGACGGATCCCGCGGCATGGCCGCGTCCGTCGGAGCGGAGGCGCGGATCCCCGTCCCCGCCGATCAACGCACGCCCTCGCGCTAGAGTCACACGGGGCAAGGCCGGTGAGACGGCATTCGCGTCGGAGAAGAGAATGGCGGCCAGGGACGAGAGCGGGGCGACCGAACACTACGACGCCGTCGTCATCGGCGCGGGGGTCAGCGGCATGTACGCCCTGTACCACCTGCGCGGGATGGGCCTCTCGGTGCGGGTGTACGACGGCGCCACCGACGTCGGCGGCACCTGGTGGTACAACCGCTACCCGGGCGCACGGGTCGACGGCCCGGGCAGTCCCTTCTACTGCTACACCTTCTCGAAGGAGCTCATGCAGGAGTGGGACTGGAAGGAGACCCAGTCCGAGTGGTCCGAAGTGCTGGCCTACCTCGAGCACGTCGCCGATCGCTTCGACCTCCGTCGCGACATCCAGTTCGAGACCTGGGTCCGGGACGCCCGCTACGACGAAGCCACCCAGCGCTGGACGGTAGAGACCGACACCGGCGTGCGCGCCTCCTGCCGGTTCCTGATCTGCGCGGTGGGCGCGCTCTCGACGGCCAACCGGCCCGACATCCCCGGGATCCACGACTTTGCGGGCGAGTGCTACCACACCGGACGCTGGCCGCACGAGCCGGTCTCCTTCGAGGGCAAGCGCGTCGCCGTGATCGGGACGGGGTCCTCGGGGATCCAGTCGATCCCCGAGATCGCCAAGGAGGCGGCCCACGTGACCGTGCTCCAGCGAACTCCCCAGTACTCCGTTCCTGCCGGGAACCGCCCGATCACGCCCGAGGAGATGGCGAACGCGAGAGCGAACTGGGAGTCGTTCCTGGCGAAGATGAACGCGAATCCCGGAGGCTTCCCGTTCGACAACAACCCGCGCTCGGCCCTGGACGAAAGCCCCGAAGAGCGCCGTGCGCGATACGAAGCGCTCTGGCAGCGCGGCGGCTTCACCTTCTACCTGGACGGCTACAACGACATCCCGATCCACGAGGAGGCGAACGCGTCGCTGGCCGACTTCATTCGCGCCAAGATCCGCGAGGTCGTGCGCGACCCCGAGACGGCCGAGAAGCTGATGCCCGACTACTTCGTGATGACCAAGCGGCCGATCCTGGACAACGGCTACTTCGAGGCATTCAATCGGGACAACGTGACGCTGGTCGACCTGCGCGAGGACCCCATCGAGCGCTTCACGCCGACCAGCGTGGTGACCCGAACGACGGGCGAGCACCCCATCGACATGCTGGTGCTGGCGACCGGCTTCGACGCCATCAGCGGCTCGATGCTGCGTCTCAACCCCAAGGGACGTGGCGGCATGAGTCTGGAGGAGCGGTGGCAGGACCGCTTCCACAACCACCTCGGAATGACGATCGCCGGATTTCCCAACCTGTTCATGATCCACGGTCCCGGCTCACCCGGCGTCTTCTACAACATGCCGCTCGGCGCCGAGCGCCAGCTCGGCTGGATCGGCGACTGCATACGCCATCTCGAGAAGCACGGCCTGGGAACCGTCGAGCCGACCCCCGACAGCGAAGAGGCCTGGCACGACGAGCTCACCGCGCTCGCGAACGCGACGCTCTTCCCCCGCACCGCGTCCTGGTGGACGGGCGCCAACATCGAGGGCAAGCCCCGCTACTTCTCCGCCTACCTGGGGGGCTCGATCTACTACCAGCGCATCGCCGACGTGGCCGCCAGGGACTACGAGGGCTTCGCGTTCGAGCCGGCACACGGCACGGACGACACCCGGGCGTCCGGCTAGGGCGCCGGCCTGGACTCAGTCGATCGGACGGTCCCAGTCGTCCGGGTGATCCAGCTCGGGGTCGTGGGCGACGGGTCCGCCGGACTGCCTCTCGACGAGGGTCTTGGCGAGCCCGTCCAGGCCGCTGGTGCGGGTCGTCATCACCCGGCCGGCGAGGCGGCCGAGGAGCGCCGACTTCAGCTCCAGGAGCCAGTGATCGCGCTCGCGACGCGTGGTCATCGGCTCAACCCTCCAGGGTGGTGTTCGACATGCCGGCGGGCGGATCGCAGGGCACGAGCCGGCCGGGGTAGCCCTTGAAGTGGGGGATGCCCTGCTCGTGGTCGAGCAGTTCGTCGCTGTCGACGGTGAGGACCGCGTCGGAGGAGACGAACGCGCCCGCCAGGTCGAGGCGACCACGGGTCTCGGGGTACCACCAGCCGTGGGGGACGCGCACGTGCCCGCGCCGCATGCCGGACTGGAGGCTCACCTTGGCGTGCACGTGGCCGTGCTCGGTCTCGAGCCGCGCCCACTGCCCATCCGCCAGCCCGTCGCGCGCCGCGTCGTCCGGGTGGACGAAGAAGCGCGGTGCCGGCGAGCGGCGCCGCAGGACGCCGATGTTGCGCTGGCCCGTCTGGAAGAAGGGGTCCTCGCGCACCCCGGAGAAGACGAGGTAGGGGTAGTCCTCGGTCGGCGACGGGGCCGGGCGGTGGTAGGGAAGCGGGTCGAAGCCCAGGTCGGCCAGGATCGACGAAGCCAGCTCGACCTTCCCTGAAGGCGTCGCAAACCCGGTCTTGCGATACTTGCGGAACTTCGGCGGCGGCATGTCCATGATCGTCGACTCCCGGAACTCGGCGAAGGTTCGCCCCGAGGGCTCGAGGCGATGGTCGAGCACCTCCTCGAGGCTGTCCCACGGGAACCGGTCTGCGAATCCCATGCGCCGGCCGAGATCGGTCCAGAAGCGGAACGTCGAGCTCGCCTGATCGGGCGGATCGGCCACGGCCTCGGAGAGGGTCAGCCGGTTGCCCCACGCCCAGCTGTCGGCGACGTGGTTGCGCTCGCTGAAGACGTCGCCCGGCAGCACGTAGTCCGCCAGCATCGCCGTCGGCGTCATGAAGATCTCGTGGGCGACGATCAGGTCCTGGGCGAGCAGGCCGCGATGGATCTGGTGCTGGTTCGGGTAGGACAGCAGCGTGTTGTTGCCGAGGGTGATGAAGGCCTTGACCGGATAGGGGTCGCCGTCGGCCATCGCCCGGAAGACCTCCGACGGGTTGGCCATGTGGCAGCCCATCACCTGGTCGACCCAGGGCTGGCCCCAGACCTTCTCGAGGTAGGGCTGGAGCATCTCGGCAGTGCGATAGGTGTAGACGGGATGGGTCGCGTAGCCGAGCTGCTTGGCGCGCTGCTGCGGAGGGATCTCGTCGTGGAGCTGCAGCTCGGCCTCGGTCCGCCATCCGGGGTGGAGCCCGCTGAGCGTCTCGCCACCCACGACGTCGAGATTCCCGGTGATCGCCCGCAGGATGGACTGGAGCCGGATGGCCGAGGTCGAGTCGAGCTGCTGGTCGGTGATCGGTGTCCAGGGGATGACGGCGCCGTCCGCGCTCGCGTACATGCGGGCGGCCCGGGCGATGAGATCGGCGTCGACGCCCGTGATCTCCGCCACCCGCTCGAGCGGGTACTCGTCCGCGCGCGCGCGCAGCTCGTCGAAGCCCAGGCACCAGTCGCGCACGAAGTCAGCGTCGTAGAGCCCTTCGTCGAGGATGACCCTCACCCAGCCCAGCAGGAGCGCCGCATCGGTGCCCGCGCGGATCTGGAGGTGCAGCGTGGCCCGCTCGGCCTGCTCGGAGACGCGCGGGTCCACCACGATCGTGTCGGCGCCTCGCTTGCGGGCCCCTTCGATCATGTTGAAGATCGGCGTCCACGAGTGCTTGCGCGGGTTGTGGCCCAGCAGGACGACGCAGTTGGCGTTGGAGATGTCCGGGAAGGGCATCCATCCGCAGGTGAGCCGGTTCACCGCCGCCGTGTTTCCTGCGCAGAGCGACACGCCCGAGATCCAGTTGGGCGAGCCGAGCAGGTTCATGAAGCGACGATCCAGCCCGTGGGTGGTCTGGGTGTTCCAGCCCGAGGTCGAGACGGCGAGTGCCTCCGGGCCGTACGCGGCGACGACGGCGGCGAGCCGCTCGGTGATCTCGTCCATCGCCTGGTCGTAGGAGATCTCCTCCCAGCGATCCTCGCCCCGCGCCCCGGCGCGCTTGAGCGGCACGCGGAGCCGATCGGCGTGGTTGTGGATCCTGGGCGCGGCGGTGCCCTTGTAGCAGACGTTGCGTGCGACGGCGGGCGAGTCGTGCGCCTTGATCTCGGTGACCCGGCCGTCGACGCCGAAGGCGCGGAGCTGGCAGCCGATGTCGCAGATCGTGCAGACGGTGTAGCCCGTGCGGGTCGTGGAGGGCGTCTGTGCGAGGGTCATGGACGGTCTCCCGGATGTCCGATTCGTTCGTCGTGCTCGTGAGCCAGGCGGGCCAGCTGCTCGAGGACACTTCGCTCGTGGCCGACCGGCCGCCCGTGGTTGGTGGCGCGGCCCAGAGCCAGCCCGAGCATGGCCTCCTGCACCGTGTGGAAGAAGGCCTGAGCGTCCCGATCGACGAGCAGGTCCGACCGCCGTTCCGGCTGCACGAGCTTGGCGAAGCGCTCGACGACGGGACCGATGGCCGCGCCCAGGTCCGGGTCGTTCGCCGCCGCGAGCCACGCCTCGATCACCACCTTGAAGTCGGTCGCGGTGAGGCTCTCCCAGGTCCGGGCGACGAGATCCGCGATCGAGGTCGGCCGCGGCCCGGCCTGAGCCGCCGCCGACAGCTCCCCGTAGCGGGCGTCGAGCGCGGCCGCGAAGAGGTCCGGCAGCCCATCGAAGTGGTGGACGAAGGCGCCCCGGGTGAGGCCGGCGCGCTCGCAGACCGCCACCGACGTGATCCCCGCCCACCCGCGTTCGACGAGCAGGTCGAGGGCGGCGTCGACGAGGGCACGCCGGGTCGCGGCGGTTCGTTCGGCCTGGGTTCGTCGGGGCACGGCACGATACGATAATACATTCATCAATGTATGTAAAAGAGTATGGACGTACGTTCAGAATCGATGTACATGCGTCCAGGTGCCTGAAGCCGCCGCCGCCCGAGACCCGAAGCCGAGCCGCCGCGAGGTCATCCTCGACGCCACCCTCCGGGTGATCGGAGCCGGGGGTGTCGACTCGGTGACCCACCGCCGCGTTGCCGCCGAGGCCGGCGTCCCGCTCGGATCGATCGCCTACTACTTCCGATCGCGGGACGAGCTCATCCCGGCCGCCTTCCGGCACCACATGAGCGAAGTCCGCCGCACCGCCCGCTTCGTGGAGCAGCGGGTGCGGCCTCTCACGCGGGCGAAGCTGGTCGAGGCGCTGGTGGAGCTCTCGAACCACTACCGCGAACGTGCGAGCGTCCAGCGCGCCGAGTTCGAGATGTACGTGTATGCGGCCCGCCAGCCCGAGATCGCCGAGGAGGTGGAGCGCTGGATGGCAGGGCTGTCCGCGTTCGTCGCGCCGGAGCTCGAGGAGCTCGGCTTCGACCGGCCGATCGAGGCCGCGCGCTGCTTGGCGGGCGTGGTGCGGGGCTTCGAGCTCGAGTGGCTGGTGCGGCCCGACGTCAGCCTCGAGGAGCTGCGACGCCGGCTCGAGGTCACCGTCGACGGCCTGCTCGGGCCGCGCAAGCAGACTCCGCGCGCCCCCGGCAGGCGGACGCGCGGGCGGTCCCGGAGCTGAAGATGAGCACCTCGACCCACATCCTGGCGATCGACCTCGGAACGAGCGGGCCGAAGGTCGCCCTGGTGGCCGACGACGGCCGGCTCGTCTCGCGCGCCGTGCGGCCCGTGCGCACGCGACAGCTCCCGGGAAACGGCGCCGAGCAGGACCCGGACGAGATCTGGAGCGCCGTGGTCGAGGCTGCCCGGGAAGCGCTGCACGCCGCCGAAGTCCCGCCCGATACCGTCCGCGGTGTCATCTGCGACAGCCACTACTTCTCGCTCGTGCCGGTCGACGCCTCGGGCCACGCGACGATGCCCTGCATCCCGTGGCTGGACCAGCGCGGCGCGCCCCACGTCCAGGCGATCTACGACCGCGGGCCCGAGGCCTTCCTGCGCTGGCTCGAGGTCCACGGCCTGCCTTCGCTTCCGACCGGCAACGACTCGCTCGCCCACATGCTCTGGATCCGCGAAGCATGTCCCGAGGTCTACGAGCGGACGCACGCCTTCGTCGAGCCCATGGACTACGTGAACGCCCGGCTGACCGGCCACGTGTGTGCGAACGCGCGCACGGCCTTCCCGCTCGTCCTCACCGACAACCGCGACCTCTCGAACGTGCAGTACGACGACGAGCTCGTGCGGCTGACGGGCGTCGACCGCGAGAAGCTGCCGCCACTCGTTCCTCCCGGCGAGCGCGTCGGCAAGCTGCTCCCCGACGTCGCCGAAACGCTCGGCCTCTCTCCGTCCACCGAGGTCTTCAGCGGCCTCAACGACACCCAGGCCGTAGCGGTCGGCGCCGGCACCTTCCTGCCGGGCCGAGGCGGCGTCAACGTCGGCACCACGACCCAGCTCCTCGCGCACCTCGACGGGATGCGCAGCGACCTCGAGCGCTCGATCCTCTCGATGCCCAGCGGGTTGCCCGACCGCTACATGGTGCTCGGGGAGAACGGGCTCGGCGGAAAGCTGCTCGAGCACTTCGTGCTCAACGTCGTCCACTCGACGGACGCCTTCGCCGACCACTCGACCGAGGACGCATACGCGCAGCTCGAGCAGGTGATCGCAGCCGAGCCGCCCGGGAGTGGGGGGCTCCTCTTCCTCCCGTGGCTCGGCGGCGTGCAGGCGCCGGTCACCGATCCCCACATGAGAGGCGCCTTCCTGAACTTCTCGTTCGACACGACCCGCACGCGCATGATGCGCGCGATCGTGGAGGGCATCGCCTTCAACATGCGCTGGCTGCTTCCCGCCGTGGAGGAGGTCCACGGCCATGCCTTCGAGGAGCTGCGCTTCTCGGGCGGCGGCGCCGTCTCCGACACCTGGTCGCAGGTGATGGCCGACGTCTTCGGACGGCCCGTCCTGCAGGTGGCCGATCCACGCTACCTGAACGCGAAGGGCGCGGCCTTCGTCGCCCTCGTGCAGGCGGGCCTCAGCGACCTCGACCGGATCGACGGCTTCTGCCCCACCCGGCGGGCCTACGAGCCGGACCCGGCGCGCAGCGACCTCTACGCGCGGCTCTTCGAACAGTTCGTGAAGGCCTACGAGCAGAACCGCCCGATCTGCGAGACGCTGAACTCGGATCCCGCGCTCGCCGCGCTACGCGCGGAGGCAGCCTCCTCGTGAAACCGGCCGATCACGCCGAGGCGCTGGCCGGGCTGGCGCTCTGAGACCCCCAACGAGAGGAACCCGACATGGCAGACCAGGACTCCGGACCCTTCGGTGGCATGTACCCCTACGCCGAGCGCTTCGGCGTGATCGACCGCTTCCCCG
Source organism: Myxococcota bacterium (assembly GCA_028278065.1). Classification (GTDB taxonomy): domain Bacteria; phylum Myxococcota_A; class UBA9160; order UBA9160; family JAFDET01; genus JAFDET01. Next base: position 8,985 of record JANQFA010000141.1, read on the forward strand.
AGCAGGGGCGCACGCGCGACGAGATCCTCGGCGAGCTCCGCACCATGGCGAAGGAGGAGGACGATTTCTGGCAGACGGGCCAGTGCTCGGGGACGATGTACTGCGGGGACACCTCGCACTACGAGTTCCTGAACGAGGCCTTCGGCCTCTACTCCCACGTCAACGCACTCCAGCGCGACATCTGCCCGAGCGCCACGCGCTTCGAAGGCGAGATCACGGCCATGGCGCTCGACCTCATGCACGCCGATGCCGTGCAGGAGCACCACCCGGGCGCGAGCCCGCGCGGCTCGGTCACCTCGGGCGGCACCGACAGCATCCTGACCTCGGTGCTGATGCACCGGGACAAGGCGCGCGCCGAGAAAGGCATCACCGAGCCGGAGATGATCCTGCCGCGGACGGCGCACCCGGCGTTCGACAAGGGCGCCCACCTGTTCGGGCTGAAGCTGATCCACGCGCCGGTGCACGAGGACACGACCCGCGTGGACATGGACTTCGTGCGCGCCCACACGAACGAGAACACGGTGCTGCTGGTCGGCTCCGCCGGAAACTACCCCTACGGCACCATCGACCCCATCGACGAGCTCTCGGAGCTGGCCGTCGAGCGCGACGTCGGCCTGCACGTCGACGGCTGCCTCGGCGGCTTCATCCTGCCGTGGGGCGAGCAGCTCGGCTACGACATCCCGGTCTTCGACTTCCGGCTCCCGGGCGTCACCACCATCTCCGCCGACACCCACAAGTTCGGCTTCGGCCTCAAGGGCACCTCGGTGCTGCTCTTCCGCGACAAGGCGTTCCGCAACCACGCCTACTTCATGACGCCCGACTGGCCGGGCGGGAAGTACAACTCGCCGGGGATCGCCGGAAGCCGCTCGGGCGGGCTTCTCGCGGCCACCTGGGCATCGATGGTCAGCCTGGGCCGCGAGGGCTACCTCCGCTACGCGCAGGCGATCTTCGAAGCCGCCTTCGCGATGCAGGAGATCGTGCGCTCCCACGAGGAGCTGCGCATGATGGGCGACCCCACGTTCTGCTTCTCGTTCACCTCGGACCGCTTCGACATCTACCACCTGAACGACTTCATGCACGGGCGCGGCTGGCGCTTCAACGGCCAGCAGTACCCGAACGCCATCCACATGTGCGTCACCCGACCCCAGACGCAACCCGGCGTGGTGGAGAAGTTCGCCGAGGATCTGGCGGCCGCCATTCCGTACGCGCTCGATCCGCCGATCGAGCAGCCCAAGTCGGGTGCGATCTACGGCGGCGTGCCGAAGGACATCCCGGGCGTGGACGACCTGGTGAAGAACATGCTGGTCGACTACCTCGACCGCTGCGGCGACGTGCCGACCCTGTCTCGCCCGCAGGAGTGAGCGCTCCAGGGCCTCCCTCGAGCCTTCCGCCGCCTGCGACAGCGCTTCCCGTCGGCGCCGTGACCCGGCGGGACCCGCGCTGTTCGCACTATCATCGGGCTCCGCCGAAGGGAGCAGATCATGGGCGAGCAGCGGCTACTGATCACCGACGCCGTCATCGTCACGATGGACGAGACCCTCGGCGATCTGGAAGGCGACATCCTCGTCGAGGACCGCCGGATCCGCGCCATCGGGCGGGGTCTCGCGGCCGAGGACGCCGTGCGCATCGATGCGCGCGGCCGGATCGCCATTCCCGGCCTCATCGACTGCCATCGACACGTCTGGCAGACCGCGCTGCGCAGCGTGACGGCGAACTGGTCGCTCATGGACTACGTGCGGGGCATCCGCACGGCGGCGGGGCCGGCCTTCCGCCCCGAGGACATCCACGCGGCGCAGCTGGCCGGCGCGCTCGAGATGCTGAACGCCGGCGTGACGACGGTCGTGGACTACAGCCACGACCTCCTCACCCCCGACCACGCCTGGGAGGCCGTGCGAGGCCTGGAGGAGTCCGGCATCCGGGCGCTCTGGTGCGCCGGCTTCAACACGCCACCCGGAAGCGAGAACCGGTTCGGCGACACGACCGGCAAGGCCACCTTCTTCCGGGAGCTGGCTCGGGCCCGCTTCTCCGGAACGGGCGGGCGGATCCTGCTCGGCATCGCGCCCGAGGAGCTCCCCCTCTCCACCGCCGACGCGGTCGAGCAGCAGTACCGCTTCGCGAGGGAGCTCGGCGCGCGCATCACCCACCACGTGAACAGCGCCCCCTTCGGCCGCCCGCCGCTCGAGATCGCCGAGGAGCTGGGGCCACGCGGCCTGCTGGGACCGGACGTCCTCCTCGTGCACATGAACTGCACGAACGACGACGAGTGGCGGGCGGTGGTAGAGAGCGGCGCCTCGGTGGTCTTCACGCCCGAGACCGAGCTCCAGATGGGGATGGGGTTCCCGTCGACGCGGCGCGCGCGATCGCTCGGCTTGCGCCCGGCGATCGGCGCCGACATCGTCTCGAACAACTCCGGCGACCTCTTCTTCCAGCTGCGCCTCGCCCTGCAGGCGGAGCGCGCGCAGGCCAACGAGCCGCGGCTACGGGAGTCCGAGATCATCGAGGGCACGAGCGTTCCCGCTCGACAGGCTCTCGCGTGGGGAACCGTCCACGGGGCCGAGGCCTGCGGCATGGCGGACCGCGTCGGCCGCCTCGCACCGGGGATGGCGGCGGACCTCGTGCTCCTCGACGCCGAGGACGTGGGCATGCTCGGCTGGTCCGGACGGGACGCGGCCGATCACGTGGTCCTGCAGGCGCATCCGGGCCTGGTGGACACTGTGTTGGTCGACGGCCGCTTCCTGAAGCGCGACGGGCGACTGGTGGCGGATCTGGAGCCGCTGCGGCAGCGCATGTCCGAGACGACGGAGCACGTCGCCCGTACGATCGAAGCGGCGGGAGGGTTCGGCGTAGCCGACCGGAGCGCCGGTTGGGACGAAGCCGGGGAGACCCCATGAGCCGCGACACCGAGAAGACGATCACAGAGGCCGCCGAGCGCTACGCGATCCAGTAGACCTCGCGACCGGGCTATGCTCCCCGCCGCGGCAGGGCCTGCCCGCCGAAACGAAGCCGGAGAATGCCGATCATGTCCGAACGCGCCTACGACCCCGAGCTCGCGGGGATCATCCCGCTCCTGCCCGTCGAAACCGACTGGTCCGACCTCGAGGCGGCCCGCTCCGCGATCGCCGAGCTCGTGGCCAGCATGCCGCCTTCCAACCCGATCGGGGAGGACCGAGTACGCTTCGAAGACCGGACCGTTCCGGGGCCGTCCGACGCTCCCGAGCTCTCGGTGCGCGTCTACACGCCCGCCGGCGAAGCCGCGACGCGCCCGGGCGTGCTCTACATCCACGGCGGTGGCTTCTGCTTCGGCTCGGTCGAGTTCGAGCACCAGGGCGCCCTCCTGGTCGCGGATGCGACCGGCGCCGTCGTGGTATCGGTGGACTACCGGCTCGCGCCCGAGAACCCGTTTCCGGCCGGACTCGAGGACTGCTACGCGGCGCTCCAGTGGCTCGCGAAGGAAGCGGACGGCCTCGGCGTCGACCCGGACCGCATCGCCGTGGCGGGACAGAGCGCCGGCGGCGGGCTGTCGGCCGGGCTCGCCCTGCTGGCCCGCGACCGCGGCGGGCCCCGGCTCTGCTACCAGATGCTCGGCATGCCCGAGCTCGACCACCGCCTGGAGACGCCGTCGATGAAGGCGTTCGAGGACACACCGCTCTGGAACCGGCCCAACGCCGTCCAGAGCTGGCGCTGCTATCTCGGCGACGCCCCGGACGAGGTCTCGCCCTACGCCTCTCCGTCGATCGCCACGGACCTGAGCGGCCTCCCGCCGGCCTTCGTCTCCGCCATGGAGTTCGACCCGCTGCGGGACGAGGGCATCGAGTACGCCCTCCGCCTGCTGGCGGCCGGCGTCTCCGTCGAGCTCCACCACTACCCGGGCACCTTTCACGGGTCGAGCCTGGTGGCCGGCGCCGGCGTTTCCAAACGCGCCAACTCCGACATGATGGGCGCGCTCGCGCGGGCACTGAACGGCCGCTGACCCGGCTGGGTCGGGCTCACGCCGTAGTCCTTCGATTGTGTTCCGACGATTGTGCCTGGCACGGGGATTGCCCTCTGGCGGGTCATGGCTCCCCGTGCACGATCCTTCCGACCTCCTCACTGTCCCAACCCCGGGTGCCGTTTCCACGCCGATCCGGCCGGTTGGCCCTGGAAGCGGGCGGGCTTCTATCGCCGCCAGGCCGTCCCCCGCCGCATCCAGCGGTACCGCTGTACCCACTGCGGCCGGTC
>JANQFA010000144.1 GCA_028278065.1 Myxococcota bacterium
GACCTCTCCTGGAAGGCCTGGGACCAGCGGCGCACCGCGGTCGCGGTCTTCGAGGGATGGGATGCGGCGGGCAAGGGTGGCGCCATCCGCAGGCTGACCAAGGCACTCGATGCGCGCCTGACCCGCGTGCTCCAGGCCGCGGCCCCCACGGACGAGGAGCGCGCCCATCACTACCTGTGGCGCTTCTGGCGCCACCTCCCCCGCGCCGGGCACTTCGCCATCTACGATCGCTCCTGGTACGGGCGGGTCCTGGTCGAGCGGGTGGAGGGATTCGCCACCGCGGACGAGTGGATGCGGGCCTACGCCGAGATCAACGGCTTCGAGGAGGCGATGACCGACTGGGGCGTCATCCTCTTCAAGTTCTGGATCCACATCAGCCCCGAGGAGCAGCTGCGCCGCTTCCAGGAGCGTGCCGCCACTCCCCACAAGGCCCACAAGATCACCGACGAGGATTGGCGCAACCGCGAGAGGTGGGACGACTACCGGGTCGCCGTGAACGAGATGGTGAGACGGACCAGCACTCCCTCGGCACGCTGGACCCTCGTGGCGGGCAACGACAAGCGCTTCGGCAGGCTCCAGGTACTGCGCACGGTCGTCGAGAGGCTGGAGGAGGAGCTGGACTAGCCGGGGGCGCCTAGGCGGCGCGGGCGGCGGCCTCCACGCTGGGTGCACTCCCTCTGCGAGCCGCGATGCGCGCGCAGCGCTTGCAGTCCGGGTAGGCCCCGAGGCCGGTCATCGGGTCCATCACCACGGTGCGGTTCTCCATCCACGGCTGCAGCTCGATCCCGCACAGGGTGCGCTCGAGTGAGCGCTTCACGTGGTTGCGCCCGCCCGGCGCGAGGCCGCGGCGCGCGGGCCGCGTGAAGTGGGTGAACCAGTTCATGTCTCCTGAGTGGCCGCGAACGGGAATCGGGTGGCGCCACGGGGAGGAGAAAGCGGAGTTGCGAGGTAGAGAGGGGTGGCCGCCAAGCCTCGGCACCCGAGGATATTTGTCTTTGAATACAGATATTTGAGAGCGAAGTTGCCGACGCGCTGCGGATCGCTGCCCGGGCGACTCAGAAGATCATGTAGCCGCCGTCGATGCGCAGGACGTCGCCCGTGTGGAAGCGGCTGGCGTCGGAGGCCAGGTAGACCGCGATCCCCTCGAGGTCTTCGGGGGTACCCAGGCGACGCGCCGGTGTGCGGTGCAGGACCTCGTCCATGAGGGGCTTGTAGGCCTGCAGCTCGGCCATGGGCGGCGTGTCGATCCAGCCCGGCAGGATCGCGTTGGCCTGGATGTCGTGGCGCGCCAGCTCCACCGCCAGCGCGCGCACCATCGAGGAGACCGCCGCCTTGGTCGCGGCGTAGGCGGCCTGCCGCGGCGCCCCGCAGATCTCCACGATCGAGGAGGTGGCGACGAGCTTCCCGCCGCCGCCGCGCTCGATCATGTGCTTCGCCGCCTCCCGGAAGGTGAGGAAGGTGCCGGTCAGGTTCGTGTCGATCACGCGGTTCCAGTCGGCGATCCCGGTCTTGGTGAACCCGGCCGGGATGCTGAATCCCGCGTTGGCGAAGCACGCGTCGACCCGGCCGAAGCGCTCGACCGACGCGGCCATCGAGGAGACGACCTGGGCCTCGTCCGACACGTCGCAGGCGAGCGCCGCGGCCTCGACCCCGAGCGCCTCGATCTCCTCCTGCGCCGCGGCGTTCTTCGCCTCGTCCCGGCCCCACAAGACCAGGCGCGCGCCCGCCCTGGCGAGCCCGCGCGCGAAGCCGAGGCCGATGCCGCTGTTGCCACCGGTGACCAGCGCCACCCGGCCGTCCAGGTCGAACGAAGAGAGCCCCATGGTCACCCCAGCTTCGCGATGACCTGGTCCGCGAAGCCCTCCAGGTAGGCTCGCTTCGCATCCAGACCGGAGGTCGGCCCCAGTGCGTAGCTGAACGGGTAGCTGACCGTGCCCGTCGCGCCGCGCTCCTCGAGGCGCCGGTAGACGTCGGCGTCCGGCGGGGTGACGAGCGGGACGATCGCCTCGAAGGGCTCGCCGTCCCGATCCGCCTCGCTCCGCAGGACCGCGAGGCGCTCGAGGATCGCCTCTGCCTGCTCGGGAGTCTGGCCCGTTCCGATCCAGCCGTCGCCGAGGCGTGCGGCGCGACCCAGTGCCGGGGCGGAGAGGCCTCCCATCCAGATCGGAACCGGCGTCGCCGGCGCGGGGCTCATCTGCACGCCCTCGAAGGAGAAGAACTCGCCGCGATGATCGACCGGCGCTCCGCTCCAGAGCTTGCGCAGCACCTCGATGCACTCGTCGTAGCGCCGCCCGCGAGTGGCGAAGTCGACGCCGAGGGTGTCGAACTCTTCGCGGATCCAGCCCGCGCCGGCGCCCACCGCAACCCGACCTCCCGAGAGCACGGCCGTGGTGCCGATGGGCTTGGCCGCCTCGATCGGGTTCCGCAGGGGCAGGATGTACACCATGGTGCTGAAGCGAAGCCGCGTGGTCACCGCCGCCATCGCGGCGATCGTCGTCCACGGGTCGGGGAACGGCGCGGACCCGTCGAAGCCGGGCGCCCCGTCTTCGGAGTAGGGGTACTTCGATTCGAGCTTGCCGGGGAAGAAGAGGTGGTCCGAGACGAAGAGGCCCTCGAAGCCCACCTCCTCGGCGATCTTCGCCACCTCCACGAGCTGCTCGGGCTCGGTGAAGGCACAGGACTGCCAGAACTTCATGGGCGACTCCGAGGCGCGGGGCCTGCTTGACAGCCGACCAGATTAGAACATGTTCCACTCCTCTCCACGAGGAAGGCACCCATGCATCGTTCGCTCCGGGCCGGCGCCGCGGCCCTCGCCCTGGCCCTCGCCGCGTGCGGCGGGGGAGGAGCCGCCCCCGAGCTGGACTTCTCCGGGCCCACCGCCGAGTGGCCTACCTACGGAGGGAGCGCCCACGGCCTGCGCTGGTCCGAGCTCGACCAGATCAGCGCCGCCAACGTCGGCGCCCTCGAGGTGGCCTGGGAGTACCGCCACGGCGACATCTCGGACGGCAGCGACGGCACCACGCGCACGTCCTTCAACGCCACGCCCATCGTCGCCGAAGGGACGATGTACTTCTGCACGGCGTTCAACCGGGTGGTGGCGCTGGACCCGGAGACCGGCGCGGAGCGCTGGGTCTTCGATCCCGAGCAGAGGACGACGACGCTCCAGGGCCCCTACCCTCGCGTGTGTCGTGGCGTGGAGTTCTGGCGCGACCCGGAGGCGCGCCCCGGCCAGGCGTGCGCCGCCCGGATCTTCACCGGCACCCTCGACTCCGAGCTGATCGCGCTCGACGCGACGACGGGGGAGCCGTGCGCCAACTTCGGCGCGGGCGGACGCGTGGCGCTGCGCGAGGGGGTCGGGGAGGCGCCTCCCTGGGAGTACTATCCGACCTCCCCGCCGCTCGCGATCCTCGACGTGGTGGTGATCGGGGCGCTGGTCGCCGACAACGAGCGAACGGACGCGCCCGCGGGCGTGGTGCGCGGCTTCGACGCACGCACGGGGGCCCTGCGCTGGGCCTGGGACCCGGTACCTCCGGGCTGGAGCGGACGCGAGCGCACGCCCGAGGGCGAGTTCACGGCCGGGACCCCCAACGTGTGGTCCATCCTCTCGGGCGATCCGGAGCGCGGGCTCGTGTTCGTGCCGACCGGCAACGCCTCACCGGACTACTACGGCGCACTGCGCCAGGGGCTCGACTTCTACTCCAGCGCCACGGTCGCCCTCGACGCGCGCACCGGCAGCGTCGCCTGGCACTTCCAGACCGTCCACAAGGACCTCTGGGACTACGACGTCCCCTCCCAGCCCACCCTCTTCGACTTCCGACATCCCGACGGCCGCACCACGCCGGCCGTCGTGCAGCCCACGAAGATGGGTCTCTTCTTCCTGCTGAACCGGCTCAACGGAAGGCCCCTCTTCCCGGTGGAGGAGCGTCCCGTCCCCCAGGAGGGCGCCGTGCCCGGAGAGGTGCTCTCTCCGACCCAGCCCTTCCCCACGCACCTCCCGCCGCTGCATCCGCTGACCCTGACCCCCGACGACGCCTACGGCATCACGCCGTGGGACCGCGGCAAGTGCCGCGAGCAGATCGCGAGCCTGCGCTCCGAGGGCGTGTACACGCCGCCCTCGCTCGAAGGGACCATCGTCTGGCCCGGGTCGGCGGGCGGGCCCAACTGGGGCAGCGCCAGCGTCGATCCGGAGCGCGGCATCCTCTACGTGAACCAGATGCGCATGCCGCTGGTGGTGACGCTGATGCCGCGCGAGGAGTACGACGCGCTTCCCGAGAAGACCGTCGTCTACCCCAACGACATGTACCCGATGAAGGGGACTCCGTACGCCGTGGTGCGCGGACCGCTGCTGTCGCCCCTCGGCGTGCCCTGCAATCCTCCTCCCTGGGGAACGCTCACCGCGCTGGACCTGGTGAACGGCGAGATCCTCTGGGAGGTGCCCCTCGGCACCACCCGCGACCAGGCGCCCTGGCCGATCTGGAAGCTGCAGGGCGACGTCGGCGCGCCCAACCTGGGCGGCTCCATCGCCACCGCGGGCGGCGTGCTCTTCATCGGCGCCACCACCGAGAAGACCTTCCGCGCCTTCGACACCGCCAGCGGGGAAGAGCTCTGGCAGGCCCGCCTCCCCTACACCGCCAGCAGCACTCCGCTCACCTACCGCCTCGCGCAGGACGGACGCCAGTTCGTCGCCGTCGCCGCCGGCGGCCACGGCTGGTCCGAGCCCGGCGACGCGGTCATCGCCTACGCGCTGCCGGAGCCCGAGGGCTCGGCCAACGACTGAACCCACGACGGGCACGGTGGCCTGGGCAGCAGGGCCGTCCATCCTACACTGGCACGGCGACACGGGAGACGAGAGCGATGGCGAGCCGGAACCTCCAGTCGTGGCACCCGGTCCTCGGCGTCCGGCCGATGGAGAAGGCGATCGACTACTACGTGGACTGGCTGGGATTCCGGGACCTAGGCAGTCAGAACACGATCGCCGCAGCCGGCGGAAAGGACGGATCGATGAGCGAGCCGAACGAGGCGAGGCCGGAGGAAGTCGCGGCCGAGCAGGACGGGGCCGCCGTCCGCTTTCCGCCGCCCTTCGTCCCGCTGATCGCACTGGCGGCCGGCGTCGCGCTGCACCTCGCGTGGCCGCTCGCGCTTCCCGTGGGCGGACTGCTTCGTTTCGGGCTCGGAGTGCTGCTCGTGCTGGCCGGCCTCGGCGCGATGAGCGCCGCGATGGGCCTGTTCCGGGAGATCGGACAGGATCCGAAGCCCTGGGTCAGCACGCCCGCGGTGATCACCACCGGGATCTACGGCTTCACCCGCAACCCCATGTACCTCGGCATGGGCCTGCTGCAGGCCGGCCTCGGCGTCCTGCTCGCCAACGGCTGGGTCCTGCTGCTCGTGCCGGCCACGTGCTTCGTGATCGCGCGGATCGCGATCCGCCACGAGGAGGCGTACCTCGAGGGGAAGTTCGGCAGCGAGTACACGGATTACAAGGCTCGCGTGAGGCGCTGGATCTAGGCCTCCTCCCCCGGGGGGTTTACAGAAACGATACGTATCGTTATTGTATTCGGCCCTTGGACAAGCGCACCACGGAACGCGAGGCGGTCTCGGAGCTCCGGGACGGCATGACCATCGGGATCGGGGGCTGGGGATCGCGCCGCAAGCCCATGTCCGTGGTCCGGGAGATCCTGCGCTCGGACCTGAAGGACCTCACCCTGGTCACCTACGGCGGGCCGGACGCCGGCCTGCTGTGCCGCACCGGGAAGGTCCGGCGCATCGTCTACGGCTTCGTGTCCCTGGACTCCATCCCCCTCGAGCCCCACTTCCGGATCGTGCGCCAGACCGGCGGCGTGGAGGCGGTGGAGCTGGACGAGGGGATGCTCCAGTGGGGGCTGTACGCGGCCACCCTGCGCCTGCCGTTCCTGCCCACTCGCGCGGGCCTCGGCTCGGACGTCCTGGAGATCAACCAGAAGTGGATCAAGCCGGTGCACTCGCCCTACGGCGACCAGGAGGAGCTGGTGGCGATGCCCGCCATCGAGCTCGACGCGGCCTTCGTGCACATGAACCGCGCCGACGCCAAGGGCAACGGGCAGTATCTGGGCCCGGACCCCTACTTCGACGATCTCTTCTGCGGTGCGGCGAAGCGTCGCTTCGTGACCTGCGAGCGCATCGTCGAGACCAGCGACCTCGTCAAGGGCGGTCCGCCGCAGACCCTGCTCCTCAACCGGAGCCAGGTGGACGGCGTGATCGAGGCGCCGCGCGGCGCCCACTTCACCGAGTGCCCGCCCGACTACGGCCGCGACGAGGCGTTCCAGAAGGAGTACGCCGCCAGCGCCAAGGAAGAGGCGCACTGGAACGACTTCCAGGCGAAGTACGTCGACACGGTCGACGAGGCCGAGTACCAGAAGAGAGTCGCCGAGCGATGAGCAGCGACGTGACGCGTGCCGACGTCTGCGCCGTGGCCGAGCACCAGAAGAGAGTCGCCGAGCGATGAGCGGCGACGTGACGCGCGCCGACGTCTGCGCCGTGGCCGTGGCCGAGGTCTTCCGCGGCGACGGGGAGCGCCTGGCCAGCGCCTTCGGCGCCATCCCCACCATCGGTGCACGCCTGGCCCGCGCCACCTTCGAGCCGGACCTGATGATGACCGACGGCATCGCCTACCTGCGCGGCGACGTCCAGACCGTGAGCGGCGATCCCGCGGACGACCCCGTCGTCGAGGGCTGGATGCCCTTCCGGCGCGTCTTCGACCTGCTCTGGAACGGCCGACGCCACGTGGTGATGACCGCCACCCAGATCGACCGCTTCGGCAATCACAACTTCGCCTGCATCGGCCCGCACAAGCAGCCCAAGGCGCAGCTCCTGGGGATGCGCGGCGCGCCGGGCAACACCATCAGCCACACCACCAGCTACTGGGTGCCCAACCACAGCACCAAGGTCTTCGTGGAGGAGGTCGACGTGGTGTCCGGCGTCGGATACGACCGGGCCCGCGAGCTGGGCTCCGCCGCGCGCTTCCACGAGATCCGCAACGTGGTCTCGAATCTCGGGGTCTTCGACTTCCGCACCGACGACAATCGCATGCGGCTGGCCTCCCTGCATCCCGGCGTCGGCCTCGACGAGGTGGTGGAGCAGACGGGATTCGAGCTGGTGATCCCGGACGACGTCCCGACCACGCGGACGCCGACCGCGGAGGAGCTGCGCATCGTCCGCGACGAGCTCGACCCCCGCGGAGCCCGCAGCCGCGAAGTCCCCAACTGAGAGGGCGTCCGTGACCACCCCCCTCCACACCCCCCTGTGCGACCTGCTCGGCTCGCGCTACCCGATCGTGCAGACGGGCATGGGCTGGGTGGCGACGCCGGAGCTGGTGGCCGCCGTCTGCAACGCGGGGGCCTTCGGCTTTCTGGCGGCGGCGACGCTGCGACCCGAAGACGTGGGCGACGCGATCGCCGAGATCAAGCAGCTCACCGACCGCCCCTTCGGCGTGAACTTCCTGATGGACGCGCCCGGGGCGGACGTCATCACCGAGTCGATCATCGCGCACCGGGTCCAGGCCGCCGGCTACAACCGCGCGCCGAGCGCGGAGCTGATCACCCGGCTCAAGGACGCCGGCGTCGTGTGCATGCCCACCTGCGGCGCCGTGAAGCACGCCGTGAAGGCCGAGAAGCTCGGAGCGGACGCCATCGTGGTGCAGGGCGGCGAAGGCGGGGGGCACACCGGCAGCGTGCCGAGCACCCTCCTCGTCTCCCAGTGCGCCGACGCGGTGCGCGTCCCCATCGTCGCGGCGGGAGGCTTCCGCGACGGACGCGGGTTGGTGGCGGCGCTGGCCTTCGGCGCCAAGGGCGTCGCCATGGGCACCCGCTTCGTGCTGACCCGGGAGAGCCCCGTCCCCGACGCCACCGCCCAGCGCTACCTGCAGGCCGGCGTGGACGACGTGGTGGTGAGCACGGCGCTCGACGGCATGCCCCAGCGCATGATCGTGAACGAGCTCCTCCGCGAGCTCGAGAGCAAGGGCGGCGTGGCGCGCCTCTGGCTGGCCTTGCGCAGCGCCCTGGCCCTGCGCAAGACCACCGGCGCATCGATCCCCGACCTGCTGCGCTCGGGCCTGGCCATGCGCCGGCACGAGCGCATGAGCCGAGCACAGATGCTGATGGCCGCCAACGCGCCGATGCTCGCGAAGCGCGCCATGCAGGACGGGGATCCCGTCGGCGGATACCTGCCGAGCGGTACGGTCGCCGGCGTGATCGACGATCGTCCGAGCTGCGAGGAGCTCGTCGCCCGCATCGTGAGCGAGGCCGAGGCCATCCTCAAGGACCTGGGGAGCTAGACCATGGCGTTCAGGATCGAGGAAGACGGCGCGGTCGCCGAGCTCGTGATCGACAATCCGCCGGTGAACGCGCTGGGCCGGGACGCCTGGCACGAGTTCGCGGCGCGCATCACCGAGCTGGGCCGACGCGAGGACCTGAACTGCATCGTGATCCGCGCCGACGGTCGCGGCTTCCAGGCCGGCGTGGACGTGAAGGAGCTGGCCGAGGACGGCAGCCTGATCACCGAGGTGAACCGCGGCTGCTACGACACCTTCGCCGCCATCTACGACTGCCCGATCCCGGTGATCTCGGCGGTGCACGGCTACTGCCTGGGAGGCGGAATCGGGATCTCGGGCTCCTCGGACATCGTGATCGCGTCCGAGGACGCCACCTTCGGCCTGCCCGAGATCGACCGCGGCGCCCTCGGCGCCGCCACCCACCTCTACCGCCTCTTCGGCATGCCGAAGACGCGGCGCATGCTCTACACGGGCGAGTCCATCACCGCCGACGAGGCCTACCGGCTGGGGGCACTCGACTCGGTCGTGCCCCGGGAGAAGCTGCGCGACGAGGCTCTCGCCCTGGCGCACAACATCGCCTCCAAGAGCGGCAAGGCGCTGCGCCTCGCCAAGTGGTCCCTCAACGGCATCGAGACCCTCGACGTGAAGACGAGCTACCGCTTCGAGCAGGGCTTCACCCTGGAGCTCTACACGTCGCCCGACTCCCAGGAGGCGCGCGACGCCTTCGTGGAGAAGCGCGACGCGAAGTTCGAGGGGAAGAAGTAGATGGACCTCGCCTTCACCCCCGAGCAGGAGGCCTTCCGCAAGGAGGCCCGCGCCTGGCTCGAAACGAACGTCCCGGCGGAGCCGCTGGAGACCTTCGATCTGCCGGACGGCTTCGAGCAGCACCGGGAGTGGGAGAAGAAGCTCCACGCGGGCGGCTGGGCCATGGTGCCCTGGCCCGTCGAGTACGGCGGGCGCGGCGCGGACCTCCTCTCGTGGCTGGTCTTCGAGGAGGAGTACTACCGCTCGGGCGCCCCCGGGCGCGTGAACCAGAACGGCATCTTCCTCCTCGGCCCCACCATCATGGAGTACGGCACGCCGGAGCAGAAGGCGCGCTTCCTGCCGAAGATGGCGTCGAGCGAGGAGGTCTGGGCCCAGGGCTGGTCCGAGCCCAACGCGGGCAGCGACATGGCCAACATCCAGGCCACGGCCATCCGCGACGGCGATCACTTCGTCGTCAACGGGCAGAAGACGTGGGCCTCGCGCGGCGCCTACGCCCACTGGCTCTTCGGCCTCTTCCGCACCGACCCCGAGTCGAAGCGACACCACGGCCTCTCCTTCGTGCTCCTACCGCTCCAGGGCGAGGGGATCACGGTGCGACCCATCCAGAAGATCAACGGGAAGGCCGCGTTCGCCGAGGTCTTCTTCGACGACGCCCGGGTGCCCGTCGAGAACCTGCTCGGTCCCGAGGGCCAGGGTTGGAGCGTGGCCATGGCCACGGCGGGCTTCGAACGCGGCCTGATGCTGCGCAGCCCCGCCCGCTTCCAGCACACGGCCGCGCGCCTCGTGGCGCTCTACCGCGAGACGGTCGAGCGCGGCGACCCCGTGTCGCCCTCCATGCGCGAGCGGGTAGCGCGCTGCTGGATGGACGCCGAGGCCTACTGCCTCAACACCTACCAGACGGTGTCGCGCCTGCTGGCGGGGGGGAAGATCGGCGCCGAGGCCTCGCTCAACAAGATCTTCTGGTCGGAGCTCGACGTGCGCATGCACGAGCTGGCCCTCGAGCTGCTGGGCCCGCGAGGCGAGATGCCCGGCGCCTGGCTCGACGGCTACGTCTTCGCGCTGTCCGGCCCCATCTACGCCGGCACGAACCAGATCCAGAAGAACATCATCGCCGAGCGCATTCTCGGCCTGCCGAGGAAGTGAACGTGGACTTCGGTTTCAGCGAAGACCAGCTCCTCCTGCAGAGCACCGTGCGCGACTTCCTCCAGGCCGAGTGCACGGCGGAGTGGGTGCGCTCCGGCTGGGAGACCGAGACCGGGCGCGATCCCGTCTTCTGGAAGAAGCTGGCGGAGCTCGGAATCCCGGGCCTGCTCGTACCCGAGCGCCACGGCGGCCTCGGGATGGACGACGTGGACCTGGTGCTCCTGATGGAGGAGGTGGGCCGGGTCGGCCTCGCCGAGCCCCTCGTCCCGACCGTGCAGGGCGTCGGCATCCTGCGCGGACTCGAAGACGCGGCTCCCGCAGCCGAGTGGCTTCCCCGGGTGGCCGAGGGCGACGCGATCCTGACGGTCGGCGTGATGGGGAACGGGTTCGTGCCGGACGCGCACGTCGCCGATCTCCTGCTGATCCACGACGACGGCGCGCTCCTCTCGGTCCCCCGCGATGCGATCCGGGCCGACCCCGTGGCATCCGGGGACGGATCGCAGCGGCTCTTCGAGGTCTCGTTCTCGCGGGCCGACGCCGGCGTGCTGGCGCAGGGCGAGCGCGCCCGCGCCCTGGTCGCCGAGGCCCTCGACCGCGGCGCGCTGTGCTGCGCGGCCCAGGCCCTCGGCGTGGCGGACCAGCTGATCCGCATGGCGGCGGAGTACGCGTCCCAGCGGGAGCAGTTCGGCGTGGCGATCGGCACCTTCCAGGCCGTCAAGCACATGCTGGCCGAGGTGAAGGTCGCCCTCGAGTACGCCCGCTCCCACGTCTATCGGGCGGCGTATTCGGTGGCCCACGCCGCGCCCGCCCGCGCCGCCGATGCGTCGATGGCGAAGCTGGCCGCCTGCGAAGCCGCGAGCACGGCCGCCAAGGTCTCGCTGCAGGTGCACGGCGCCATCGGGTACACCTACGAGCAGGACGTGCACGTGTGGATGAAGCGCGCGTGGTCCCTGGAGCGCGCCTGTGGGGACTCCGTCTTCCACCGGGCGCGCCTGTGCGACGCCGTCATCGACGGGAAGAGCCCCGCCGAGAGCTTCGGATACAGCCCGCCCGCAGGGCTGGGTTAGCCTGGGAGGAGCGGAGGAGACCATGAGCAGGAAGCGCGTGCCGGCCATCGAAGGCTGGTTCACCCTCGACGAGAACGAGCCGCGCCTGATCGGGCTGCGGGACAAGGAGAGCGGGACCTACTTCTTCCCGAAGGACGTCTCGGTCAGCGCCGCGCCCGGCTTCGCCGACGCGGAGCGCGAGGAGGTCGAGCTCTCCCGAACGGGCAGGCTCTGGTCCTACACGACCAACCACTACAAGCCGCCGGAGCCGTACGTGGCGCCCGAGCCCTTCGAGCCCTACACCGTCGCGGCCGTGGAGCTCACGGAGGAGCGGATGGTCGTGATGGGCCAGCTGGCGCCGGGGATCGACCCCGCGTCCCTCGAAGTGGGACAGGAGATGGAGCTCACGCTCGGGACCCTCTACGAGGACGACGAGAACGAGTACATCGTGTGGAAGTGGAAGCCGGTCGCGGCCTGACTCGGAGCGAAATTCGATGAGCAACCAGAACGAAGTGGCGATTCTCGGAGTCGGGATGCACCCCTGGGGCAAGTGGGGGCGCAACTTCGTCGAGTACGGTGTACACGCCATCAAGGCGGCCCTGCGCGACGCGGGCATCGACTGGAAGCAGGTCGAGTTCGTGGCCGGCGGCGACACCATGCGCAACGGCTACCCGGGCTACGTGGCGGGCGCCACCTTCGCCAAGGCGATGGGCTGGACCGGCGTGCCGGTGATGAGCACCTACGCGGCCTGCGCCACCGGGGCCCAGGCCATGGAGGCAGCGCGCACCCGGATCCTCGCCGGGATGTGCGACGTGGCGGTGGTGGTGGGCGCCGACACCACGCCCAAGGGATTCCTCGCCCCCAACAAGGGCGAGCGGACGCTCGACCCGGACTGGCTGCGCTTCCACCTGCTCGGCGCCACGAACCCGACCTACTTCGGGCTCTACGCGCGCCGCCGCATGGACCTCTACGGCGCCACCGAGCAGGACTTCGCCCACGTGAAGGCCAAGAACAGCCGCTGCGGGGTGCACAATCCCAACGCCCGCTACAAGAAGGTCTTCAGCGAGGAGGAGGTGCTCGAATCGGCGATGGTCGCCGACCCGCTTCGCCTGCTCGAGATCTGCGCCACCAGCGATGGTGGAGCGGCGGTGGTGCTGACCTCCATGGAGTTCGCGCGCAGGCACACGAGCGACCCGGTGCGGGTGGCGGGCATCTCCACGGTGACACCGACCTTCCCCGACACCTACATCGACATGCCCAGCTTCTCGACCGACTCGGCGGCGGGGATCGCGACCCCGGACCGCGGCTTCAAGGACTCGATCGCCCACGCCGCCTACGAGCAGGCGGGCATCGGACCGGAGGACCTGTCCCTCGCGGAGGTCTACGACCTCTCGTCGGCCCTCGAGCTGGACTGGTACGAGAACATCGGGCTGTGCAAGCCCGGCGAAGCGGAGCGGCTGCTGCGCGACGGCGACACCACGATCGGCGGTCGCATCCCGGTGAACGCGAGCGGGGGGCTGGGCTGCTTCGGCGAGGCGGTGCCCGCCCAGGCGATCGCCCAGGTGTGCGAGCTGGTCTGGCAGCTGCGCGGCCAGGCCGGCGAGCGCCAGGTGGAAGGCGCGCGCGTGGGCATCACGGCGAACCAGGGCCTCTTCGGCCACGGCTCGTCGGTCATCTGCGTGAAGTAGGGAGCGAGGGAATCGACATGGCTGAGGCGTACATCATCGACGCGGTGCGGACTCCGGTGGGGAAGCGAGGCGGGGGACTCGCCGCCGAGCACTCGGCCGATCTCGGGGCGCACGTGATCAAGGGGCTCGTCGACCGCACCGGGATCGACCCCGGCGCGGTCGAGGACGTGATCTTCGGCTGCTGTGACACGGTCGGCACCCAGGCGGGTGACATCGCGCGCACGTGCTGGCTGGCGGCGGGCCTCCCGGACCACGTGCCGGGGGTCACCATCGACCGCCAGTGCGGCTCGTCCCAGCAGTCGGTCCACTTCGCCGCCCAGGGCGTCATGAGCGGCACCAGCGACCTGATCATCGCCGGCGGCGTCCAGAACATGAGCCAGATCCCCATCTCGTACGCGATGACCGCGGCGGAGCCGCTCGGAATCGAGAACCCGTTCCACGGCAGCAAGGGCTGGGTGGAGCGCTACGGCACCCAGGAGGTCTCCCAGTTCCGCGGCGCCGAGATGATCGCCGAGAAGTGGGACATCTCCCGCGAGGAGATGGAGCGCTACGCCCTGGAGAGCCACGAACGCGCCCTGCGCGCCATCGACGAAGGGCGCTTCGAGAACGAGGTCCTCCCCTACGGAGACGTCGCCACGGACGAGGGGCCGCGTCGCGGCAGCACGCCCGAGAAGCTCGCGAGTCTGCCGACCCTCCTCGAAGGAGGCCGCCTGACGGCGGCCCTGGCGAGCCAGATCTCGGACGGCGCCACCGCCATGCTGGTGGCCTCGGAGCAGGCGGTGAAGGACCACGACCTCCGGCCTCGGGCACGGGTGCACCACATCAGCGTGCGCGCCGACGATCCCATCTACATGCTGACCGCGCCCATCCCGGCCACGAAGTGGGCGCTCGACAGGACCGGGATGTCGAAGGACGAGATCGACTTGGTGGAGATCAACGAGGCCTTCGCCCCGGTCGTGCTGGCCTGGCAGAAGGAGACCGGCTGGGACCTCTCGAAGGTCAACGTGAACGGCGGCGCCATCGCCCTGGGCCACCCCATCGGCGCGACCGGCACCCGCCTCATGGCCACCCTGCTGAACGAGCTGGAACGCACGGGCGGCCGCTACGGCCTCCAGACCATGTGCGAAGGCGGCGGCCAGGCCAACGTAACGATCATCGAAAGGCTGTAGCAGGAACCCTCACAGTCCCCTCGAAGGCCCTCTCCCCGAGACAACCGAACCAAGGGGCCGAAGGCCAACCAGCTCGGGCCGCAAGCCCGCAAGAAGACGAAGGCGCTCTCCAATCGAGGATGAAGGGCGCGCAGCGAGCCGAAGGCGAGCGAAGTCAACAGCATGAAAGCCGAGCTCCACCCAGGAGCCAACACGAGAGCCGAAGGCGAGCGGAGTCAATAGCATGAGCGTGTGCGAGAACAGAGTCGTCATCATCACCGGCGCCGGCCGCGGCATCGGCCGCGAGCACGCCCTCGAGTTCGCGCGCCAGGGCGCGAAGGTCGTGGTGAACGACCTCGGCGTCTCGCTGGCGGGCGAGGAAGGCGGCGAGAGCCCCGGCGAGCAGGTGGTGCAGGAGATCAAGGACCTGGGTGGCGAAGCCGTCGCCAACGGAGCCGACGTCGCGGACTTCGGCCAGGCCGGCGAGCTGGTGAAGACCGCTCTCGATGCCTTCGGGGCCCTCGACGTGGTGGTGAACAACGCCGGCTTCGTGCGCGACCGGATGTTCGTCTCGTGCTCCGAAGAGGAGTGGGACGCCGTCATCCGCGTCCACCTCAAGGGCCACTTCGCCGTGACCAACCAGGCCTGCCTGTACTGGCGCAACCAGTCCAAGGCGGGCAAGCCGGTGGACGCCCGCATCATCAACACGAGCTCCGGAGCGGGCCTGCAGGGCTCCATCGGCCAGAGCGCCTACTCGGCGGCCAAGGCGGGGATCGCCACGCTCACCCTGATCCAGGCCGCCGAGCTGGGCCGCTACGGGGTCACGGCCAACGCCATCGCCCCCTCCGCCCGCACGCGCATGACCGAGGACGTCTTCGCGGAGATGATGGCGAAGCCCGACGAGGGCTTCGACGCCATGGATCCCGCCAACGTCTCGCCGCTCGTGGTCTGGCTCGGCAGCGCCGAGTCCCGGGACGTGACGGGCCAGGTCTTCGAGGTGGCGGGCGGCTCGATCAGCGTGGCCGACGGCTGGCGCAGCGGCCCGGAGATCGACAAGGGCGCGCGCTGGGAGCCCGACGAGGTGGGCAACGCCGTCCACGAGCTCCTGAAGAAGGCGACTCCCGCCCAGAAGGTCTACGGCACCTGAGGTCGCCGCCGTGAACTTCGCCTTCACCGAAGAGCAGCGCGAGCTGCGCGAGACCGCGCGGAGCTTCCTCGCCGACCGCTCCGGCTCCGAGCAGGTGCGCGAGGCCATGGAGAGCCCGACGGGCTGGGACGAGGCGACCTGGAAGCAGATCGGCGCCGAGCTGGGCTGGACCGCCGTCCACGTGCCCGAGGAGTTCGGCGGGATCGGCATGGGCTACGTGGAGCTCGTGGCACTGATGGAGGTGATGGGTGAGGCGCTCGTCTGCGCTCCCTTCTTCTCGACCGTGTGTCTGGGCGCCAACGCGATCCTGTGCGCCGGAAGCGACGACCAGAAGCGGGCACTCCTGCCGGGGATCGCCGAAGGCCTGACCCGGGCGACGCTGTCCGCCGATCCGCGAAGCGTCGCGGCCCGGCGCGAAGGAGACGGGTGGATCCTCTCCGGCAGCGCAACCCACGTGCCCGACGGGGCCAGCGCCGACCTGGTCGTGGTGGCCGCCGAGGCCGAGGGCGTGACCGGGCTCTTCGTGGCCCCGGGCGACGCGGCCGGCCTCGAGCGCGTCGCGTTGCCCACGATGGACCGCACGCGCCGCCAGGCGCGACTCGATCTCCGCGACGTGCGGGTGCCCGCGGGATCGCGGCTCGGAGAGGATGCGGACGCCGGCCGCGCCCTCGACGAGGCGCTGGACCTGGCCCGCGTGGCGCTCGCCGCAGAGCAGGTGGGAGGCGCACAGCGCTGCCTCGAGATCTCCGTGGAGTACGCGAAGGAGCGCCAGCAGTTCGGGCGCGCGATCGGATCGTTCCAGTCGATCAAGCACAAGTGCGCCGACATGATGGTGGCGATCGAGGCCGCCCGCTCGGCCGCCTACTGGGCCGGCTGCGCCGCCGCCCAGGGCTCGCCCGACCTCCCCGAGGTGGCCTCCCTGGCCAAGGCCACGGCATCCGAGACCTTCTACCGCTGCGCAGCCGAGGCCATCCAGATCCTGGGCGGCGTGGGCTTCACCTGGGAGTACGACGTGCACCTCTACTTCAAGCGCGCGCGGGCCGGCGAGGCGCTTCTCGGCACGCCCGCCTTCCATCGCGAGCGCATCGCGAGGCACCTGGACCTGTGAGCGCTCCCCTCGACTTCGCCGGCAGGGTAGTCCTGGTGAGCGGCGGCGCCCGCGGCGTGGGCCGTGGGATCGCCGAGAAGTTCCTGGCGGCGGGCGCCGACGTGGTGATCTGCGGGCGCAACGAACCGGAATCGCCTCCCCGGGCCGGGGGCCGCAATGCCGTCTTCCACCCGGCGGACGTGCGCGACCTGGAGCAGGTGGACGCGCTGGTGGCCTTCACCGGCGAGCGCTTCGGCCGGCTCGACGTGCTGGTGAACAACGCGGGCGGGGCGCCCTACGCCGACGCCGCCACCGCCTCGCCGCGCTTCTCGGAGTCGATCCTGCGCCTCAACCTGATTGCGCCCCTCAACCTGGCGCAGCGTGCGAACGCCGCGATGCAGGAGCAGGCCGAGGGCGGCAGCATCATCAACATCGCCAGCGTGTCGGGCATCCGGCCGTCGCCGGGCACCGCCGCCTACGGCGCCGCCAAGGCGGGGCTCCTCTCCCTGACCCAGACCCTCGCCGTGGAGTGGGCGCCGAAGGTGCGGGTGAACGCGGTCACCGCCGGCATGATCCAGACCGAGCAGTCGCACCTCCACTACGGCGACGCGGAGGGCCTGGCGGCCGTCGCCGCGACGGTCCCGCTGGGCCGCATGGGCCTCCCCGAGGACGTCGGCGACGTCTGCCTCTTCCTCGCCTCGTCCCTCGCGAGCTACGTCAGCGGCGCCAACGTGCTGATGCACGGCGGAGGCGAGAAGCCCGCGTTCCTGGCGGCGGCCAGGAACGTGAAGCGGGACTGAGCCGACGCGGGTCCGTGCTCTTCGGAATCGGAAGGACAGGGGCTCCCCCGCCTCCTGCGATCGGCTTGGAATCGGGGCGTTCGCATGTTCCAATGGGGCTGGCTCGGAGGGACCGGAGGGGCGACATGCGAGTGACCCAACGGGCGTTCCGAGGCGGACATCCCGAGCGGGCGGTTTCGAGACGAAGCGGAATCGCGCTGGCGATGCTCCTCGCGGTCGGGTCGGCGACGGCGCTTCCGGCGCAGGCGCAGATGCGCCTGCTGGACGGCGTCGCCCCGAGTGGCTCCGGCGGCGGCGAGGCGGAGATGGGGATCCTGGACGAGATCACGCCCGCCGAGCGCAAGGCGATCCGACGCCAGATCGATGCCAACGTCGCAGACCTCGCGCGCCGCGGCGCACTGCCCCGCTTGACGATCCCCGTTGTCTTTGGCTGGCCGCTGGCCCCGATGCCGGGCTTCACCGACTACGGCTATCACGCCACCTCGTTCTTCGTCGACCACGATCCAGCCCATCCAGACCAGCTTCTCGACTACGACTGCGGCACTCGGACGTACGATCTCCGATCGGGCTACAACCACAGCGGTGTCGATTTCGTCCCCTGGCCGTTCGGCTGGAAGAAGATGCGCGGCGACCAGATCGCCGTCGTCGCCGCCGCTCCCGGCATCATCACGGCGAGATTCGACGGGGCTTTCGACCGCAGCTGTCGGTTCGGCGGCGGCCTGTGGAACGCGGTCTACGTCCAGCATGCCGACGGCTCTCAGGCCTGGTACGGGCATCTGAAGCGCGGCTCCCTGACGACCAAGAGCGTGGGGGAGAGCGTGGCCCGAGGCGAGTACCTGGGCATCATCGGCAGCTCCGGGAGCTCCCTCGGTCCGCATCTGCATCTGGAGATCTACGACGCAGCATCGAACCTGATCGATCCCTACTCGGGTCCGTGCAACTCCCTGAACGGCGCCTCCTGGTGGCTGGAGCAACTGCCCTACTACGATTCAGCGATCAACCACCTGGCGACGGGATTCGCCCCGCCCTCCTTCAACCCCTGCCCCGATCCCGAGAGCCCGAACGAAGCCGACTCCTTCAATCCCGACGATCCGATCTACCTGGTCTCCTACTATCGGGATCAGCTCTCGAGCCAGACCGCACGGCACACGCTCTACCGGCCCGACGGCTCCACCTACAGCAGCTGGCTGCACGCCAGCAGTGCTTCCCACTACCCGGCCTCCTTCTGGTACTGGATGTACGTCCTCCCCGGCCCGACCGGGAATTGGCGATACGAGATCGAGTTCGAGGGGGAGACGTACACGCGCGAGTTCCTGTTGGATGATGCGGTACCACCCCGCACATGCGGGTCGACTCCCGCCACGGGCTGCGAGGCACCGCGGAAGAGCAAGCTCATCGTGAAGGACAAGGAGGGCAGCCGCGACAACCTCACGTGGAGCTTCCTGAAGGGCGCGCCCGCCGAGCGGTCGGCCTTCGGCGACCCGCCGAGCACGGACACCGCGGCGTTCTGCGTCTACGACTCCAGTGCGTCGGACGGCTCGGAGGCGCTCGCCTTGGATGCCCTGCTGACGCCCGGCCCGGACTGGTCGAGCTCGGGGACTGGCTTCAAGTATCGCGACCCCTCAGCCGCTCACGACGGCATCAAGTTGGTCAAGCTGAAGGCGGGCAAGGCCGGCTCGCCGAAACCGGTGAAGGTCCTGGTCAAGGGAAAAGGAGCCGGCCTCGACGACCCCCTTGCTCGTGAGCTCGCCCTGCCGGTGCGGGCGCAGCTGATGATGGGCAACGGCTCCTGCTTCGAGGATGTCTACGACGGAGCGGCTCGCAACGACACGGCCCTGTTCAAGGCCTCCCGCTGACGCGACGCCCCTCGACGCGGCCGCCCGGAGCGGCGCGAGCGACGTCGGCGCTGAGCCATTGCTAGACTCGTCCGCCATGCGGAACCCGACCGGTGAGAAGATCCTGATCACGGGACCGACATCCCAGGTGGCGTTCCCGATCGTGCGCGCCCTGGCCGCGGACAACCAGGTCCTGGGGCTCGCACGCTTCTCCAAGGACGGCGACGCGGCGCGGGTCGAGGCGCTCGGCGCGAAGGCGATCCGCTGCGATCTGGCGTCGGGCGAGCTCGCGGAGGTCCCCGAGGACGTCGACCTCGTGCTGAACTTCGCGGTCGTGAAGAGCGGCGACTTCGACTACGACCTGGCGGCCAACGCGGAGGGCGTCGGTCTGCTCATGTCGCACTGTCGCGGAGCCCGGGCCTTCGTGCACTGCTCGTCGGCGGCGGTCTACGAGGGGGGCGGCCACGAGCCGCGCAGCGAGGGCGCACCCCTGGGCGACAATCACCGCTTCATGTTCCCCACCTACAGCATCACCAAGATCGCGGCCGAGGCGGTGGTGCGCCTCGGAGCGCGCCAGTGGAGCCTGCCCTCGGTCATCGCGCGACTGTCGGTTCCCTACGGCGACAACGGCGGCTGGCCCTGGTATCACCTGATGATGATGAAGGGCGGCGTGCCGATCCCGGTCCACAGCGAGGCGCCCAGCACCTTCAACCTGCTCCACGAGGACGACTACATCGCGCAGATCCCGGACCTGGTCGCGGCCGCCTCCGTCCCGGCGACCACCGTCAACTGGGCCGGCGACGCAGCCAGCATCGAGGAGTGGACGGCCTGGCTCGGCGAGCTGACCGGGCTCCCGGCGAAGCTCGCACCCACCTCCGAGACGATCGGCGCGCTGGAGCTCGACCGCGCGCGCATGCACGAGCTGCTGGGCGAGACGCGGGTGCGCTGGAAGGACGGCATCCGCCGCATGGTGGCGGCGCGCAACCCGGAGCTCCTGAAGGGCTGACGTGGAATCGCTCGCGGACGTCGTCGATGCGCGTGCCGCCGAGCAGCCCGACGCGCCCGCCTTCCTCAGTGGCGCGCGGGTCTGCAGCTGGGCGCAGTACGCCGCCCGCTCGGACGCCCTGGCGGCGCGCCTCGTCGCTCTCGGCCTGCAGGCCGACGAACGCGTCGCCGTCCTCATGCCGGACGGGCCCGGCGTCCACACGGCCTTCCTGGCCTGCGAGAAGGCCGGGCTGGTGGCGGTCGGAATCGGGCCGCGGGCCGCCGAGCAGGAGATCCTGCACCTGCTCGGCAAGACGCGCGCCGCGGCGCTGCTCGCACCTCCCACTCATCGGGGGATCGACTTCGACGCCCTGCTGGCGCCGCTGCGCAGCTCCGGACTCCGCCACCGGCTCTCGGTGCCCGGCGAGCTGGAGCCCGCCGAGGGGCTCGTGGTCGACGGGACTCCCGCGCCTCTCGTGGAGCCCTCCGCGGCGGAGCGCGACGAGCTGGGCCGGCGGCGCCTGGCGCCGGACGACGTGTTCCTGGTCAACTCCACCTCGGGGACCACCGGGCTTGCCAAGTGCGTCGTCCACGACCAGGCGCGCTGGAACCACTTCCACGAATTGGCGGTCGAGGCGGGCGAGCTCTCGTGCGACGACCGGTTCCTCTCCGCGATCCCGGCTCCGTTCGGCTTCGGAATCTGGACGGCCCACGTCACGCCGACGCGGCTCGGCGCCCCGACCGTGCTGGCCCCGAGCTTCGAGGCGGAGCGGACGATCGCGGCCATCGAGCGCCACCGGGTGAGCGTGCTCGCCGCCGTGTCCACCCAGTTCATCATGATGCTGGACTCCCCCGCCCTGCAGGCGGCCGATCTCTCGTCCCTGCGTGTCCTCTTCACCGGTGGCGAGCGCGTTCCGTACGAACGGGCCGCCGAGTTCGAGGAGCGCACCGGCGCCTGCGTCCTGCAGTTCTACGGCTCGAACGAGACGGGGGCCCTCTCGCGCACCCGCACACGCGACTCCCGGGAGGTGCGCCTGCGCAGCGCCGGCCACGTCATCCCCCAGATGCAGGTCCGCCTCTTCGACGACAGCGGCGCCGACGTCACCGCCACGGGGCGGGGCCAGCCCGGCTGCCGGGGCCCGCTCCTCTCGCGCGGCTATCTCGACGACGACGCGGCCAACGCGGAGCTGATCCGGCCCGACGGCTGGATGCTGACCGGCGACCTGGCCACCCTCGACGCGGACGGCGTCCTCCGCGTTGTGGGACGCACGGGCGACTTCATCATTCGGGGCGGGAAGAACGTGAGCGGCCCCGCGGTGGAGGAGGCGGTGACGGGACACCCGAACGTGGCCATCGCCGCCGCGGTCGCGATGCCCGACCCGACCTTCGGCGAGCGCGTCTGCGTCTACGCGGTGCTCCGTCCCGGATGCACGCTCACGCTGGACGCGCTGATCGAGGACCTGCGCGTCCGCGGCGTGTCCCCGGAGACCTGGCCCGAGCGCCTCGAGATCGTGGACGAGCTGCCGCGCTCGTCCGGAGGCAAGGTGCACAAGGCCAGGCTGCGCGAGGAAGTCCGGGCGCGGATGGCCGAGGGCTCGTCCTGAGGAAACCGACACATCGCGAAGCCGCGTGAGGACCTCCGAGCGCGGCTCGCCCAGGAGGGATGAAGATGGCCTACGACGGATACACCACCCTGCGGGTCGCCGTGCGCGACGGAGTCGCGACGATCACCCTGGACCACCCGCCCATCAACCTGCTCGACGGCGCCATGATGGGCGACCTGGCGCGGCTCGGGGTGGAGCTCGAGGCGGATGCGGAGGTGCGGGTCGCGGTCTTCGAGAGCGCCGACCCGGACTTCTTCATCGCCCACGCCGACGTCGACCTGATCCAGCAGCTCCCCACGGACCCCCCGCCCGCCACGACCCCCTCTGTCTTCCACGCGCTGGTGGACCGCTTCCGGACCATGCCCAAGGCCACCATCGCCAGGATCGAGGGCTTCTGTCGCGGCGGCGGGAGCGAGTTCGCGCTCTCGCTCGACATGCGCTTCGCGGCACTGGGCAAGGCGGTGCTGAGCCAGCCCGAGGTGGCCCTCGGCATCCTGCCCGGCGGCAGCGGCACCCAGCGCCTGCCGCGCATCTGCGGCCGCGGACGCGCCCTCGAGATCGTGCTCGGCGGCGAGGACTTCCCCGCCGATCTCGCCGAACGCTACGGCTGGGTGAACCGCGCGCTCTCCCCCGCCGAGCTCGGCCCCTTCGTGGAGCGGCTCGCCGCACGCATCGCGTCCTTCCCGGCCGAGGCCATCGCCAACGCCAAGGCCGCCGTCATCGCGGGCGAGCCGGCCTGGGAGGCCGGCCTGGCCGCCGAGGCCACGCTCTTCAACCGCTGCCTGGCGATCCCCGAGGCGCGCGCACGCATGGAGGGCTTCCTGAGCGTGGGTGGACAGACCCGCGAGGTGGAGGCAAAGTCGCCCCTCGCGCTCGACGTGGCCGGAGGATCCTGATCGTGCCCACCGTGTTCCAGACTCCCCGAGAGCTCCTCGATGCCGTCGGCAAGCCCCTCGGCAGCAGCGACTGGCTCGAGATCACCCAGCAGCGGGTCGACCAGTTCGCGGAGGCGACCGGCGATCACCAGTGGATCCACGTCGATCCCGAGCGAGCCAAGGACGGCCCCTTCGGCGGCACGATCGCCCACGGCTATCTCACCCTGTCGCTGGTCAACCTCTTCCTGCCGCAGATCGTCGAGGTCCACGGGATCTCCATGGGTGTCAACTACGGCTCCGACAAGCTGCGCTTCCCGGCGCCGGTGCCCGTGGGCTCCCGGATCCGCGGCAACGCCGAGCTGGTGTCGGCGGAAGAGGTGAAGGGAAACGCCATCCAGGCCGTGATCCGCGTCACCGTCGAGGTGGAAGGCGGCGAGCGTCCCGCGTGCGTGGTCGACACGATCAGCCGCTACGTCCCGGCCTGACCTGCGCCGCAGCGTCTCCGAGTTTCCCTTGACGGCCCGCCTGCACACCTCATAACCTCCACCCGGGCAGATGCCCGAGGGGGTTCATTCATGAAGAGCATTGGATTCGGATTGGCCCTGGCCGTCGCCGTCGCGCTGCCGGGCGCGGTGCGCGCGGACAACAACGTCGGCTGTGGCCTGGGCACGCAGCTCTGGGAAGGCAAGGACGACCTGGTGATCCAGGTACTCGCCGCCACCACGAACGGGATCGGCTTCCAGACCTTCGGGATCAGCAGCAACACGTTCGGCTGCCAGCGCAACCAGACGATCAAGGTCGAGCACCGACTCAACATGTTCGCCGGGTCCAACCTGGACACGCTGGCCCGCGACATGGCCGTCGGCGAGGGCGAGACCCTCGAGACGATGGCGGCGCTCATGGGCATCGAGGAGAGCGACCGGGCGAGCTTCTACCGGCTCGCCAAGAACCACTTCGACTCCCTGTTCCCGTCGGAGACGGTGACCTCCGGCGAGATGCTGGCGCAGCTCGCGACCCTGATGGCCGACGACGCGACGCTGGCCCGGTACGTCCAGGGCTGAGCAGGACGATCGCGTGGGGCGGGCCCACGGTGTCGGCCCCGCCCTGCGCGCTCTCCTCCTTCCGTTCGTCCTCCTCGCGCTCACCGCCAGTGCGGCGGCAGAGCCCGCGTACCTGGGCGAGCTGCGCGCCGCCGCCCGCGAGCGCGACCTCGCCGCCACCCGCGAGTGGCGCATCCTCCTCCACTACCGGCCCAACCCGGTTCCGCTCGCCCTGCCCGGAGACACCAGCGAAGCGGACTCGGAGGACTTCTTCCTCTCTCCGGATGGCCGGACGGATCCCCGGGCGGAGCTCGACGCGACGCTCGCAGCCTTCTTCGCCCCGGAGGACGCGACGGCCCGGCTCGGAGCCCATCCGCAGTGCGCCTTTCCCGCCCGGCGCGCCTGGCTCGACCGGGCGCTGCGATTCGACCGGACGCGGCTCGCCTGGCGCGCCTGTCCCGAGCTCGACGAGTGGCGCGAGACGATCGGCGCCCGGGGCATCACCCTCGTCTTCGCCGAGGCGTTCATGAACAACCCCTCGTCGATGTTCGGACACACCCTGGTGCGTCTCGACGTCGGCGATCCGGGCGCCGACGATCGGACCCGCGACCTCCTGGCCTACGCGGTCAACTTCGCCGGGGACAGCGGCCCCGACCGCGGCGCCCTCTACGCCGTGCGCGGCATCACCGGCGCCTACCCCGGCTACTTCTCCCTGGTTCCCTACTACGAGAAGACGAAGGAGTACGGCGAGTGGGAGAGCCGGGACCTCTGGGAGTACCGCCTCGACCTCACCCCCGAAGAGGTCGACCGCCTGCTCCTCCATCTCTGGGAGCTCCGCCAGGTCGCCTTCCGCTACTACTTCTTCAGCGAGAACTGCTCCTATCAGCTCCTCGGCCTGCTGGAGGCGGCACGCCCGAGCCTCCAGCTCGTCGAGCGCTTCGGGGGCGTGGTGATCCCCGTCGACACGGTACGGCGCATCGTCGGAGAGGCCGGAGTCGCCGGCGAGATCTCGTGGAGACCCTCTGCCGTGACCCGGATGCGGCACCTCGCCGCCGGACTCGGGGCGAGCGAGCGCGCGCTCGCGGTGGAGGTGGGCCACGGCGACGCGGCGCCGGACGATCCGCGCCTGGGCGCCCTCGACCCGGAGAGCCAGGCCCGGGTGCTCGCCCTCGCCCACGACCACCTGGTGTACTCGCTCCGCTTCAGCGACGTCGACGCGCGGCGGCGAGCGCTCGCCATCCTGGGCGCCCGCAGCCGGGTGGCGGTCTCCGGAGATCCGGGCGGCGCCCCGCCCCGCCCGGAGGCGAGACCGGACGCGGGGCACGGAAGCCAACGCGCGCGCCTCGCCGGCGGCTGGCGGGACGGCGAGAGCTTCGTCGAGCTGCGCTGGCGACCGGCCTTCCACGACCTCCTCGATCCCCAGGGCGGCTTCCTGGCGGGCGCGCAGATCCAGGCCCTCGACCTGGCCATCCGCTACCACCCCGACGACGGCCGCGTCGACCTCCACGAGGCCACGCTGGCGGACATCCTCTCCCTGGCGCCGCGCGACGTCCTCTTCCAGCCGATCTCCTGGAAGTTCCGCACCCAGATGGCCACGTTGCGCATGCCGTCCGTGGGCGGCGCGTTGCGCGACGGGAAGGCCTGGCGAACCCACGGCGGCGCGGGGCTCTCCGCCCGCCCCTGGCGCGGAGCCCTCGCCTACGCCCTGCTGGACGGCACCTTCGACGTCTCGGGGAAGCTCGACGACGACTACGCCCTCGGTGCGGGCGCGAGCCTCGGGCTCTACGTCGGCGACGAGCGCGATCTGTGGCGCGGTCACCTCTTCGCGCGGGCCACCCGCTTCTTCCTGGGCGACACCCGTACCGCCCTTCGTGTCGGCCTGGAGCAGCGCGTCCGGATGGGCCGCAACGTCGCCCTGCGCCTCGAGCTCGCCGGCCAGCGCGACTTCCGCGAGACCTGGCTCGACGTGGGCCTGGCCTGGGACTTCTACTTCTGACTGGATGAGCAGCGCAGAGAACGCCCGGCACTGTGCGGGAAGTCGCGTGTGCGACAGCCGCACTCGTCTCGAGCGCTAGCTTTCCAATGTCGTGAAGACACTCGCTCTGCTCGTCGCCGTCGTGTTCTGGGCCGTCCCGGTGCAGGCGCAGAGGTG
This sequence comes from Myxococcota bacterium, assembly GCA_028278065.1. Taxonomy (GTDB): domain Bacteria; phylum Myxococcota_A; class UBA9160; order UBA9160; family JAFDET01; genus JAFDET01. The sequence continues at coordinate 25,620 of JANQFA010000144.1, forward strand.
GGCTCCCGGTGCGCTCCTCGATCGCGAGGACCTGGACACCGACGGGAGGTTGTTCGCTTCTGCCTCCGGTGCCTGGGGCATCACGGCCTCGGTCAAGGGCGTGAAGAACGCCGCGGGGGTCCAGACCAGCTACATCGCCGGAGGCATCGCCGGCGGTGACCCGGGCCGCTACCCGGGAGCGTGGTTCCTGGGCGACTCGCCGTCCAGCCGGTACTACCCGTCGACGCTGATGCCACCGTTCGCCCACGGTTCGGTGCTGCACCAGAAGGGCGTGTCGCCCGCCACCGGGATCTTCGTGAAGGCGCTCCTCTACCAGCCGGACCAGGTGAAGCGCATCACCACCGCCTCGGGCTCCAAGCTGCTCCTCAAGCAGAAGGGATCCGTCGCGTTCCGGACCGGCAACTGGTCGAACGACACCCCGAGCACGGTCAGCAGCTTCCAGGCTCCCGCCTGCAGGGCGCAGGCGAACTTCTCCAGGAAGAACAAGGATGGGGCCAACCTCTACCGGTTCAAGGTGACCTGCGGCAGTCAGGGCAGCCCCGAGCAGCAGGTCCGGGACGCCCTGGCGGGCGTCTTCGGCGAGAACCGAAACGGCTTCTCCGTGGTCCGGGCGGCTACCCGGAAGAAGGCCAGCCGGTAGCTGGAGCGCGCGGGGCGGCGCCCGCGCGAACCCGATTCGATCACCCCGTCGGCGTCCGAGGGTCAGGGGTGCTGGCTGCTCACCGAGAGGACCTCGCCCGTCAGGTAGGACGAGAGGTCGCTGGCCAGGAAGATCATCACGTTGGCCACCTCGTCGGGGGTGGCCGCGCGTCCGAACGCCTCCCTCGCCGTCAGCTCCTCGAGAAGCCCGGGCGGCGTGACCTTCTCCAGATTGGCGTGCATGGCCAGGCTGGGCGCCACGCAGTTGATGCGCACGTTCTTCTCGGCCGCCTCGATGGCGGCGCAGCGGGTGAAGGCCATCACGCCCGCCTTGGCCGCGGCGTAGTGGGCCTGCCCCTCCTGCGCGCGCCAGGCCAGCACCGAGGCGTTGTTCACGATGGCACCCGCCTCGCGCTCGTACATGTGGGGGAGCATCGCGCGGGTCATGCGGAAGGTGCCGTTCAGGGTGACGTCGAGGACCCGGCCCCACTGCTCGTCGGTCATGTCCACGACGCGGGCGTGGCCGCCGAGTCCGGCGTTGTTGATCAGCACGTCCACGTGGCCGAGCTCGGCGACCGCGGCGTCCACCAGCGCCCGCACCTGCTCCTCGTCCGTGACGTCGCAGACGCGACGCGGGGCATCGAGCTCGTCGGCGGACTCGGCGAGGCGGCGCTCGTGGGCGTCGGAGAGGAAGACGCGGGCCCCCTCCTCGGTGCAGCGCCGCGCGGCGGCGAAGCCGATGCCCGTGCCGGCGGCCGCCGTCACCAGGACGTTCCTGCCGTCGAGGAGGGCGCTCACGGGCGCGGCTCGCGCGGGAGGCCCAGCGCGCGCTCGCCGATGATGTTGCGCTGGATCTGGTTGGTTCCGCCGTAGATCGTCTCGGCGCGGGTGAAGAGGAACATGCGCTGCAGCGCGGAGAGCCGGTAGGGCTCGCCCTCGGTGATCTCCGCCTCGTCCCCGAGCACGTCCATGGCCAGCTTGCCCAGGTCGCGGTGCCAGGTCGCCCAGTAGATCTTGGTGGTGAGCGCCTCGGGTCCCGGCTCCTCGGCCGACAGGGTGCGCAGGGCGCTGTAGCGCTGGATGCGCAGCCCGATCCAGGCGTCGGCGATGCGCTGGCGGATGAGCGGGTCGTCGGCCTTCCCGTTCGCCCTGGCCGCCGCGATGATCTCGTTCAGCTCGTTCTGGAAGAGCATCTGCTGGCCGATCGTGGAGGCACCACGCTCGAAGGCCAGTGTGCCGTTGGCCACCTTCCAGCCGTTGTCGACGCCGCCCACCACGTTCTCCTCGGCGGTGCGCGCGTCGTTGTAGAAGACCTCGCTGAACTCCGAGTCGCCGGTGATCTGCACGATGGGACGGATCTCGACGCCGTCCTGGTCCATCGGCACGAGCAGGTAGGAGATGCCCTTGTGCTTGGGCGACTCGGGATCGGTGCGACACAGGACGAAGCACCAGTCCGACCACTCGGCCCAGGACGTCCACACCTTCTGCCCGTTGATCACCCACTCGCCATCCTCGAGCACGGCGCGCGTCTGGACGTTGGCCATGTCGGAGCCGGCGTTCGGCTCGGAGTAGCCCTGGCACCAGAACTCCTCCCCGCGCAGGATCGGCGGCAGGAAGCGCTCCCGCTGGGCGTCGCTTCCGAAGTGGACGAGGGTGGGTGCCAGGAGGCCGATCCCGATGTGGCCGATGCGGCCGGGGGCGCGAGCACGGGCGTACTCCTCGTAGAAGATCACCTGCTGCATGAGCGGCAGGTCCCGGCCTCCGCACTCCTTCGGGATCCCGATTCCGATCCAGTCGCCCTCGCCCAGGCGGCGCTCCCACGCCTTGCGCTCCTCGACGAAGGCGCCCTCGTCGCCGGGGCCGCCGCGTCCGCGCAGCTCGGCGAACTCGCCGGAGAGGTTCTCCTCCAGCCAGCTGCGGATCTCGTCGCGGAAGGCCTCGTCCTCGGGGGAAAAGCGCGTGTCCACGCCGGGAGATTACGATACGATACGGCTCGTATGCAAGGTCCCGGCCGCACCATCCCCGGCGTGATGCTGGAAGCCGCGGAGCGCTTCGGCGACGCCTCGGCCCTGGAGGACGGCGGGGCTTCCTACACCTTCGCGGAGCTGGCCGAGGCCGCCCTCGGCGTGGCCGGCTCCCTGGTGGCGTGCGGGATCGAGCCCGGCGATCGCGTCGCCATCTGGGCGCCCAACCGCCACGAGTGGGTGGTCGCGGCCCTCGGAATCCAGGCCGCCGGCGGGGTGATGGTCGGGATCAATCCGCGCTTCAAGGGCGGCGAGGCTGCGTACGCCCTCGACAAGGTCGGGGCGCGCCTCCTCTTCACGGTCGGCGAATTCCTCGGCGCCAGCTACGTGGAGATGCTCGACGCCCACGACCTGCCGGCGCTCGAGCACACCGTCGCCTTCGACGCAGGGGTGCGGGGTGCCGAGGGCTGGGCCGAGTTCCGCGCGCGGGCCGGCGACGCCGACGCCGAGACGGTGCGCGCGCGGCTCGACGCGCTCTCGCCCGAGCAGCTCTCGGACCTGATCTTCACCTCCGGAACCACCGGCTTCCCCAAGGCGGTGATGACGGCCCACGGCCAGAACGTGCGCGCCTTCGAGAACTGGGCCGACGTGGTCGGGCTGCGCGCCGGCGATCGCTACCTGGTGGTGGGACCCTTCTCGCACTCGTTCGGCTACAAGGCCGGCTTCCTGGCCTGCCTGCTGCGCGGGGCCACGATCCTGCCCCACGCGATCTTCGACGTGCCCGAGATCCTGCGGCGGATCTCCGAGGAGAAGATCACCACCCTCCCGGGGGCGCCGACCATCTACCAGTCGATCCTCGCCCACCCCGATCGCGCTGCCTACGACTTCTCGAGCCTGCGCCTGGCCGTGATGGGCGGGGCGGCGGTTCCGGAAGAGCTGGTGCGCCGCATGCGCAGCGAGCTCGCGATGGACACGGTGATCACGGGCTACGGCCTCACCGAGAGCTGCGGGATCCTCACCATGTGCCGCTACGACGACGATCCGGAGATCGTCGCCAGCTCGTGTGGCCGGGCCATCGACGACGTGGAGGTCCGCTGCGTGGACGCCGACGGCAAGGAGGTTCCGCGGGGCACTCCCGGCGAGGTGGTGGCGCGCGGCTACAACCTGATGCGCGGCTACTGGGACGATCCGGAGGAGACCGCCGACGCCATCGACGCGGAGGGCTGGCTGCACACGGGCGACGTCGCCGTGATGAACGAGGCCGGCTACCTGCGCATCACCGACCGCATCAAGGACATGTTCATCTGCGGCGGGTTCAACGTCTACCCGGCCGAGATCGAGAACCAGCTCTTCGGAAGCGGGGACTACGCCGCTGTCGCGGTGATCGGCGTTCCCGACGAGCGCATGGGCGAGGTGGGCATGGCCTACGTGGTGCCCGCCCCCGATCGCACGGTGACCCCCGAGGCGGTGGTGGCGTGGTGCCGGGCCAACATGGCGAACTACAAGGTTCCGCGTAAGGTTCGGGTGGTGGAGGAGCTGCCCCTGAACGCCTCGGGCAAGGTGTCGAAGGTCGATCTCCGCGCGCAGGCCGCGGAGGAGGCGTGATCGACGCGCCCACACTGTGGGCGCTGGTGGAGCGCCGGGCGGAGGCGACCCCGGACGACCTGCTCGCCGTCGACGACGCGGACCGGAGCCTCGGCTTCGCGGCCTACCGCGATGCGGCCGAGCGCGCGGCAGCGGGTCTCTTCGCGCGCGGCGTCGAGGCGGGGGTCGCGGTGGCCTGGCAGCTTCCCACGACCCTGGAGTCCCTGATCCTGTGCGCGGCTCTCGCGCGACTGGGCGCGGTCCAGGTGCCTCTCCTCCCGATCCTGCGGCGGCGCGAGGTGGGATTCGCCGTCGCCCAGACCGGCGCGTCGCTGCTCTGCGTTCCCGGAGTCCTGCGCGGCTTCGACCACGCCGAGCTGGCGCGCGAGATCGTGGGCGACGGCCAGACGCTCGTGGTCGACGGATCGCTGCCGGAGGGCGACCCGGCGAGCCTCCCCGCGTCCCTGCCCGAGGCGCCCTCCGAAGAGCCGATCCGCTGGATCTTCTACACCTCGGGCACCACGGCGGATCCCAAGGGCGCGCGTCACACCGACTCGGGCCTGCTGGCGGCCTCGCGCGGCTTCAGCGAAGCCCTCGGGCTGACCCGCGACGACCGCATCGCGCTCGTCTTCCCGTTCACCCACGTGGGCGGAGTGCTCTGGCTGATGAACGCCCTGCGCGTGGGCTGCGCCCACATCGTGGTTCCGGCCTTCGACCCGCAGGGCTCGGTGGAGGTCCTCGCACGGAACGGCGTCACCCAGGCGGGCGCCGGCACCGTCTTCCACCAGGCCTACCTGGCGGCCCAGCGCGCCAAGGGGGGCGCCTCGATCTTCCCGCACGTGCGCGCCTTCCCGGGCGGCGGCGCGCCCAAGCCCCCCCAGCTCCACCACGACCTCAAGGCCGAGGTCGGAGGCGCCGGGATCGTCGCCGGCTACGGCATGACCGAGTGCCCGGTGCTCGCCATGAGCTCGCCGCGGGACCCCGACGACAAGCTGGCCCACAGCGAGGGGCGCGCGTGCCCGAGCGGCGAGATGGAGATCCGCGTGGTGAAGCTCGACGGCTCGCCCGCCGGCCCCGGCGAGGAGGGCGAGTTCCGGGTGAAGGGCCCGCAGCTCTGCCGCGGCTACCTGGACCCGGCTCTCGACGAGGACGCCTTCGACGAAGACGGCTTCTTCCGCACCGGCGACCTGGGACACCTGGACGAAGGCGGCTGGCTGTACGTCACCGGCCGCCTGAAGGACGTCATCATCCGCAAGGGCGAGAACATCAGCGCCAAGGAGATCGAAGACCTCCTCTTCGAGCATCCGGAGGTGGAGGACGCCGCGGTGATCGGCCTGCCCGACCCCGAGACGGGGGAGCGAGCCTGCGCCGTGGTGGTGCCCGCCGAAGGAGCCGCGCCGCTCTCCTTCGAGGCGATGTCGAGCTACCTGAGCGGGCGCGACCTCATGGTGCAGAAGATCCCGGAGCGCCTCGAGATCCTCGACGCGCTGCCCCGCAATCCCACCGGCAAGGTGCTGAAGCACGAGCTGCGCAAGCGCTTCTCGTCCGAGTGAGGACTGCCCCGGCGTCGCGCGCTGCCACGGAGGTCGACGCGTCGTCCGCGGCGCTCCGAGTGCGCTCCTCGGTTCATTCCTCCCAGGAGGTTGCCGTGTCGTCGAAGTCGCCCCTGTAGCGCGGGACGACGCAGAAAGGGTGGCCGGTCGGAGCGGTCATCACGACGTGGCGCGAGATACGA
>JANQFA010000161.1 GCA_028278065.1 Myxococcota bacterium
GGCGGGACCTCAGCGGGCCGGCTCGGGCAGGGGCGGCAGGAAGGGATCGAAGGCCACGCCGATCCCTTCGCGCAGGTGCTCGCGGTTCTCGAAGAGGTCCGGGCGCTCCTCGAACTGGAAGCCTGGCCGGCCGGACGCGTCCCTCCCCAGCACGCGGACGCGAACCAGCAGCTCGAGACCGCCGAGGCCTTCGTGGAGCCTCTCACCCCTGGCGTCGAACGCGGAGACGTGGAACGACGCCGCGGGAGCGACGCCCTCGAGCGGCGTGGAGGCGAGGCCCCGCGCCTGGAGACCCCGCGCCTCGAACACGAGCTTGCGTTGCACCCCGTCCCAGCGGGCGAACCGGTTGGAGACGGTTGCTTCGCGGACGAAGAGCGAGGGCGCGACCAGGGTGTCGAAGGCGGCGTGTCTTCCGAGCTCCAGGGCGAGGGCCCGGGCCGCGTCTTCGTACCCGGTCCGGGTGCCCCCCGCGGCGGTTCGGACGCGGCGGACGCTCTGGATCCAGAGCTCACGCGCATCTCGCCGGGAGACCGTCTTGAGCTCCTTTCCCTGGGCCCGGAGGTAGAGCTCGAGCTCCTTCCAGACCACCGCGCTCGGCGAGTCGAGTTCCGGGGGCATGCCGGCCGCGAGGTTGAGGGGAAGGAGCAGGAGGACCCGGTTCGCGCTCCCGATCAGGACGGTCGGCTCGGGCGAGAGCGTGCTGGCGCACCCACCGAGGAGGACGAGGCCCGCCGCCGCCGCGAGGGTGCGACACGCGAGGTGGCGGATCCATGCTCGCGGACCCGGGCACATCCCGGAAGCGTCCGCCTACTTCTGGCTTCCCAGCCACTGGAAGCGGACGCCCAGGTGGGCCCGGTACATCCACGGGTCGACCTCGACGGCGAAGGCGGCGGCGGCGGCGCCGGCGGGGATCACCCCGTTGGGGCTCTCCGGATAACTCTCCGAGGTGCCGAACGAGAACCGTCGATCGCCCAGGACGTAGTAGGCGCCCCCGCCCAGGAAGAGCGCCGCGCCCAGCCGGCCGAACCGGCCTGCGTCCATCTCGACGTCCAGGCCCGGACCGATTCCGTTGAACCTCTGGGAATCCCGGGCTTTGAGGCTCACCTCGCGCAGATAGCCGGGCTCCACGAACGAGCCGAAGGGTGTAGTCACGGTGACGTCCGTGCACCGGCTCGGGGGATCGCAGGCCGCGTCGACGACGAACCCCTCCGCGTCGACCTTGTAGTTGATCCACCCGATCCAGGGTTTGATCCGGAGCTGCCGGCCCGCGGCCTGGACGGGGAAGGAGAGGCCGGCGGTGGCGCCGAAGACGAGCGGGTCGATGGTCGTCGTGGTCCGACTGCCTTCGCCGTTGGCCGCATCCTCGCCCCAGGCCGTGTCGCGCGACCCGTCCTCGTCGCGCGCGCAGGGTGCCGTGGGCTCGGGGCCCTTGACGCAGTCGGGGTTGCCCTCGATCGCGATGTCGCGGTCGGCCGCGAAGGTGGGGAGGATTTCGCCGGTCACGAAGAATCGCGGTCTCGTCCGGATCGGGAGCGCCGGCGCGATCAGCTGGAGGCTGGCGCCGACGAAGGGTGCGATGGCGAGGTCGTCACCGCTGACGGGCAGACGCAGGCCTTCGGCGGGGGGATCCCCGCCCTCCAGGAAGGAGGAAGCGGCGGCTCCCTTGTGCTCCTGAAGGGTGGCACCGGCGATCAGCGCCAGGGAGGGAACCCAGCGGCTCTCCCCCTGTTGCCGGCGGGGATCCTCCGCATCCTCTCCGGGGAGCGCCGGCGCCGCGGTGGGGAAGAGCGCCTGGAGCGAAATCAGCGCCGCAACGGCCAGGAAACCGCTCGCTCTTTTCCACATAGACCAATAGTATTATCACACCTGGATGCTCCGAATGTTCCTTCAGTGTCGGTTCGCCCACCTCCTGGGGCTCGGTATCGCCCTGTCGATTCTCGCCTCGGGGTTGACGGGTGCGGAAGAGCCGTTGATCGTCGCCCAGGCGCAGGACCCCGCAGCCGACGAGGCCGCTTCGGACCCGGATTCGTCGACCGGATCCGCTCCTGCCGAACGATCCCAGCGGCCCAGCGATTCGGGGATCGAAGAGATCGTCATACGCGGTGCGGAATCCGAGGCCACGAGCGACTTCGAGGCCGCCGACTCCGTCACCGGGTTCGGCGCCGAGGACCTGGCGGCGCTGGGCGCCCAGGACGTCGCGGATCTCGCGAGCTTCACGCCCAATCTCGAAATCGTGACGCAGGGAGCGACGACGCCGACCTTCTTCATTCGCGGTGTCGGTCTGAACGACTTCAACGCCAACTCGACCGGCTCGGTCGCCATCTACCGCGACGACGTGCCGATCAACGCCCCGGCGCTCCAGCTCGCCCCACTCTTCGACATGGAGGCCGTCAACATCCTGCGCGGGCCGCAGGGGACCGGCCTCGCCCGCAACGCCTCGGCTGGGGCGATCAAGATGTACTCGCGCAAGCCGACCGGCAACTTCGGCGGTTTCCTCCGCTCCGAGCTCGGCAACTTCAACTTCCGGGATTTCGAGGGCGCCATCGAGTCCCCCATCTACGAGGACATCCTCGCGGGGCGCTTCGCCTTCCGCTTCTCGAAGCGCGACGGAACCACGAAGAACCGGTGCGGCAACGCTCCGGCGATGGAGGATCGCGTCGAGGTCCCGAGGAGGTCCGTGCTGCGGGCCCTGGGCAAGAAGAACACCGACCCCCCGTGGTCGATCTGCGGTGAGGTGGTCGAGCGGATCGGAGCCGCACCGTTCATCTCGGACGTCCCGGAGGGCCTCGCGAGCCGGGTCAACGACATCGGCAACTGGGCCGCCCGGGGGACCCTGCTCTTCCAGCCCACCCTGGACATGGCCTGGCTCGTGAATGCACATGGCTCCCGCCGCGACGAGCTGAGCCGCCTGGGCCAGGCCTACGGCACGCGGGGGCTCACCTGCGCCGACGGCGACGTCGAGAACTGCGGGCTCCCCGGTCAGACCAGGATGTGCGTGGCGCCGGCGTCCACGGCGGGCGACCTCTGCTCGGCGGACTCGGACTGCGACAGCTTCAGCGGGGCCGGCGACGGCAAGTGCACCTCGCTGGTCCAGGGGTCGCTGGGTGGAACCCAGGGAACCGGAGCCGGGGGCTACCAGACCCAGGAGGTCCGCGACCGCCTGATCGAACTGGCTCCGTGTCTCGCGCCGGAGCCCGGAAGCCCGGCCGGGACCTGCGGCAACGATGATCAAGCGACCGTGAACGACGCGTTGGTCAAGGTGGCCAAGGAGCTGGCCAACGATCTCGACTCCAAACCGTGGACGGGCGACTTCAACCGCACCGGGCCGACGACGAACGACACCTTCGGCGGCTACCTCAAGGGTGACATCGCGCTGCCCCTGGGATTGCAGCTCACCTCGGTCACCGGCTACGACGCCTACGACCGTCTCATCGACCTCGACCTCGACCAGTCCCCCGAGACGCTCTTCCAGACCACCACCGACGACGAGGGCTGGCAGATCACCCAGGATCTCCGGCTCCAGGGCCAGATCGGCGACGAGGCTCCCGTGCGCTGGGACGCCGGCGGATGGTTCCTGCGCGAGAGCCTCGACGTGCTGGTCACCAACGATCTGGGCGCCGGGTCGCTCTTCGCCGCTGGAAAGCGCGACTACACCCAGGACGTCTGGAGCGCAGCGGGCTACCTGAGCGTCGCCTTCGATTTCTGGGAGGACTTCACCCTCGACGGCGGTGTCCGCTACAACTGGGAGCAGAAGAAGCTCGACTACGCGCTCACCCAGGGCAGCATCCCGGAGCCGTTCCCGGCCAACCTGAACGACACCTGGTCCGCACCGACGGGTCTCGTTCGTCTGACCTACCGCTTCCGCGAGGACACCCACGCCTACTGGAAGTACACGCGCGGCTGGAAGCCGGGCACCTACAACGCCACCAGCGCGCTGGTGGAAGACGTCCAGACCGGGAGTGTGTTTCCCAACATCTCGGTCGCGAGACCCGAGGTGATCGACTCCTTCGAGACCGGGCTGCGCGGGAGCTGGCTCGAAGGGCGCGTGGGGCTCGACTTCGCGCTGTTCTACTACGCCTACTCGGACTACCAGCTCTTCACCGCCCAGCAGTTCGCCGGCGGCCAGCCCGAGTTCGTGATCCTGAACGCCGAGAACGCCGAGGTCTACGGCGCCGAGATCGACGCCACGGGTCGGCCCTGGAGCGGGGCGTACGTCAACGTGCGCTTTGGATGGCTCGAGAGCCAGTTCCTCGACTTCGTACAGCTCCAGCAGGAGATCGTCGCTCCTCAGGGTGTCCAGATCGTCGTCAACCGGGAGCTCCAGAACACCGGCAACCAGCTGCTCAACTCCCCGCGCTTCAAGGTCAGCCTGACCGGGGAGCAGACGATTCCACTCGGGCGCTGGGGCTCCTTCACCGCGCGCTACGACGGCGTCTGGACCGACACGACCTTCTACGACGCGACCGAGGGACGTGGAATCCCCAATGCGCAGAACATCCAGTTCCTGCCGGAGAACACGATCGGGCAGCGCGCCTACTGGCTGCACAACCTGCGGTTCTCCTATCGGTCTCCAGGCATCTCGGTCGAGCTGGCGGCCTGGGTGCGCAACCTGACCAACCAAGTGTACAAGACTTTCGCTTTCGACGGCAGCACATTCAACAACACGTCCATCTACTTCGTGGGCGAGCCTCGAACCTACGGAGGCACCCTGGTGTTCAACTTCTGAGGCGGCGCTCTCCGGGTCGCGACCGCGGGCCGCCCCGTCCTCACTCCTCGATCTGGTAACCCAGGGCGCGCAGCAGGTTGAGCTCGAGCTCGTCGATCTCGCGGGTCGGCGCCTCGCCCCAGGGGGGGCGGCTCTCCTCGTATGCGTCCGCCGCGGCCCTCAGGCGCTCGAGGACCTCGGGCTCCTCCTCGGAGCGATCGCGATACTCGAGCGGATCGTTCCTCGAGTCGAAGAGGTGCTCGACGCGCTCCCCGGCGCTCCGGCGGCGTACGTAGCGGAACGAGTCTTCGGCGACCGCGACCGTCGGCTGGGGCTCCGCGTCGCGCTTCCCCCAGGTCTGGTCGAGCGCGGCGATCGCCGTCCGCCCCGCGCCGTCCGGCGACCGCCCGGAAGCGAGGGCGACGATGTCCCGGAGCCGCGAAACACCGTCGATCCCCTCGGGCGGCTCGACCCCGATGATGTCGAGGATCGTCGGCCAGACGTCCACGTTCTGCGTGCGCGCCTCGACGACCACGCCCGGCTCGAGGCGGAAGGGAAACGAGAGCAGGAAGGGGATCTCCGTCGTCTCCCGGAACACCTGCCGTGCATGTCCCTCGAAGCCCCGCTCGAGGAACGCCTCGCCGTGGTCCGAGGTGATGGCGATGAGCGTGTTCTCGAGGAAGCCCTGGGCGGCGAGGTGCTGGAGGAGGACCTCGATCGTGCCGTCGGTCCAGCGAATCGAGTTGTCGTAGATGTCCGAGTAGGTGGAGCCGAAGAGAGCCGACTCCGCGTCGTAGATGTACTCGTGCAGGTCCATCAGGTGCAGGTAGAGGAACCAGCGTTGGTGGCCGCCGACGCGCAGGAACTCCACGGCGGCCTCGACCAGCCCTTCGTCGGTGCCCCTTCCGGCGAGGGTCGGGTTCTCGCGCCGGGCGTTGGGCGGCAGGGGCCTTCCGGCGGGGCGCTGGTACACCTCGAAGCCCTGCTCGAAGCCGAAGGTCGGGGCGACCCAGCCGTTCCGATACAGCCCGACGGTCTGGAAGCCCGCCTCGCGCAGGATCTCCGCCGGCATCCGGGCTTCCGGGGGGATCACGTGATCGAAACGCGTGATGCCGGTCCGCCCCGGGTAGAGGCCGCACCAGAGGGAGGCCATCGAGGCCTTGGTCCACGAGGACTGGGCCAGATGGCGCGCGAAGCGCACCCCCGATTCCGCCACGCTGTCGAGCACGGGGCTGGTCTCGCGCTCGTAGCCGTAGCTGCCCATGCGCTCGGCGCGAAGCGTGTCGATCAGGATGAACAGGACGTTGAGGTTGCTGCGAGACCGGAGCTTCGCGATCTCGTCGGCGGATCCACGCGGGCGGCGATCCCATCTCCCCGGCAGCTGGACCTCGACGATGGTCGAGAGCAGCACGAGCAGGAGCACGCTCGCGGCGACGAGCCAGGGCCAACGCCGGTCGAGGAGCTTCTTCCCCACGGCGGGCAGCCTAGCCCGGACTATTCATGAGCGCCCTACTGCGAACGCCGCGGGCTTCATGAGTAGTCCGGGCTAGCGCAGCGATGCTAGTCGCGGCTCGGTGTCGTCGCCTATAGTCCGGCGATGAATCCCGTCATCCGAACGACTCCGCCTCGCCAACCGCGTATCCGCGCGCTCGCCGCCGGGCTTCTGGCGCTGCTCGCGCTCGCGGGCTGCGAGGAGACCGATCCTCTCGAGGCCATCCGCCAGCGGCAGGCGACCGGCGACTACATGGGATCGATCGAGCCGCTGCGCGAGCTGCTGGAGACGCGCCCGGATGATCCCGAGGCCAACTACCTCTACGGGCGCGCACTGGTGCTGACCCAGCAGGCGAGCCTGGCGACCTGGTCGCTGCGCAAGGCGATGGAGGATTCCGAATGGCTGGTGCCGGCCGGGACCCAGCTTGCCTTCGCAGCGCTCCATTCCCGCAACTTCAACGAGGTCATCGTCGTCACCACGCGCATCCTGGAAGCTGATCCCGAGAACATGCCGGCCCTGATGATGAGGGCCAACGCCCACGCGCACTGGAAGAAGGATCCGGAGAGCGCCCTGGCCGATGCGGCTCGCGCGCTCGAGCTCGACCCCGATGCCATCGAGGCCTACGAGCCGCGGATCCTGGCGCTGCTCGCCCTCGAGCGGTTCGAGGAGGCCAACGAGGCGCTCGCCGAGGCCGGTCGCCGGCTGGAGGAGATCGAGGCGAGCGAGGAGGTCCTCGCCTGGCACTGCTCCACGACGGCGGCGTTCCAGCAGGAGAGCGGGGATATCGAGCAGGCGCGTGCAACCTGGGGGGCGTGTCTCGACGCCTATCCGTCCAACCTGGGAGTCCTCTCGGAGGCGATGGGCTTCTTCGACTCCCAGGGGGAGGCGGACCGCTCGCTCGAGCTGCTGCGGGCGGCGCTCGAGGGGGCCCCGGAATCCCGCCGCCTCCGGGTGGTGCTCGCGCAGCGGCTGCGCCTCATGGGGCAGCCCGCCGAGGCCGAGGCCTTGCTGCGGGAGGCGACGGATTCCGAGAACCCCGTTCTCGCCGCAGCCGCCTGGATGGATCTCGGCAGGCTCCGCCAGGCGATGGGCGAGTACGCCGCCGCGGCGGACGCCCTGGAACGGGCTCTCGATCTGGTGGATGGGACGGGCGAGCCGGATCCGGAATTCCTGTTCGGCTATGCGGATTCCCTGGTGCTGGCCGGTCGTCTGGTTCGCGCCCTGGAGGTCGCCGAGGATCTCCCGGTGCCGGCCCACCGCAGCCTGATCCGGGCGCGGGTGGCCCAGAAGCGGGGCGAACCCGCCCGGGCGCTCGAGGAGTTCGACGAGGCCCTGCGTCTCTGGCCCGACAACCCGTGGGCCCGCTACCACGCCGCTCTGGCAGCCGAGGAGCTGGGCGATTTCGAGCGGGCCCTCGCGGAGTTCCGCTACGCCGTGCGCATCGAGCCGGGGGCCACCGACGCCCGGACCCGGGGAGCGGACCTCCTAGCGGCGGGCGGCGCTCTGAGGCTCGCCCTCCAGATGCTGGAGACCGGTTGGGCGAGGGCGCCCCTCGAGATCGAGGGGCAGGTGCTGGCGATGCGGCTCCAGGGCCTCCTGGGGAGCATGGCCGCCGTGAGCAACTCCCTCGCCCGGATCGAGGAGACCCACCCCGCCTGGGCCGGGCGAGGCCTGGCAGCGGCGGGTGAGGGGCTGGCACGCCGGGCGGGACCCGATCAGGCGCTTGCGATGCTGGCGACGGCGCCCGGCGTCGACTTCCGGGATCCGCGCTACGCGGCGGCGCTGCGGGCGCTGGTGGGTTTCGCCCACGAGGCCGGCGAGACTGCGGCGATACAAGCCCTCCTCGAGGCGGCCCTGACGGCTCTCCCCGATTCGGGCCGGTTCCAGGCGATCCGGGGTCTCGACCTCGAGCTCTCGGGGGCGCCGTCCGAGGCGGTGCGGGAGGCCTACAGCCGAGCGGTGGCGCTCGAGCCCCGCAATGCCGTTGCCCTGGCCGGCCTGGGGCGGCTCGCCCTGGCCGACGATCCCGAGGCGGCGCTGGATTTCTTCGACCGGGCCGCCGAAGCCGATCCGCTGGATCCCGAGCCCAAGCTCCAGGCAGCCCGGGCCCTCGTCGCCGCCGGCAGGCCCGAGGAGGCGGCGGAGCGGCTCGACGCGCTGCTGCTGGAGCATCCCTACGAGGTCGAGGCTGCCGCGGAGCGCGCCCGGCTGGACCTCGAGCGGGGGGAGGCGGGCGAGCGAACGCTGGAGCGGGCCCGCCGGGCGGCGCGGTTCGGAGGGGGGGCCGCTGCCTTCGAACTCCTCGGCCGGGTCCACGCCGAGCGGGGCGAGGACGAGCCCGCAAGACGCGCGACCGAACGCGCGCAGGCACTGCGCGAGGCGCAGGAGTCCGGGAGCCAGGCTTCCGGGACCGATGAAGCCGGGAGCGGGGCGTCCGACAGCTAGCCGGCTTCGATCGGGAGCTTCCGCCGGTGTCGCCCGTACCCGCTCTTCCCCCTGGGGGCCTGGCGACGACCCTGGGAAAGACTTTTCCCCGGAAGTGGGAAAGCGTTTCTCCCCGGGCGACCGGCAGGTATCGCCGGGAGCCCGCAGCGTACGCTCAAATCATTGATCTTTCTATATGTTTTCAGGATCGATCGTGCACAGAAGGGGTTGGCGCGACGATTGCATCCTTGCGGTCTCGCACGGGACGCTGAGCGTCCGGGAGTTGTTTTCGTCAAGGACAAGGAGATCCCCATGTCCCTCAAGCGCCTCGCGCTGCTTGCTTCCTGCCTCTTGTTAGGGCTCCTCTGGACCGTCACGGTCCAGGCGAGGGAGTACGCCGTCTCGACAGAAGGGTCGGGCGGTCAGCTCCATATCGGCGGCGGTCTCCCGCTTCCGATCCAGCTGGTCGCCACAACCGGCGGAACGATGATGAGCCCCACGGCGGTGGGGACCAACTTCCCGCCGCTCCTGGTTCCGGCGAGGGAGCACCAGAAGGTCTCGGGCACCACGGCGATGACGACGGGTCAGAAGCTCGTCATTCCCCAGAACGTGCTTTCGAAGCCTGCCGCCCAGCTGACCCTCGGCCAGTTCGGCAACAACCCGAACCTGTACGCCGTGGCGACCAACCTGCGCTACCGCTGGCCTGCGGCGGCGGCGACGCTGTCGACGGGGGCGCGGACCGGTGCCAAGACGACGACGGTCGCCACGACCCGCACCACTATCCTCAAGGCCAACAAGGTCCGCTACTCCAACGTCCTCCCGCGCAAGTTCGGCGGGCCGGCCGCCTTCGCTTTCGCCCCGGGGCCCGCGGCGGGTCTCATGGCGGCGGTTCCGGTGACGATCTACGCGATCGCTGTGAAGGGCCCGGGCAATCCCCCCTGCGCCCACACGGCGCTCACCACCACGATGAGCCCGTTCGGTCCGTTCCCCGGACCGGGCAACCCGGCCTGCGTGGCGGGTGTGGGACAGGCGTTCCCGACGGCGATCGCGTCGCCGACGACGCCGAACGCGGGCGTGAACTTCGCGGTCGGTGGTCCCTTCAGCAACACCATGACCACCCCCGGCGGAACCCCGGGCGCCCTGCTGACCTCCATGACGGGCACCCCGCCAACCATGACGCGCACCGGCCCCAAGCCGGGTGTCGGCGTCGTCGCGGCCCTCGGGAACCCGCCGGGGCAGATCACGGTCTGGGCGCCCACCCCGGCGGCGAGGCGGGGATTCACCAACATGGCGAGCTCCACGGGCTTCCCGTGGACCACGGGCAAGGTGACCGTCTCGGCGCCCCTGGCCGCCGGCGTCGGTGAGGCTTTCATCATCACGGGCATGGACTCGCGGACCGCGGGCGGCGCTGGAACCATCCAGCTCGTCGCGGGTGGTGTGAGCCAACGCACGTCAACGGGTCCCAACGCGAACCGCGGCTGGGTCAGGCTGGTCCTGAACCCGGTCAACGAGGTGCCGATGATGTCGCCGCTGGCGATCTCGGCCACCGCCGGCCTGATGCTTCTGGCCGTGGGCTACGTGTCCCGGAGGTGGAGCTCCTAAGGGACGCGAGAGTCTCTTCGTTCCCCGAGCCGGGACGGATCGGATGCCGATCCGCCCCGGCTTCTTTCTGGGGCGGGCTCGATGCTCCTACGACGTCTCTCCGTCGCCTGGGCCGCGCTGCTGCTCGCGGCCTGTGCATCCCGCGGGCTCTCGCCCCACCCCAACCTCGCACCGGTCTGGCGCGATTACGTCGAGCTTCCCGCGGAGCGCGCCCTGGCGATCGCCGGGGATCCTCGCAGCATCCGCTGGGTGGCCGGGGCCTCGGGTGGTCATGCGACCCTCGAGCAGGCCGAGGCCGAGGCCCTCGGCCAGTGCCAGATGCGGCGCGGCCTGCGCCGGATGCGGGCCGCCTGTGTGCTCTACGCGGTGGGGGAGGAGATCGTGTGGGCGGGCCCCTGAGAGGGGTCTCGGTTCTCGCTCAGCTGGCCGTTCCCGGGAGTCCCAGCCTCTTCGCACGCACCCTCTGGCGGTCCTCCTCCGTGAGGGGCGATTCCGCCAGCCACGCCTCGGCCGCGGCCTGGTCGTGCTTGCGCCAGATGCGCAGCACCTGGATCAACACCTCGCCGCGGTCGCTCTCGTCCTCGATCTGCTCCACCCAGGCGAGCGCCTCGTGGGGTGAATCGACGGCGAGGGTCTTGGCGTAGACCGGGATGGCGGAACGCAGCCAGGGAGCCACCTCCCCGCTCGTCTGCTCCGCCATCCAGCCCAGCGCTTGCTCCCGTTCGTGCTGCACCCACAGGGCGAAGGCGATCCGCACCGCCAGGTTCCTGTCGTGACCCTCGGGCGCCGTCGAGAGCCAGGCGAGAGCGGCCGGTCCGTCGACGATCGCCCAGCGCCGACCGATGAGGCTGCGCAGGTCCTTGCCGAAGGGCCCGTCGCAGTGGGCCTCGCACCAGCGCAGGGCCGCCTCGCTGTCGAAGAGGGGCAGCGCAGACGCCACCTGCCGGTACACGGAGAGCTTGTAGGTCTCGTCGTCCTCCGGGATCGACTCGGCCCAGCGCATCAGCGCCTCGGGGCCCTCTTCCTGGATCAGGGCGCGGATGTAGGTGACGAGGGCCCGCTGGCGGGCAAACCCCATACCGATGCTGTAGATGAACCGCTCGAGCTCGACGGGGTCCGCCTGGTACCAGCCGCGCACCAGCGCGACCTGGATGACGTCCCGGATGTCGGTCCGGTCCGCCCACTCCTCCGCGGCGGCCATGGCGGCCCGCGGATCCGCCTCGGCCCACACCGTGAGGGCCGAGAGCATGGCGGGGATGCGGAAGAACTGCGGCGACCGGCTCGCCGCCCAGAGCGTGGCCTCCTCGGGTTCGTGTGTCGCCCAGAACCTCAGCAGCAGCTCGAGCTCGGTGGCGCCGAAGTCGAGGGTGTGATCCCGGAGCGTCTTCTGCACCTCGGGGACGGCCTCGGGGTCCAGCACGGGAAGCAGCGCGCCGAGCCTCAGTGCCCGCAGGTAGGGGTCCCGCAGGCGGACCACTTCGGCGAAGGCACCGACGGTGGTGAGCGGCCGGATTTCGGCCTCCGGGGAGGTCACGGGCTTCGGAGGGGGCGCAGCGTCACACGCCACCAGTCCAATCATCCCCAGCGCCCCTCCCAACGCCGGGTGCAGGATCTTCTTCATAGGTGGCCGAAAATAGCCGACCAAGATCAGCGATTCCAAGCTCGGGGCGTCTCCGGTCGGGCGTTCGATGGCTGGGTTGCGGCCCGCCTCCCGGATACAGTGGGCGCTCGGCGCAACAGGGTCCGGAGGACCGGAAGGAATGGACGCTCGGATCGTCCTGCTGCTCGCCTGCTTCTTCCTGTCGGGCTTCGCAGCGCTCCTCTACCAGACCGCCTGGACCCGCGAGCTGAGCTTCGTGTTCGGCACCTCCGAGCTCGCGGTGGCAGCGGTCCTGGCCGCCTACATGGGGGGACTCGCTCTCGGCGCCGCCGCGGCCGCGCGATTCGCGACGCGGCTGCGGCGACCGGTCCTGGCCTACGGCGTGCTCGAGGCGGCGATCGCCGTCTCCGCTCTCTCCGTGCCCGCCGGAATCCGGCTGATCAACGGGGCCTACGTCGGGATGCTGGGCGGCGGCGGCGAGCTGATGGAGGGCGGGGCGAGGATGGCGGCGCTGTTCCAGCTCGCGTCCGCCTTCGCGGTGCTGCTGCCTCCGACGGCCTTCATGGGGGCGACGCTTCCCCTGCTGGCGCGTCACGCCGTCCGCAGCGAGGCGGAGATCGGCTCCCGGGTGGGCCTGCTCTACGCGGTGAACACGGCGGGTGCCATCGCGGGCACGCTGGTCGCGGCGTTCCTGCTGATGCCCGAGCTCGGCCTGCGGCGTACCGTATGGGTGGGAGCCGCGATCAACGGCCTCGTCTTCGCCCTCGCTGCCTTGCTGGCGCGCGGCGCGGTGATTCCACCGTTCGCGCCGGAGGCTCGGCCGTCGGGATCGGCGCCGGCCTCCGCCGCCGCGTGGATCCTGCCCGCCCTCCTGCTCTCGGGCGCGGTCTCCTTCGCCTACGAGGTGTTGTGGACGAGGCTCCTCGGACACCTGCTCGGCGGGAGCCTGCACGCCTTCGCCACCATGCTCGCGAGCTTCCTGCTGGGAATCGCTTTGGGAAGCGGGTTCGCGGCGCGCCTGGCGACGAGCCGCGAGCGCGCCGCCATCGGCTTCGGGTTGGCCCAGCTCGGAATCGCCTTCACCGGCTACGCGGCCTTCGCCCTCGCCGATCGGCTGCCCGCCCTCGCAACCCGCCTGGGTGCGGGGCCCGATGCTCCGCTCGCCAGCGCGGTGGTCGCGGTCTCGACGCTGCTGCCGATCACGCTGTGCATCGGGGCCACCTTCCCCTTCGCCGTCCGCCTCCTGGCCCGGTCTCCCGAGCAGGCCGCCCGGGCGACGGCGCGCGCCTACTCCTGGAACACGGTGGGCGCCATCGTCGGCGCGCTGGGAGCCGGCTTCCTCCTGCTGCCCGGCCTGGGATTCGAGGGGACGGTGACCGTCGGAGTCGCGGTCAATCTCGGGCTCGCCGCACTCGCGGCCGTCTCGATTCGACCCCGCCATCTTCGGCTCGCCGCGATCGCCGCCGCCGGGATCCTGGTTCTGGTGGTGCTTCCCGCGCGCCCTCCCTGGGCTCTCCTGAGTTCGTCGCCGATGTCGGACCTGCGGCCGCGAGGCGAAGTCGACTACGCCGCCGTCGGGCGTTCGAGCACGGTCCTGCTCTTCGACCAGGGGCATGTATTCCGGCTCTACACCAACGGGCTGCCCGAGGCGACGATCGAGCGGATCGGCGTGCTGCCGTTGCCCCGCCTCGTCAATCTGATGGGGGCGCTGCCCACGCTCGTGCGTCCCGAGGCGAGCGAGCTGCTCGTGATCGGTCTCGGCGGCGGCAGCGCCCTCGAGCGCATCCCGTCGAGCATCGAACGGATCGACGTGGTGGAGCTCGAGCCAGAGGTGCTGGTGAGCAACCAGCGGTTGGCCGGCCGACGCGCCGTCGACCCGCTGGCGGATCCCCGCGTCCGGGTCCACATCGGCGACGCGAGAGGGGTGCTCCAGCTCACGGAGAAGCGCTACGACGCCATCGTCTCCCAGCCTTCGCACCCTTGGACCGCCGGCGCCTCCCATCTCTACACGCGGGAGTTCTTCGATCTGGTGCGCTCCCGGCTGAAGCCCGGCGGGATCTTCGTGCAGTGGATCGGGATCAAGTACCTTGACGAGTCACTGCTGAGATCGCTGGCAGCGACGCTCGTCGACGCCTTCGGCCACGTGGAGCTGTACCAGCCGGGCGCCGCGCGGGGCCTGCTCTTCGCCGCTTCGGAGAAGCCGCTCGCCTCCCTCGCGGGCGCGCGCGGGATGCTGGAACGGGCGCCGCAGGACTTCGCCC
Source organism: Myxococcota bacterium (assembly GCA_028278065.1). GTDB lineage: Bacteria > Myxococcota_A > UBA9160 > UBA9160 > JAFDET01 > JAFDET01. The sequence continues at coordinate 14,085 of JANQFA010000161.1, forward strand.
CCCTCGGCCTCGTACGGGTCGAGGATCTCGCGGCCGCCCGTGTTCTCGGAGAGGCGGGAATGAGGGTGCTGGCCGACGGAGGTGTGCCCAACACCGACGATCACAATCTGCTCGCGTCGCGCGCCTCGCGTCTCGGGGACGGCGCACTCGACCTTGCCACGGTACGCAGGGTGTCGAAGGATGAGGATCCCCTGCTCGGGAGCCTCGACGGGCTCGACCGGTCGATGCTTATTCGCAGGCTCACCGCGACGGGCTTCAAGGAGCGGGCCCTCGCCCTGGCGCTCTCCGCCGAGGGAGCGGAGCAGGAGACGGCGCTCGGCTGGGTGGAGTTCGGGCTCGCCCGCCCCCGTCGGGCGGGTCGGCACTTCCTGCGCGCCCTCGAGCTGGAGCCCGAGTCGGCCGATGCCGTGGCCGGACTCGTCACCTGCCTCCCCTGGCTGAGGCCGCAGGAGCGGCGGCTCGCGAGGGTCGCGGATCGCGCTCTCGACGTTGGGCTCCAGGTCCTGCTGGCTGGTCGGCGAAGCGGCGCGGCGGAGGGCTGGGACTCGGTGGCCGCCCTCGACGCGGAGCTCGAGCGCATCGGCCCGGGGGAGTCGACCTGGGAGGAGGCGAGCCGCCTGCGGGTGAACTGGCGCCTCGCCACTCGGGATCCGGCCGCGGCCGCCGAGGCCCAGGCCATCGTGGAGGGATTGCTGGTGCGGAAGTGGCAGCCACACGATGCCCTGCTGCGCGCCCGGGCGGCGATCGCTGCCGGTCGGCCCCGCGACGCCTGGGGATCCCTGATTCGCATCGCCCAGCGGCTGCCGGAGCGTCAGCGGCCCGCGGTGATCGTCGGTCCCGCCCTCGAGCTGGCCGACCAGCTACCCGAGGAGATGGCCCGAGCCCTGCGGGCCCGGTTGCAGGGCGGCGGGACTCAGCAGGGCGTCGCCGGGGCGCAAACCGAGGAATAGAACGCGTCCCCACCGAGGGGCGTGCCGAGCGAAGCGCCGGATTCCCGTCGCAGGTACCATGCGGGGAATGGACGTGTCTTCCGGAAGGACCAGACTACTCATCAAGCCCGTAGCGAGAACGACGATAGCGATGGAGATTCGCGGCCCTCGGACCGGAGGCGGCCGAAGGCGTACTCGACAGGTCGTTGAGGTCGTCGGAGGGAGAAGGTTGCGAAGATCCGTCGCTAGCGGCGTTTGCAGTAGGGCGCTCATGAATGGTCCGGGCTAGCCCGTCGGGAGTCCCCCCGGCTCTGCCGGGGAGGCAGTCAGAGTTTGACAGTTCCGGGATGAGAAACTCCCCCTCGTGAGCCGCTCAAAG
>JANQFA010000200.1 GCA_028278065.1 Myxococcota bacterium
CGCGCCAGGGCGCGGAAGCCGGAGTCATGACCTACACGCTCCGCAAGCGCGGCGACCGCTGGCTCTTCCAGGGCGTCGCCTTCGGCGGAATCGACGTCACGACGACCTACCGAGGGCAGTTCGACGCCTTCCTCGAGAGCAGCAGCCCGGACGAGCTGATCGCCGAGCTCCACAAGCGGAACGCCCGCGCGCGCGAGGACAACCCCTTCGCGCGCTAGCCGGCGACCGTTCCCCTGCCTGGCCCACGGAGATCCACGCTATCGTCCGCGGGCCATGCGGCTCCGATGTCTGCTGCTCCTCGCCGGTCTCGCGCTCGGCGCGTGCGCCACCCCCATCAGCGTGAAGCGCGTGGACAGCGCAGCGGCGCACCGGGCCCTCACGGCCAACGTCCTCTCGACCGGGAATCCGAGCCCCTTCTCCATGCAGATCCTGCAGCGGCTGGGACTCGAGGAGCGCTACGGCGAAGACCCGGAATCGGTCCTCCGCGAGCTTCACGCGGCCAGCTTCGGGGACGACTACGAAGCCGGCCGGCGCTTCCTGCTGGCGGAGCTGTCGCTCCACCACGCCCAGAGGGGCGGCGGACCGAGCTGGCAGCTCGCGGCTGCCGTCTACTCCTGGGCGTTCCTCTTCCCGACGGATCGCAGCGGGCCCAATCCGTTCGATCCGCGCACGCGGGTGGCTGTGGATCTCTACAACCGCGGGATCACCGAGGGCCTTCGCGAAGGCGACCGCATCGAGCTGCGCGGCGCCCCGCGGGCGCTGCCCTTCGGCACCCTCGAGCTGCTGGCGGATCCGGCCCAGTTCGAGTGGGGCGCGCACCGCCTGGTGCGCTTCGAGTCCGTCGCCGAGCTGGAGGTCCGGGGGCTACGCAACCGCTACCGACGTCCGGGAATCGGCGCACCCCTGGCCGCGACGATCGAAGCCGTCGACCCGGACGGACCGGCCTCGCTGCGCATCCCGCCGGACCTGCGGGTGCCCGCCACGGCGGTGGTGCGCTTCTCCGATCTGGAGCACGGACTGCAGAACGGGGCGATCACCGGGCAGCTCGAGCTGCACGTGAAGGACCGCGACGTCTCCGTCGAGATCGCCGGTAGCACGGTGCCGTTGGAGTACGAGCCGAGCGCCGTCCTCGCCGACGCGCTGGCCGAGTCCAGCATCTGGGACTTCGAGATCGCCGGCTACCGCTCGGGCTCGTTCCGCTCGGACCTGAACGGCCTGTGGGCGATGCACCCGTACCGCGAGGGCCGGATTCCCGTGGTCTTCGTGCACGGCACCGCCTCGAGCCCCGCCCGCTGGGGCGAGATGATCAACGAGCTCCAGGCCGATCCGGTCCTCGGCGATCGCCTGCAGCACTGGCTCTTCCTCTACAACACGGGCAACCCCATCCTCTACTCCGCAAACCTCCTGCGTGAGTCCCTGCGCGGAGCGGTAGCCGAGCTGGACCCGGACGGTGCCGATCCCGCGCTCCAACAGATGGTCGTGATCGGGCACAGCCAGGGCGGCCTCCTCACGCGACTCCAGCTGGTCGAGAGCGGCGACCGCTTCTGGGATGCCGCCTCGTCCGTCCCTTTCGAGGACATCGAGATCGACGATGCCACCCGGGATCTCCTGCGCCGATCGATGTTCTTCGAGCCGGTATCGAGCATCAGCCGCGCGATCTACATCGCGACTCCCCACCGCGGCAGCTTCCTGGCCTCCTGGCGGATCAGCTCCCTGGCGTCGCGCCTGGTCGCGGCACCGGCGAACCTCGCCCGGGCCGGAATCGAGCTCTTCGACGACAACGAGACGACCGGGTTCGAGGGCCTGGAGCGCGTGCCGACGGCCGTGGACAACATGAGACCGGGAAGCGCCTTCGCCCGGGCGCTGGCCCAGACGCGAACGGCGCCCGGCATCCGCGTCCACTCGATCATCGGAGTCAAGGGCGAGGGCGCCTTCATCGGCGGCAACGACGGAGTCGTCGAGTACGAGAGCGCCCACCTGGACGGCGTCGAGTCGGAGCTGGTCGTGCGCTCCGCCCACTCCATGCAGGCCTTCCCGGCCACCGTCGAGGAGGTGCGCCGCGTCCTCCTCGAGCATCTGCGTGAGCCGGATCGCGGAGGATCCGCCCGCTAGCTCCTGGCCCGGTCGGCGGGGTCAGCCGCCGCTCGCGTCCTCCACGCGCTTCGCGAAGTCCACGAGCAGCGGACGGGCCGCCACCCGCTCGGCTGCCTCCGGGGTAGGCCCGCTCTTCAGCATGCAGAGCTGGCCGTGCACCGCGAAGTCCGCCGCGCCGGGGCGCTCTCCCGTGAAGAACGCGCCGCCGCCGAGCGTGGTCACCAGATCGTCGAGCGCCGTCTCCAGCTCCTCGAGCAGCTTCTCCTCCGGGAGGCGTCCCATGCCCTGTGCGCGGATCATGCCGCCGATCTGGCGCTTGATGGCCGGGGCCATCAGCGCCTTGGCGAACCCGGGCAGGGCAGTCGTCCCCAGGACCTGGGCAGCGGAGGCACCGGCGTTCCGCGGCAGGAAACGGAACGCCATCCCCACCCAGTAGAGCATCTCGTCGGCCCAGTCCTCCAGCCGTCGCTGCTCGGCCGCCGACGCCGGATCCGCCGCGTAGAGGGGCGGATCCGGCGCCAGCTCCTGCGCGCGGCGCAGGATGTAGGTGGAGTCGTAGACCAGCTCGCCGTCGAACGTGGCCGCGGGCATCTTGCGGGTGACCGGGTTGATGCGCAGCAGCTGGAGCGGATTCGTGATCGGGCGCAGCTCGAACTCGAGCCCCTTGCAGGTGAGCCCGCGCCACGCCTTCTCCACGAACGGCGAAAGGCGACTCCCGTAGAGGACGATCTCGCTCATCTCGGCTCCTCCTACATCGACGCGAGCTGGGCGACTTCTTCTTCCACGATCGGCTTGAAGAAGGGGTTGCCGAGCACCGCGTCCACGTAGGCGGCCAGCCGCGGCCAGCGGCCCGCGTCGACCTCGAGCCCGCCGTGGCGGGCGTTCTGGAACGGAGAGCACACAGCGATGTCGGCCACCGAGAAACGTCCGCCGACGATGCCGTCGCCGCCCTGCGGCGCGCGGCCCTCCAGGTAGTCGAAGACCGCGGGCACCTCGCCGGCGAGGAGCTCGGCGAGCCGGCCCTCGTCGGGCTCTCCGTTCATGAACCTGGCCTTCACCACGCGTTCGAAGAAGAACGGGCCCACGGTGTCGGCGAGCTTGGTATCCCCGTACTCCTCCAGGAAGAGCGCGGCGCCGAGCTGGCGTGCGTCCGACGGATAGAGTGCGGGCTCGGGATGCGACTTCTCGAAGTAGGCGATGATGCAGGACGAGTCGGGCAGCACGTAGTCCCCGTCCTCCCAGCACGGGATCTTCCCGAGCGGGCTCTTCTGGCGATACTCGTCGCTCACCCCCAGCGGCATGAGGGGGTTGGACTCGTACTCGATGCCCTTGACCGCGGCTGCGACCCGGACCTTGCGCACGAAGGGGGATGCGTTGACACCGTGAAGGATCGGCATGTCTCTCTACTCCTGAGTGGGATGGACTGGGGTTGGCATCTCGAACAGCTCGGAGAAGGCCCCGAGCAGCGAGCGATCGCCTTCGACGCGGGCGAGGCCGGCGGCCTCGGCCTGATCGAGGGAGAGGACGCCGGCCGCGAGCATCACCGCGGCGCGCGCGTCGGCATCCAGGACGGCGTCGGCGCCGACGTCTCGAGGCGCCGGCGATTCGACCTGCACGCCGTGCTCGCCGCCGACCACGAGCACCGGGATCGGCGCGGGGTCTGCGCGCACGGACAGGAGGATACGCACCGGCGCGACCGGCTCGCGCCGCGCGATCGCCTCGATGCCCATGGGGAGCCACTCGGGCTCGAAGTGGTCCTCGGGACGGGAGGCGGGCATGAAGCGCAGCCCCCAGCGCAGGAACTCGATGAGCGCGGGACGCAGCGCGCGACCCACGTCGGTGAGGGTGTAGACGGCGCTGCCGGCGGGCGGCGGCAGGGTGCGGCGCGTCACGACGCCGTTCTCCTCGAGATGGCGCAGACGCTCGGTCAGCACGCTCGGGCTGATGCCGGGAAGCGACTTCTGCAGGTCCGCGAAGCGCAGGTCCCCGCGCGCCGTCAGGTCACGCAGGATCAGGAGGGTCCAGCGCGAAGCCAGCAGCTCGCAGGCGCGGGCGATCGGGCAGAACTGCTCGTAGCGGAACTCGGACATCTCGGTGCTTTGAATTCAATAGTAGATGCTTCGTTTTTGCAACCTACCTCGAAGGACCTCGGATGCTTCGAATTCCGCTGATACTCCGGTACTTTGGGTCCCAGGGGGCCCACGCGCGCCGTGGATCGCGACTGGAACGAGGTGCTCGAGCGGCTGGTGGAGGGCGACCGGCTCGCGTTCGCCGAGCTCGGGCGCCTGGTGACCAGCTGTCTCGCCCACCTGCGCGCCTACGATTTCCGCGAGGAATGGGACGACCTGCGCCAGGAAGTGGCGGCAGCCGTGGTCGCCAACGCACGGGCCGGGCGCCTGCGCGATCCCAAGGCCTTCGTCGGGTACGTCAAGGTCGTCACCCGCAACAAGTTCGTCGACCGGTTGAAGCGCCAGCTCCGCCATCGCGAGAAGGAGGCGCTGCCCTGGGACGAGGAGACCGCCCGCTCCTTTGCGGGGGAGGACGAGGATCCGCGGCTGGCCGCCCTCTGGGAGGCGGTGAGCGGACTTCCGGAGGAGGAGCGGCGGGTCGTGGAGGGCGTCTACCGCGAGGGTGGGACCTACGAAGAGGTGAGTCGCGCGACCGGGGTTCCCCTGGGCACCCTGAAGCGACGCCTGCGCGACGGGCTGGCGCGCCTGCGGGAGGAGCTGAATGAGTGAGCGTCGTGATCCGATCGGGCCCTTCGGCACGACCTGTCGAGGTGTGAGGTGAGCTGCCGACGCGCCTTCGAGATCGATCTGGCCGCCTTCCTGGCGGATTCGCGGGCGTCCGGGTTCGAGGACTTCCGCGATCACTACCCGCGCTGCGGGGAGTGCTCGGCCGAGGTGCGTGCCTGGACCGAGGTGGAGGCGCTGCTGCGGGCACCGGGCGTGGAGGCCCATCCCGATCCGGGCGCCCTGCTGCGCTTCGCCGACGGCGAGCTGGCCGCCGCCGACCACGCGGCGCTGGCGAGCCACCTGGACGGCTGCGCCATGTGTCGCGACGAGCTGCGTGCCCTGGGCGACTTCGATCCGGCGATGCTCCTCGCCACGTCGCCGGCGGCCCCCGTGGAAGCGGAGTCCGGCCGCGAGCGCACCCCCTGGTGGGAGGCGCTGAGGCGCCTGGTCGCCCATCCAGCCTTCGCCTATGCGCTGGTCCTGGTGGTCGCCGCGCCCACCCTGTGGCGCCTGCTGGGCCCGGGCGGCGAAGCGCAGACCTTCGTGGCACGCGAGTCGCTCGATCGCATAGCCACCGCCGAGCGCGACGCGCCCCTGCGCAGGCAGGTCGCCCCGGCGAAGGAGAAGCGCGGCGAGATTCATGCCGCGAAGGGGGATGACGCCGAGCAGGAGAGGCTCGGTGCCGAGGGCTACGCCGCGCTCGAGGAGTCCGATCCCGCCGACCACGCGCTGCGGCAGGGAGCCGGGCGCGAGGAGGAGGCGGTTGCCGACACCATGGCGGCCGGCAGGGCCGCCGCGCCCCGGCCGGCGCTCCGCGAGGAGGCGAAGCAGCGTCCGGCGGCCCCGCCCGCCCCCGCGGCGGCCCCCCCGCCTGCTCCGTCCGCGGAGTCGGCGCCCGCCCGTGCCCGCGCATCGCGGCCCGCAGAGCGCGACGTTCGAGCCCAGGCCGCGGAGCGCGACATTCGAGCCGAGGCCGCGGAGCGCGACATGCAGACGCAGCCCTCTCCCCGCGCCGAAGCCGCGCTGGCCGACGAGGTCGTCGCCGAGCCCGTTCCCGTCGGCGAGCCGGAGACCCGGCGCCTCAAGTCGCTCGGCTACCTGGTGGCCGGTTCGACGCTCCCCTTCGAGCGCCGCGCGGACGGCGGCCTGGTGGGGCGGGTCCCTCTGCTCGCCGGCCGCGGCACCAGCGAGGTGCGCCTCGTCTCACCCGACGCTCGCCGCACCCTGCTCGAGCAGCCCCTGCCCCAGGCCACCCAGGTGGTCTTCGAGGTGCCCGCCGACTGGGTGTCGCCGGGCCTCTGGCGGGTCGAGCGCCGCACCGGCGCGCTCACCGACACCTTCCAGGTGTCGGTTCCCGCCGACTGACCGGAGCGCGCGACACCACGGCGTCAGATCTGCCTGCCGCGGCCCTCCCAGTAGGGGTCGCGGACCTTGCGGCGCTGGATCTTCCCGCTGTCGAGGCGCGGGAGCGAAGCAGCGAAGTCCACCGCGCGCGGGCACTTGTAGTGGGCCAGGCGAGAGCGACAGTGCTCGACCAGCTCGACGGCCAGCGCCTCCGTCGGCTCGAGCCCCGCGTGGAGCTGGACCACCGCACGGACCTCCTCGCCCCACTCCTCGTCCGGAATGCCGACGCAGCAAGCGTCGCCCACGGCGGGATGGGCGAGCAGCACGGCGTCCACCTCGGCGGGATAGACGTTGACCCCGCCGCTGATGATCATGTCGGCGCTGCGGTCGGCCAGATAGAGGTAGCCGTCCTCGTCCACGTAGCCCATGTCGCCCAGGGTGAACGCTCCGCCCTCGCGGTCGTAGGCGGCGCGGGTCTTGTCGCCGTCCTTGAAGTACTCGAAGCGGGTGTCGTCGTCCGGCGCCTTCAGGTAGAGGAGGCCGATCGTTCCGGGCGGCACGGGTCGTCCTTCTTCGTCGCGCACCGATACCTGATCCGGGTCGGGCTTGCCCACGGTCCCGGGCCGCTCGAGCCACTCCTCGGGAGACACGAGGGCGCCCCATCCCTCCGTCGCCGCGTAGTACTCGTAGACGATCGGCCCCAGCCACTCGATGAGCGCGCGCTTCACCCCCACCGGACATGGCGCGGCTCCGTGCAGGATCACGTTCAGCGACGACGTGTCGTAGCGGGCGCGCACGTCCTCGGGGAGGGCCAGCATGCGGTGGAACATCGTGGGGACCATGTGCGTGTGGCTGATTCGATGTCGCTCGATCAGGGCGAGCGCCTCCTCCGCGTCCCAGCGATCCATCATCACCACGCCGGTTCCGAAGAGGAGCGGAATCGACATCGAGAAGGCCATGGGGGCCGCATGGTAGAGCGGGCCCGTGAGCAGGTTCAGGTCCTGGCCGGGAACAGGCCGGATGCGCTTCCCCACCTCGCCGAGGGCGCGCAGGGCGGTGCGCTTGCGGTGCACTCCCTTGGGTCGCCCGGTCGTGCCCGACGTGTACAGCATCTGCGATCCCTGCACGGGATCGCTGAGATCGTCGTCCGGCTGGGCGTCGACGGCCCCGTCGTAGTCGTCGAAGCCGGCGATGCGGCCGCCCACCGCGAGCCTCGCATCCACGGGTGCGCGCTCCATCGCGTCCTCGACGCTCTCGGCGAAGCGCGCATCGCCGATGAAGGCGCGCGCCTCGCAGTTGGCCACGATGTAGGCGATCTCCTCGCCGGTCAGGTGCCAGTTGATGGGCGTGAGCCGCAGGCCCGCACGCTGGGTCGCGTAGTACGCCTCGCAGAACTCCGGCCGGTTGCTGCAGACCAGGGCGACGGCGTCCCCGCGTCCGAGGCCGCGCTCGCGCAGGACCCGGGCGAGCTGGTTGGCGCGGCGGTTCAGGCCGTCGAAGGTCCGCTCTCCGGCGCGCGAGAAGATGGCGGGATCCTCTCCGCGATCGCGTCCGTGCACCGCGAGGGTCATGCCGACCGACAGGGCGTCGCCGGGCGACAGGTCCGTGTGCTGCATGGCGCCCATCATACCCCGGGGTATCCTGCGCCTGGCGATGAGTTCCTCCCGGCGAGCGCGGGTGTTGCGGCGCGGCGCGCTCCTGGTCGGGGCGCTCCTCGTGGCCGGCTCCGCCGTCGCGGAGGCCCCGCCGCAGGGAACGGGGGCCGAGCTCCCTCTCCTGCCGCGCGAGCTCGTGTTCGCCCCGCCCGAGCGCACGCGGGTCCAGCTCTCGCCGGACGCGGCGCGGCTCGCCTGGCTGGCGTGGGACGGGGCAGCCTTCTCCCTGCGCCTGCGCGAGCTGGTGTCTGGAGCCGAGCGCACCCTCGCCGGCGACGTGCAGAGCTTTCGCTTCGCGCCCGACGGCTCCGCCCTCCTCTTCCTCGAGGGGCAGCGGCTGCACGCGGTCGACCCGGGCGGCGGCGACCCGCGCCCGCTCACACCCGAGGGTGTCGTTGCCCGGGAGCTGGTCGTCTCAGCGCGGCATCCCGGGCAGGCCCTGATCGAGCTGAACCGTCCCGGCAGTCCGCTCTTCGACGTGCACCGGATCGACGTGGCCGCCGGGACCCGCTCGCTCGACACCGCCAATCCCGGCGACGTGGTGGGCTGGGTGGCGGATCTGGACCTGCAGGTGCGTGCCGCCATCGCCGGGGACCCGCGCGACGGCAGCAAGCACCTGCGCGTGAAGAGCGCAGACGACTGGAAGCTGGTTGCGGTGTGGCCCTTCGAGGAGCAGGGGGGTGTCGTCGGCTTCGTGAACGAGGGCCGCTCGCTGGTGGTGGAGACCTCCGTCGGCGCCGACACCACGCGTCTCTTCCAGATCGACGCCGCGACGGGCAAGGAGGAGAGGCTCGTCGCGCACGACCCGCGGGCCGACGTCGGCCGCGTGATCGTGGATCCGCAGAGCGGCGCGCTTCAGGCGGTGAGTGTCGAGTACCTGTTGCCGGAGTGGACGATCCTGGATCCGTCGATCGCAGGCGACGTGGACGCACTCCGCGCGAGGCACCCCGGGCCGGTCTGGCTCGTATCGCGCGATGCCGCCGATCGGGTCTGGCTGGTGGCACTGCAGCAGGACGACGGCCGGGTCCGCTACGCCCTCTGGCGCCGCACCCCGAAGACCCTGGAGCCGCTCTTCGGGAACCGGCCGGCGCTCGACGACTGGCCCCTCGCGGCCCGTCGCGGGGTGCCGATCCCGAGCCGGGACGGCGCGAGCCTCCCCTGCTACCTCACGCTGCCGCGCGGGAGCGACGCCAAGGGGCTCCCGCTGGTGGTGGTGGTCCACGGCGGTCCCTGGCTGCGCGATCAGCACGGCTGGGACCCGACCGCGCAGTGGCTGGCCAGCCGCGGCTATGCCGTGCTGCAGGTCAACTTCCGCGGCTCCGCCGGGTTCGGGCGCGCGTTCCAGCGGGCCGGCGACGGCGGCTGGGGACCGGGGATCATGCAGCGAGACCTGGCCGACGCGGCCCGCTGGGCCATTGCCCAGGGGACCGCCGACCCCACCCGCATCGCGGTGTACGGGGCCTCGTTCGGGGGCCACGCCGCCGTCGCGAGCCTGGCCTTCAGCCACGATCTGTGGGCGGCGGGCGTCGCGCTGTCGGCGCCCCTCGACCTGCGCACCCTCGTCTCGTCGGTTCCGCCCGAGTGGACTCCCCTGCGCCGGAAGCTGATCCGCACCGTCGGCGACGTGGAGCGGGACGAGGTGCTGAACCGCCGGCTATCGCCCCTCCACCACGCGTCGGACGTGCGCGCGCCGCTCCTGCTGGCCCAGGGGGCCGAGGATCCGCGCGTGCGACCCGAGCAGGCGAAGGCCCTCGCGGCATCCCTCCGTGAGCGGGACGTCCCGGTCGAGGTGGTGATCTACCCCGACGAGGGCCGCAGCCTCGACCGCACCGAGAACCGCATGGACTTCTACGCGCGCACCGAGGCGTTTCTCGCAAAGCACCTCGGCGGGCGGATGCAGCCCTGACCCCGGGTAGTCAGGCGGAGGCGGCCGGGCGCGCCGCGACTCGCTCGAACCAGGCCCCGACGTTGGCGAGTGACTCGTCGAAGGGCTGGCCCACCTGCTTCCCGAAGGCGAGGAAGCAGTAGAGCAGGATGTCGGCCAGGGTGAAGCGATCGCCGCACACGTAGTCCTTGCCGTCCATCTGGCCGTCGAGCCAGGCGAGCTTCTCCCGCGCGATCTGCTTGAGCCCGTCGGCGGCCTCGGGGATGGTGGTGATGCGCTCCTTGAAGAGCGGCAGGCCCTCCGCGTAGCGGAAGCCGTTGGCCATGTTCTCGACGATGTTGAGGTCGATGCGGCGCGTCCACATGCGCGTCTCGGCACGCTCCTCCGGGGTGGCGCCGACGAGCGATTCGCCTCCGCCCACCTCGTCGAGGTACTCGCAGATGGCGGTTACCTCGGAGAGGAAGCTCCCGTCGTCGAGCTCCAGGCAGGGCATCTGCCCCGCCGGATTGCGCTCGAGGTGGGGCGCCTTGCGGTTGTCGCCGGCCATCAGGTCCACCTCTTCGCGATCGAGGCCAAGGCCCTTCTCGGCCGCGAAGAACCGCACCACGTGCGGGTTGGGTCCCATCGAGTTGTAGAGCTTCATGGATCGTCGTCTCCTGGTCTGGGCTCCCGCCGGTGCGTCAGGGTAGCGGGGATCCGGATCCAGGCGCGCCCAGCCCCGGAGGGACACGGGACGAGCCGATTGGGGCGCGCTTGCGTGGTCCGACCAGTTCGGATAGTAAGGTCTCTCGCTTCGCGCAGGAGCCCACCGCATGTCCGACTTCATCCACGACGCCGTCTACAACACCGTCGACCGCGACGACTTCATGTCGCTGATCGAGGTCGACCGGTACGCCGACCGGGCGGACGCCTTCGACGAGATCATCTCGGCCACCCGGGATCACTTCTGGGACCCGTTGGATCCCCGCTACATCGACTTCGACGCGGAGCCCTTCGACGTCGAGAAGCAGCTGATCATGCCGCGCGAGTTCACCGTGGAGCTGAACTGCGCGGTCGCGGACAGGCTGGACGAGAAGCAGCAGATCCGGCTCGCCAATCAGAGCACGCGCTTCATGCTGTCGTCGATCCTGCACGGCGAGCAGGGCGCCTTCAGCCTGTCGGCGAGCCTGTGCACGATCCTCAAAGACCCCGGCGCCCAGGAGTACGCGTCCAACCAGGCGCGGGAGGAAGCGCGGCACGTGAACGGCTTCACCCGCTACGTCCAGAAGCGCTGGGGTGGCCCCATCCAGTGCGGACCTACCCTCGCGAGCCTGATGACCGAGATCGTCCGCGCACCGGAGGTCTACAAGAAGCTCGTGGGCATGCAGATGCTGATCGAAGGCCTCGCGATGGGCGCCTTCGCGACCCTCGCGGCCAAGACGAACGACCCGACCCTGCAGCGGTTGATCCAGATGGTGATGAGCGACGAGGCCTTCCACCATCGCTTCGGCAAGATCTGGGCGGACCGCACCGTGCCCAAGCTGAGCGACGAGCAGCACGAGGTGGTCGAGGACTGGGCCGCCCACTGCTTCCAGGTCCTGCTCTTCAACCTGGTGAACTCGGAGCAGAAGCAGGCGATCTACCCGGAGTTCGGCCTCGACTGGGAGTGGGTGCGCGGCGCGGTGCTCGAGGCCTTCGGCGAGGAGGATCGTCGCCAGTCCATGCGCGAGAGCACCAACATCTTCCGGGTCCTCATCAAGACCCTGCTCAAGGCCGGCATCATCACCGAGCGCACCCGCGCCGTCTACGCCAACTGGGTGGACATGAACGAGCTGGCCGCCGAGGACGACGAGGTGGCCGGCTACGACGTCGCCGCCGCCGCCATGCAGGAGCTGGCCGAGATCAACGCCCAGCGCCGCGTGATCTCGAAGGCCCTGCGCTAGCCGAAGCGCCCGGGCCCGGGGCGAACTCGAGCGACCCGGGGTCGATCGGGCGCCCGTCTTCGTCTACGGCGAGGAGGGCGGCGACGCGGCGGCCGCTGTCGCGTTCGCGCACGACGAGGGGCTCCCGCTCCCTGCCGAAGACCCACTTGTCCGACCAGAGGCGCATGGCGGTCAGGACGAGCCAGAGGTCGCGGCCCTTCTGGGTCAGCCGGTAGTCGAAGCGATTCCCCGGCTCGTTCAGGCGCTCCTTCTCGAAGATCCCGTGCTCGACCAGCTTGTGGAGCCGGTCGGCCAGGATGTTCTTGGAGATGCCGAGGCTCTTCTCGAACTGGGCGAAGCGGGTGGCGCCGAAGAAGGCGTCGCGCACGACGAGGAGCGACCACCAGTCGCCCACCTGCTCCAGGGCCTGGGCGACCCCGCAGTTCATGCTCTCGAAACGCCTTCGGGACACCCTGGAAGCCTCCGATCGTACAAGTTGCGTAACGCAACCATATCGGATAGGGTCGCCCCCTACAAGTTGCTTCACGCAACTCGAAGAGGAGACCGCCTCATGAGCCCCCGCGTCGAGTTCCACTTCGACTTCGGAAGCCCCAACACCTTCTTCGCGCACCGGGTGATCCCGGCCATCGAGCAGCGGACCGGCGTCCGCTTCGAGTACGTGCCCGTCCTGCTGGGCGGGATCTTCAAGGCCACCGGCAACGCCTCGCCCGCGGTGACCCTCCAGGGCATCAAGAACAAGCCCCAGTACGAGGCCCTGGAGATGAGGCGCTTCATCGAGCGCCACGGGATCGACGACTACCGGATCAACCCCCACTTCCCGGTGAACACCCTCCAGATCATGCGCGGCGCCATCGCCGCGCGACGCGAGGGCTGCTTCGAGCCCTACGTCGACGAGGTGTACCGGCACATGTGGTGCGAGCCGAAGAAGATGGACGAGCCCGAGGTGGTCCGCGCCGCGCTCGAGGAGTCCGGGCTCCCGGCCGACGCGCTCATCGCCGGAATGCAGGACCCGGAGGTGAAGCAGGAGCTGATCGCGAACACCGAGGGATCGGTCGCGCGCGGCGCCTTCGGCGCCCCGACCTTCTTCGTCGGCGACGAGATCTTCTTCGGCAAGGACCGGCTCGAGGCCGTCGAGCGCCAGATCCTCTCCCGGGGAGTCTCGCGATGAAGCTCTCGATGAGCGTGGGCTACGCCAGGGGCCGCGTCGGCGAGATGGTGGATTTCGTGCGGGAGGCCGAGCGCCTCGGGGTGGACTCGGTCTGGTCCGCCGAGGCCTGGGGTACCGACGCGGCGACCGTGCTGGCGTATCTGGCCGCGCGCACCGAGCGCATCCGGCTGGGCAGCGGGATCATGCAGATCAGCGCGCGGGTTCCGGCCATGACCGCCATGACGGCGCTCTCCCTCGACAGCCTGTCCGGGGGACGCTTCCTGCTCGGCCTCGGCGCCAGCGGACCCCAGGTGGTCGAGGGCCTGCACGGAGCGGAATACCGGCGCCCGCTCACGCGGCTGCGCGAGACGGTGGAGATCTGCCGCATGGCCTTCGCCGGCGAGAAGCTCCGCTACGACGGCAAGGCCCACGTGCTGCCCAGACCGGGAGGAGAGGGGAAGCCTCTTCGCATCGGACAGCCTCCCGCCGAGATCCCCATCTACCTGGCCACGCTGAGCCCGCGCTCCCTGGAGTACACCGGCGCCGCGGCGGACGGCTGGCTCGGCACCTCGTTCTCTCCCGAGCACGCCGACGTGCACCTGGCGCACATCGAGAAGGGCGCGCTCTCGGCGGGCCGCGCCCTCGCCGACATCGACCTGCATGCGGCCGTGGCCGTGGCGATCGGAGACGACGTCCAGGGGATGATCGACGCGCGCAAGCCCGGCGTCGCCTTCAACATGGGAGGCATGGGCTCGGCCAGCACCAACTTCTACAACGCGGCCTTCTGCCGCGCCGGCTACGAGGAGGACGCCCGCGCGATCCAGGAGCTCTGGCTCCAGGGCAAGCGCGAGGACGCCGCGAAGCGCGTTCCCGACGCCATGGTCACCCAGTTCCAGGCCATCGGAACCCGGGACATGGTTCGCGAGCGGCTGCAGAAGTACCAGGACGTGGGAATCGACGCCCTCAACCTGCGCCTCGACACGGTCGGCGGATCGGGCCGGCTGGGGCTCCTCGAGGAGATCGTGGACCTCGTGAACGGGCTGGACTGAGGCGACGATGAGCGACGAAGTCTCCCTGATCACGGGTGTCGGCCCCGGAACCGGAGCCGCGCTGGCGCGCCGCTTCGCCGCGCAGGGTCCGGTCGCCATGCTGGCGCGCTCGGCCGAGCGTCTGGACGCGCTGGCCGCCGAGATCCCCGACGCCCACCCGTTCCCGTGCGACGTGACGGACGCCGCCGCCCTCGAGAAGGCGGCGGCCGCCGTCCGCGCGCAGCTCGGCGCCCCCGTCAACCTGGTCCACAACGCCGTGGGCGGCGCCTTCGGCGACGTGCTCAGCGTCTCGCCCGAGCTGCTGGAGCAGAACTTCCGGATCAACACGATGGCGATGCTGCGCCTCATCCAGGCCTTCGCCCCGGACATGGTGGCGGCGGGCCGCGGCGCGATCCTGGCCACGGGCAACACCTCGGCGTACCGGGGCAAGGCGGGCTTCGCGGCCTTCGCCCCGACCAAGGCCGCCCAGCGCATCCTGATGGAGTCCGCCGCCCGGCACCTGGGACCGTTGGGCGTTCACGTCGCCTACGTGGCGATCGACGCCGTGATCGACGTGCCCTGGGCACGCAAGCGCTTCGCGGACCGGCCGGACGACTTCTTCGCGAAGCCCGCCGAGATCGCGGAGGAGTGCTTCCGGGTCGCGCACCAGCCGCGCTCCACCTGGAGCTTCGACGTGGTGATCCGCCCGTTCGGCGAGAGCTGGTAGCGCGGCTCAGTCCCGACAGGCCCGCAGGACCTGGCTCTGCAGCTTGTAGCGCCAGGTCAGATACTCCGGCTTGCGCTGGCCGTTGCAGACGAAGGCCATGGCGAGGCGCCGGTCCGGATCGGCGAATCCGATCTGCCCCCCGGCTCCACCGTGGCCGAAGGTGCGCAGGGTGCTTCCCTGTCCGTAGAGGCCCATGTGCCAGCCGGTGCCCCAGCGCATCTTGAAGCCGATGGTGGAGTCCACTTCCTCGCGGCGGTTGGTGGGCGTCGTCGCGTGGCGGAGGTACTCGCGGCGCACCAGGCGCACGCCGTCCAGCTCGCCGCCCAGCGCCAGCGGCGCGTAGAAGCGCGCCAGCGCCCGGGCGCTCGCGATTCCACCGGAGGCCGGCAGCACCGCGCGCCACACGGCGGGGCGGTTGAAGGGATGCCGCTCCTCGGGATTCCGTCCGGGCTCGTCGGGATCGCTCTCGTATTCTTCGGTCTCGGACTGGCGCGCCGCCGCGTCGGCGACGCTCGTCTCCACCACTTGTCCCGTGGCCTCCGGACCCAGGCTCTCCTCCAGCTTGTTGTAACACCACGCCACCCGCGCCTCGAGGTCGGAATCGGGCGGCAGACCGATCCAGAAGTCGTCGATCCCGAGCGGCTCGAAGATCTCCTCCCGCGCGAAGCGGCCGACGTCGCGCCCGTCGATGCGCCGGCAGAGCTCGTCCACCAGGTGGCCGAAGTTGTTCGGGTGGTAGCCGTTCTGCTCGCCGGGAACCCAGCGCAGCGGAAGCTCCTCCATGGCACGCCGTCGCGCATCCACGTCGCCGTAGTGCTTCGCCGTGAGCCAGGCCGGACCGAGGGGCAGGCCCGCCCGGTGCGTCATGACGTGGCGGATGGTCACCTGCGCCTTGTCCGCGTGCTGCGACGCGAACCCGGGCCAGTACTTCACGACGGGCTCGTCGTAGTGGAACGCCCCGCGCTCGTAGAGCATCAGCATCACCAGGGCCGCGACGCCCTTGGTGGAGCTGTAGATGACGAAGGCGGTCTCGGGAGAGACCGGCACCCCGGTGCGCACGCGGGCCAGGCCCCCGCCCATGTCCAGGACGCGCCGGCCGTCGCGGTACACGGCCAGCTGGGCGCCGTGGTAGAGATCCCCCGCGTCGGTCGCCTTTGCGAACTCGGCGGCGACCGCGTCGAGGACCGCGAGGTCGACTCCCACCGAGGCGGGATCGACGTCGGGGTCCAGTCGCCAGGTGCTCATTCGCTTTCCTCCTCCGCCACCAGGGAGATAGTATGGGGCGGGGAGAGTCGCCATTCGCACCGTTCCCGAGATCCTGCGCTGGCGCGCGGACCAGCATCCCGACCAGACCGTCACCTGGTACCGCGGCGTCGAGACCTCCTACGCGGAGCTCGACCGGCGCTCCAGCCGCGTGGCCAACGCGCTCCACGCGGAGGGCGTCGTGCCGGGCGAGCGGGTCTGCTTCCTGGACAAGTCTTCGGACGCCGCCTTCGAGGTGATGATCGGCAGCGGCAAGGCCGGCGGCGTCTTCACCCCGGTCAACTGGCGCCTGGCACCGCCGGAGATCGCCTACGTGGTGAACGACGCGCGCGCCTCGGTGCTGGTGATCGGGGAGGAGTATGCCGAGACGGTGGAGTCGATCCGCGGCGACCTCCCCGACGTGGAGAAGGTGGTCTGCCTCGAGCGCGACTACGCCTCCTGGCGCGACGCCGCCGACGACGCGGATCCCCGGCTCGACACGCCCGAGCAGGAGACCGCCTGGCAGCTCTACTCGAGCGGAACGACCGGCCACCCCAAGGGGGTCGAGCTCACCCACCACAACCTGATCACCGGGATGAGCGGGGGCGTCCAGGGCTTCGGCGGCTTCCAGACCGGAGAGGTGGCGCTCATCTCGGCGCCCTTCTACCACATCGGCGGCGCGGGCTACGCCCTAGCGTGTCTGTTCGGCGGCCTCAGCCTGGTCGTGACCCGCGAGTTCGTGCCCGGGGAGATCCTGAAGCTGATCGGCGAGCAGCGCGTCCAGTACAGCTTCTGGGTCCCCGCCATGATGCTCTTCCTCCTCCAGCACCCGGACTGCGCCAGGACCGACTTCTCCTCCCTCGAGGCGATCCTCTACGGGGCGTCGCCGATCCCGGAGGAGCTGCTGAAGCAGGCGATGGACACCTTCGACTGCGAGTTCATCCAGGCCTACGGCCTCACCGAGACCACCGGCGCGCTGACCCTGCTCGCCGGACGCGAGCACGTCGTCGGGAGCCCGCGCCTGCGCTCGTGCGGCAAGCCGGTGTTCGGGATGGAGGTGCGCGTCGTCGACGGCGAAGGCCGGACCTGTCAGACGCGCGAGGTCGGCGAGATCCAGGCGCGCGGCGCACTGGTGATGAAGGGCTACTGGGCCCGACCCGAGGCGACCAGCGAGGCGATCGACGACGAGGGCTGGTTCTCGTCGGGCGACGCCGGGTTCTTCGACGAGGATGGCTTCCTCTACATCCACGACCGGGTGAAGGACATGATCGTGTCCGGAGGCGAGAACGTGTACCCGGCAGAGGTGGAGAGCGTCCTCTTCGCCCATCCGGCCATCGCCGACGTGGCGGTGATCGGCGTGCCGAGCGACCAGTGGGGCGAGGAGGTGAAGGCGGTGGTGGTACGGTCGCCGGATGCAGAGCTGTCCGACCAGGACGTCCTCGACTACTGCGAAGGCCGCCTCGCCGGCTACAAGCGGCCGCGCTCGGTGGACTTCGTCGACGAGCTGCCGCGCAACCCGACGGGCAAGATCCTGAAACGCGAGCTGCGCGAGAAGTACTGGGAGGGCGAGAGCCGACGTGTCCACTAGCCGGACCGCCCTGCTCGTCGCCGCGCTCCTCACCCTCCTCGCGCTCCCCTCCGGAGCGCTGCGCGCGGAGACGCTGGTCTTCGACGGCGCCGACGTGCTGCCCGCTTCGGGTCCGCGCGTTCCCGGCGCGCGCATCGTGGTGCGCGACGGCCGGATCGCCGAGGTGGGGCCCGCCGACGACGTCTCGGTTCCCGGCGACGCGCGTGTCCTCGACATGCGCGGGAAGGTGATCGTGCCGGGCCTGGTCGACACCCACTCGCACCTCGGCGTCTACCCGCGTCCCTCGGTCCCCGCCCATGCCGACGGCAACGAGACCACCGCTCCGGTCC
>JANQFA010000232.1 GCA_028278065.1 Myxococcota bacterium
ACAGCGGAGTTCCCACTCGGCGCTAAGATGGGACCGCTCTCGGGACGCGGGACCCGCGCGCCGGAGCGGCGAGCGAGGCAGCTGCGCATGAGCCAGGCCGACCCGGATCCCCGAATCGACATCGGCGAGGACGTACACGCGCAATACCGCGTGCTGCGCGACACGGCACCCGTGTCGCGCGAGGCGCCCGAAGGGGCCTGGAACGTGGCGCGGTACGAGGACGTGCGCACCGTCCTCAAGGATCACCACGGCTTCTCGTCGCTCATCTCGCAGCGCACCCTGGAGGATCCCGAGGCCGTCCCCTCGATGCTCTTCAGCGACCCGCCGGTGCACGACCGCCTGCGCGGTCTCGTGAGTCGCGCGTTCACACCGCGGCAGGTCGGTGCGCAGGAGGCGTCGATCCGGGAGCGCTGCGACGGACTGATTCGCGCGCTCGTGGAGAGCCGCGAGCCGGACCTGGTGACCGCCCTGGCCGCACCGCTGCCGGTGGGTGTCAACGCCCAGATGCTCGGCGTCGAGGACGGCGACTTCGAGACCTTCAAGCGCTGGTCGGACACGATCTTCGGGAACATCGGCGACATCCTGATGGACGCCCCCAGCGAGGCCGCGATCCGGGCCGCGGAGGCGATGGACGCCTACTTCCTGGAGCGCATCGCCGAGCTGCGCCGCCGGCCGGTCGGGCACCTGCTCTCGGATCTCGTGCACGTCGAGACCGAGGACGGCCGGCTGACGGACGCGGAGCTCCTGATGTTCTGCCGCCTGCTGCTGATCGCCGGCAACGAGACCACGACGAGCCTGATCGTCGGCGCGGTGCGCGTGTTCCACGAGCTGCCGGAGACCTTCGCACGGCTCAAGCGCGATCCCGGACTCGTCCCCTCGTTCGTGGAGGAGACCCTGCGCCTCCACTCCCCGTTCAAGATGACGATCCGTCGGGCCGCCCGGGACGTCGACCTGGGCGGTCAGCGGATCGCCGCCGGAGAGCTCGTCCTGCCGCTGATCGCCTCGGCGAACCGCGACGATCGCGTGTTCGAGCGCCCGGACGAGTTCGTGATCGACCGGGACCCCAACCCTCACCTGGCCTTCGGTCTGGGCATCCACGTCTGCCTCGGCGCCCCCCTCGCGCGCCTCGAGGGGAGGATCGCCGTCGAGGCGCTGGTCCAACACCTCGACGCGATCGCGATCCGCGACTTCGACGTGGCGAGCCTCGAAGCGTTCGGCGCGCCGGCCTCCCTGGCGGTCGAGCTGCAGCCTGCGCACCGGGCGTAGAGGCGGATCCCGAGAATCCGGCGACGGTGATTCCGACCTCCGCCATTGCGGTCGCTCCCCACCAGGGCGACGGGTCAGGCCCCTCCCCACAGCCAGGCCCCGAGCCGTGCGCCGAGGCGTTGAAGGGCCAGGTGAGGCCCGGACATCGTGCTTCCCGCGAGCGCTGCACCGAGCGGTTGGATCGCGGCCACGACGAGAAGGAGTGCGACGAACCCGGGTGGGACGAGCCGCTCGCGCAGCACCCGGACCACGAGGTAGAGGATCAGCGGGACCAGCAGGAAGGCGGACGTCACGACGCCCGGGGCATACCCCCGGAACGAGATCGCCCAGACGATGTGCGTGACGGCGTTGCCGAGCACGATGCCGACGAAGAGGGGCAGGAGCGCGAGAAGCGCACCGCGGGAGCTCAGCCGGCGCAACGCGAAGGCCGTGAAGCCGATGCCCAGCGCGGCGAAGAGGACGAGCAGCGTGCGCGCATCGCGATCCGAGAACTCGGGCTGCGGCTCGAAGTGGGCCGCGAGCCACGGGACGAGGTTCCACTCCTCCGCCTCGTGGAGCACGAAGGCGAATCCGATCAGCCACAGGACGGTCCGTACGGACGGCGTGCTCATCGCTTGCTGACTCGCGCGCCCCCAAGCGGTCCGACGCCGAGCGTTTTGCGTGGTGACACCGCGTTCTGTGCCGGACGCGCAGGTTGTGCTCGACCTCGAGCCACCCGGGCGCGTATGGTACCCGAGACGGTTGAACTCCGTCCCGCATCGGGGGGTGCAGGATGCTGCGACTGGTCGCGTCTACCCTTGTCGTGCCCTTGGTGAGCTTCGCGGCGTGGCCCGGATCGGCCGAGATCGAAAGCGCGTGCGAGAAGGCCGCCCGGCTCAGCTGCGAGGCATCGGCGAAGCGCAAGGACTGCGCCGTCCTCCATCGAGAGCTGGCCGAGGCCGAGAAGATCCTGGCCGCGACGCCGAAGCCCCCACCGAAGCCCCCCTTCCGGCCCGAGCCGCGGCCCGGGTTCACCGTGGAGGACGAGGCCCTGTATCCGGAGGCCGTGGCGAGCGCCCATCGCGCCTGGGTCCTGCGACAGGTCGCGAGGCGGGCCGCCCTGCGGACTCAGGCCGACCGCGACTACGCGGCAGCCGAATCCAACGCGGCATCCGCACGATGGAAGGCCGATCACTACTGCGCCAAGCCGTTCGACACCGGCACCTGCATCTCGCTGAAGATCCGGGTGTGCCCCGAGGAGTCGGATGTGGCCGCCCGGCGCGCACCCCGCTGAGCCGAGCGACCGCAAGGCTGTAGAGCCCTCCGGAGGGCGTCAGCTGCCCTCGGGAAGCGCCTCGATCGCGGCGAAGATGTCCTCCGGCCTGGCGCGCTCGCGGTAGGTCTGGCCCTGGAAGACCCAGCGTACGACGCCCCGCCCGTCGACCAGCACGGCCGTCGGATAGGCGATGTCCGCCCCGTCGTTGCGCCCGGCCCGGTGGCGGATGCCCAGGCCGTCGAGGAGCGTGCCCTCCGGATCCGCCAGGAAGGTGAAGCGGCTCTTCAGACGCTCCTTGACGCGGCGCGAGGCCTCCGGCGAGTGCACGCTCACGGCGAACAGATCGACGCCCTCCCGCGAGATCCGCTCGTAGTACGCGTCGAGCTGGACCAGCTCGATCCGGCAGAAGGGTCACCAGCCGCCGCGATAGAAGATGTAGAGGGCCGGCGCTCGTCTCTCGCCGGAAGCGACCTCGCGGCGCGCACCGTCCTGGTCCACGAGGGCGTAGCCCGGGAACGCATCTCCGACGTCCACCGTGAGGGTGTGGGGAGGAACCGCGCTGCCGACGAGCACGTACCAGGTGACGTACGCCACGGGCGCGATCTCGAGGAGCAGGACCCCCAGCTCGGGCAGCCGCCGCCCACGGAAGAGAGCCACGGCAGCCAACGTGACGCCGACCCACAGCACCCCGAGGAGGAGCCAGGGGACCCGACCGTAGATGATCTCGCCGGCCCCCAGGCGAGGGTCCGGCACCTCCGCGGCGACGCCCACCCCGACGACGGCCAGGGTCCCGAAGACGAGGATCAGCGAGAGCCAGGTCACGATCCGGAAGGGTAGCCCACGCCGTGGTCCCGTCCGAGCAGGACGGGTGCTGCGCCGCAGCCCGGACCCGCGGCCTAGTAGAAGCGCGCGTTCAGATCGAAGCCGGACTTGTTCTTGCCGAAGATCTCCGCCAGCCGCTCCTTGATCCGCACCACCTCGGTGTCGTTCCCGCTGCACTTCACCTTCAGCTTGGCACTGCCCTGCGGTGTCTTGCTCGGATCGATCTTGACGTCGGCCGAGCCCTTGCACTTGGCGGCGATGACCCCGCCCTCGAGCGGACTGGCGCCCATTCCGGATCCCTGGAACTGGCCGAAGCGGAAGGCCAGGTAGCTCTTCTGCTTGAGCTGGATGCGGGCCTTGCCGCCCGGGGCGCCCTTGCGCTTCACCTGGTCCGGCTCATAGATGATCCCCTGCAGGAAGGGCCCCGTCGGGCTGTAGGACGGGTTGGTCGCGACGTGCCCGATGATGCCGGCGGCGAAGGGGGGGACCAGCGTGCTGGACAGGAAGGAGCTGGCGACCGGGGTGCTCCCCGAGGAGGTGGGGAAGCCATAGGACAGCGGCCGCGGACCCCCGAGGTGGCCGGCCTTCATCCTGGCCATCACGCTGCTCGTGGAGGTGCCGTTCTTCGCTCCCTTCACCAGGGCGTAGTAGCCCTGGTCCGCGTAGCCACCGAAGCCGAAGTTGCCCAGACCCGGGTTGTCCAGCCCGAGGCCCGGAACCTTGATGGCCTGTGCGGCGCCAGGCAGCACGGCGACGAGCAGGAACGCAACCAGATGCTTCACGATCGATCCTCCATGGTGCGGGTCCGCAGATACTACCAGGCCGGGGACCGATGTCCGGGACTTCCGCCGACTTCTCGCTCGTTCACGCGAAGAAGGACGGCGATCCCGCGGTCGCCGCCACGTTCTCTCGAAGCTGGGCGACGTTCTGGATGTCGGCGTTCACGACGTCGAGGCCGTGGGCGAGCACGAACGCGTAGCTGCGCTGGAAGGGCGAGAGGGGTTCCGCCAGCAGCCGCTCGTCGTAGTACTGGTCGAACGCGTCGAGCTTCTTCCACCAGCCCAGCACCGGAAGCCCGGAGATGTGGCGCGCCGCCTTCATGCCGACCAGGGCGATGCCGGAGGATCTCGCGTCCTCCAGCACCGGCCGCAGCTCCTTCATGGGAGCGGACCCCTCGAGGACCGACTTGCTCTCCCAGTCGTACCAGCCACCCGGCGTGATCGCGATCATGGCGAGGTCGTAGGCGCCGGTCGCGACCGCCGCCTGAAGCACCTTCTCGGCGTTGCGATGGGTGCTCACGCCCAGATGGGCGGCCTTCCCCGCCTGCTTCGCGGCCTCGAAGGCGCGTTGGATCTCCTCGCTCCGGATGAGCGAGGGATTGTGGGCGGCCATCACGTAGTAGGCGTCGACGCGATCGACCTCGAGATCCCGGAGACTCTGCTCGAGCCGTTCGCTCCAGACCGCCGCACCCTTCTTCGCCTGCTCGACCGTCACGGCCTCGTCCGGCTCGGCGTCGATGTCGGCGGGCGCCTTGGAGATGAGGAAGACGCTGTCCCGGTAGGTCTTCAGGAACGGGGCCAGGTTGCGCTCCGCAGAGCGGTAGTAGCCTCGATAGCCCACGTCGAAGACGTTGATCCCCGCCTCGTGCGCCTTCTCGAGGAGCTCGTCCTTGCGGCGGAACATCAGGCTCGCCCCGCAGCCCATGAAGAGGCGGCTGGCGTCGAAGCCGGTCCGGCCCAGCTTGCGGTAGGTCATGGCGGGCCAGGCGCCGGGCCCGTCCGCGACCTCCTTGGCGGCCGCGAGCGCGGCGCGGGCATCGCCCGAGCTCCAGAGCGTGCGTCCGCCCACCGCCAGCATGGCGAGGAGCTGGATGAATCTGCGGCGGCTGACCGACATCCGCTCGCTTCGCTGTCCCTGCTCCATGCTCGGTACCCCCGATCTTCCGACCTCGAGACGGCAGGATAACGCGAGTGCGGAGCGCGGCCGGGCGGTCTGCACGCTGCGCCGGCACCGGCACCGGCCGTCCGGCTTGACGGGCCCCTGGGGTTCCTGAGAGGATATCCCCTCACGCGAGGGGCCGAGCTGGCGACTCCAGGCCCACTCACGCCTGGAGGTCGTGCATGCTCTCCCTGCTCTCCCGCTGCCTGGGCTCTTCGCTCCTTCTGCCGATCCTGCTGGTGGCCGGGAGCGTCTCCTTCCCCGGCGGGGACGCCGGCGCCTACCCCACGAATCTCTGCGTCTCCCAGAAGATGAGCAGCGCGGCCAGCTACTGCCATCGGGTGCTACGGGCCTGGTCGAGCTGGGAGACCAGCCAGAACGACACGCGTCGCGACTCCCAGCTCCTCGGAGCGGAAGCCACCCTGGCCAAGGGCTGGGGCCGGGCGGAGACGCGCTCCGCCTCCTCCGGCGTCGACTGCGTCGACACCACCGCCAGCTACGGAGCGGTGCAGTCGTCGGTGGATACGGTGGCCGACGAGATCGTCCTGGAGGTCAACGGCGGCCTGGATCTGGGCGACCCCGCCCAGGCCCGCTGCGGCAAGGGCCTGCTGCGTGCCGCGGCGGCCTACTGCAGCTCGCTGGTGCGCGCCGAGTCGCGCTTCGTCAAGTCGCCCGCACGCGATCCCCGGGCGCTCACCCGGGACCGCCTGCGCAGCAACGCGCGCGACCGCTTCGCGCGCACCTGGGACCGCGCCGCGGGCGACAGCTGCACCAGCGGAGCCGACGAGAGCGACGTGGCCGGCCGTCTGGAGGATCTCGCCGCCGGCATCGTCGCCGACACCACCGTGTCGCCGAACGTGCCGGACAGCGGCTTCATGGCGGTCACCCACCCCACCCCGGGACAGCCCGGACACGCGCTGATGTACGAGGGCACCCTGCTGACGCCCCAGTGCCAGGACTCCTCGGCCTACAGCTTCTTCGCCAAGCGCGGCACCGTGAACAAGCTCCTCGTCTACTACGTCGGCGGCGGCGCCTGCTGGGACGACTTCACCTGCGCCGGCCCCCTGGGCCCGCGCTGCACCCAGGACGTCGACCTGGGTGACTGGGGCGGCCTCATCGGCGCATCCACCTTGGGATCGGGGTTCGGCGACCTCACCAATCCGGCCAATCCTTTCGCCGACTGGAACATCGTGGTCATCCCCTACTGCAGCTGCGACGTCCACTGGGGTGATGCGGCCGTCGACTATTTCCCCAGCGGGAAGCACGTCGAGCACCGCGGCCACGACAACGCCCGCCTGGTGGAGAAGTGGACGCGGGAGCACTTCGTCAACCCCGACGAGATCTTCATGTCGGGGAGCAGCGCCGGCGCGTACGGCGCCACGCTCGGCGCCGTCTTCCTGAGCGCGGTCTATCCGGCCTCCCAGGTCAACATGATGGCCGACGCGGGCAACGGCGTGATCACCCAGGAGTTCCTCGACGAGAGCTTCGGCAACTGGGGGGCGGAGGAGAACCTGCCCGACATCCCGGGGATCGGAGACGTCCCGATCGGGGAGCAGTCGATTCCCACCCTGGTGACCTCGGCGGCGCGGGCCTTCCCCCGGACGCGCTGGGCCCACTACACCGCGGCCTTCGACGGGGGTCTGGGCGGTCAGACCGGGTTCTTCAACATCATGCTCAACCCCGACAACATCTTCGCCTGGCTGCCCTGGTGGAATGCCTCGTGCCTCTTCAACGAGACGATGCTGGACCAGGCGCGTGAGACCCAGGCCAACGTGAGCCTCGAGGCCGACAACTACCGCTACTACGTGGCCAGCGGCTCGCGCCACACGGGCTGGGGTCTCGACCGCGTGTACACCGACACCACGGGGGGTGTGCCGACGCTGGTCGACTGGGTGAACGCCATGCGCGCCGGCGGCGTCAACTGGATCAGCGTCGAGGCGAACCCGATGAACGTGCTCTTCAGCGGCGACCCGAGACCCAGCCCCCTCGAGCCGCCCTTCACCACGAGCGGAGGCGACGTCGTCATCGACTGCGGACCCTAGATCGGCGGGGCCCGGTCTGCGGGCGCAGGTCCCGAGCGGTCCCTAGTCGGATCTCCTCTCCGCTTCCGACAGTCCGAGCTCGTCGAACGCTTCGTCGACCTCGTTCTGGTATCGCGCGGAATCGAGCTCGAGCTCCTCCCGGCCTCGCAACGCAGAGAGCAGCCGCCGAGGAAGCGTCGTGAGGGTCCGGTCTTCGTGGACGTTGCTCCGCGGCATCCTGTGAGGCTCGCTGCCCCCGAGTCCCAGGAAATCGGCGAGCTCGCGCACGAGACCCTCCTCGTCCTCGGAGTCGCAGATGTTGATCTCCAGATAGTCGCCTTCTCTCCCCCCGAAGTACTCGCGCAGGTCCTGGTAGTAGGCTCTTCGCCTCCGGATCCAGGCCCTCACGGCGAGGTTCGGGTCCTCCTCGTACTCCCGCCTCATCCACCCGGTCTTGCCGATGCTCTTCCGGTAGTGGACGTGCTTGATTCGACTCAACAGCCACTTGTCCATTCTCCGCTTGAGGAGAATGAACTTGGAGCCGGGAAACGCCTCGTCCAGCGCGCGGAAGTCGTGGCGTTCGCCATCGGTGAAGCAGTCGTGGTTGCGGAAGACGGCATGGTCGAAATCCCGCTCGTTCACGAAATCGGAGTAGACCCCGTGGAAGGACCTGAAGCCCATCGCCTTGAAGAGCTCGTGCAGGGATGTGGTCCCGGTCTTGTTGAATCCGACACAGAAGATCTTGCTGTCTCTGCTCATGAGTCCTTCGTGGGATCTGGGCTCGCCGCGGGCAGCACCCGCCTCCGCTCAGCTTAGCCCGCACCCGGAAGCGCTACTGCCGGAGACGGAAGCCCCGCCCCGACCCCGCACACCCGATCCCGGCCGGTGCCGCCTCGGGTGCCAGATGGTACTCTCGCGCCGTTGTCGGACCGGGTCGACGCGAACATCGAGACGAACGTCTCCGCTCACGCCTACCGGACGGATGCGGCAGCCCTCGCTCCCACGCTGCGCAGGGTCCGCGCGTGGCGAGATCGGATGTCGCAGCCGGAGCGCGACGACTGGGCGGCGTTCCTGGCCGCCCAGGTTCCGTCGAACCGCGTCGCCTACGGGATCTTCGACGAGGCCTTTCGCGAGGCCCTTCCCGGCGCCCGGGTCCTCGACTTCGGTGCGGGCCGCTGCGCTCTCGCCGCGATCATGGCCATGCACGACGCTCGGGTCCTGGCAGTCGACATCTCGGAGAGCACCGAGGCGATCGCGGCACACCTCGCCGGGGAGCTGGGGCTCGAGGACCGCCTGGAGGGCCGCTCGGGGGACGTGCGGCACCTGGATCTCGAAGCCGAGACCTTCGACTTCGTCATCGGCGGCAATGTCCTGCATCACCTCGTGCAGGAGCTGGAAGCGGAGATCCTGGAGCTCTTCGCGCGCATCCTCAAGCCCACCGGCCGCTGCCGATTCGTCGAGCCGTGCGAGAACTGGGCCCTGCTCGACGCCTTGAAGGACCGCTGCTTTCCCGAGAAGGAGCCGCATCCGGAGCGCCCGAACGATACGGACCACTATCGGTCGGTCGGCGAGCGCTACTTCCGCTCCGTGTCGATCGAGCCGTACGGATCGTTGGAACGGCTGGCGCGCCTGGTCCCGGGCGGCCCCGCCAACGGCCCACTTCGGGCGCGCCTGCTCGAGGCGGAACGCGTTCTGCCCCGCGCCATCCACCACCGCCTGGCGGGTTCCCAGCGCATCGAGTACCGCGATCCGCGGCGCAGCTAGGCCTGGGGCTGGCCTGCCGCAGACGCTCGGGTGAGCGTCTGCGGGCTCTCAGCCGAGCGCCTGCCGGCTACGGCGAAACGCCGAGGCAGCCCTCGATGCAGACCGCCGCCGCGGCGGCGCAGGGCGCGATCGCCTCGTTGAGCGCCTGGTTGCAGGCCGCGATGCACACGCTGCGCGCCGTCGCGCGTCGGCAGTCCTTCTTGCAGGCGATGGCAGCCTGCTTCGGACCGATCTCGCAGGCGCGCTGATCCGAGGTGCAGGTGCGAACGCACTGGTCGTCCACCGGCTCGATGCAGTCCGCGTAGCAGACCTCGCGGTCGGCGTTGCAGGCGACCTTCGCCGCGGCGCGTGTGGCCTTGGCGGCGTCCCGGCAGACGACGGTCGCATCGCGGCAGTCGCCGGCGCATTCCAGGCAGGCCAGCTCGCAGGCCACCGGGTCCGGATCGGAGACGCATGCGAGGAGACAGGCAGGCTCGTCGGCCTCACACTGGTTGCGACAGGCGAGGAGGTCCTGGCTGCAGACCGCGAAGTCGGCCTTCACGGTGCTCGTGGCCGCCTTGTTGCACGCCCTGCGCGCCTGGTTGCACGCGCTCTTGCAGGTCAGGGCATCGGCTGTGCCTGCCGACAGCAGGGCTGCCGCGGCGAAGGCCAGCGCCAATCCGGTCAGTCCGTGTCGAGCTGTCCGCTTCATTCCGTCCTCCGGGTCTCGGTTTCTCTCGGTCGTCACGCCGGACCGCTCGTCGGGCTCCGGCGCGGGTCCCCTCCCGCCCTCATGGAGCGTTCCGCTCCAGGAAGTCGAGGAGGGGGCCGTAGATCTGGCTGTTCGAGTCGTCCTCGGCGGCGATCACGTCGACGTGGGCGAGACCTTCGCTGATGTAGACCTCGAAGCCGCCGGCCTCGTCTCCGAACGTCGGGAAGGCCGGATTGGGGAGGCTCGGGTCGACGATGCGCGGCGCACCCGTGCAGCTCGCGGCCGCGCAGGGTGCGATGCTGCTGGCGAAGCCGGCGAACGACGCGCCGGACGGAGTGAGGCCGTTGCTCCCTCCGAAGGCGATCACGGGGATGTCGATCGAGGCCGCCTGGGTCAGGTTCTCGATGTCGCGCCTGCCCCGTCCGACGGAGAGGGCCGAGGAGTCGAGCCCGAGCGACTGGTTGCAGTCGGAGTCCGTCGAGCACGCGTCTCCGACGGCGCCGGCGCTGCAGATCCCGGCGCCGCAGACGCCGGAGGCCCGGGTGGTCGAGAGGCCGGACGACGGGTAGTACCAGTCGGTGAAGTTGGTTCCGGCGCGGAAGAAGCCCTCGTTCATGCGAGAGAGCCTCAGCGTCTCCTTCTCCTGTCCCCACGGCGAGAAGGCGCCGGCCAGGGTCGTCGGCTTCGGACCATTGTCCGGGAGGACCGCGGCGGGAAGCGGCCCTTCGCTGATCTCCTGCCAGGTGAGGAGTCCACCCACCACCGGACCCGGGGCACCCACGGACGTCCGCACGAAGGCCGCCAGGGACGACGGGAAGCCGTCGTCGTCCACGAAGCTCCCCGTGGCGCCGAAGGCCGTGGAAGGAGGCAGGATCAGACCCAGGCCTGCCAGCTCCGGGACCACGGCCAGCACGTTGTTGCCGGGGGCTCCCTGGTCGACCTGCAGGAGCATCTGGCCGGCGTCGGGATCGGTGACCGCCTGGATCGACGTGATCTCCGCCGATGCGAGCAGCGTCGGATTCAGGAGCCCGGGCACGATGGCATAGGAGGAGGTCGGGAGCGTGCAGACGGGCGGGACCAGGCCCGCGCAGTCGACTGCCTCGGTCGCGATCGTGCAGGGCGTGGCCCCGTCGACACAGCGAGGCGCGTCGTCGCGAACGGCAGCGAAGAGACCGCCGTCGGCCTTGGCGATGATGCGGTCCAGGGTGTCGGCGCTGGGCGGCGAGGCGGGCACCGAGCCGCCACCCCCCTCGAGCAGCACGAGTCCGCGCAGCTTCACGTAGCCGGGCTGCGGCGGTCCGGCGCCGCTGAGGTCGAAATCGGTCGCCGCGTAGCGGGCGGTGAAGCCGGTACCGGCCGAGTGCCCGCCCAGGAAGACGTTGCCGTTGCGGGCGCGACCGCGAGCCGCCTCCACGGCCGCATCGACGTCCTGGGAGATCACCAGGTTGGTCCAGTTGGCCACGAACGCCGTGTCTGCGTGGGCATCGTGGAGGACTCCGCGCCGGCCGAGGCCCGCCAGCGCCGGGTGCAGCGGGAGCCCGAGCTCGTCGCCGAAGAGCCAGTCGAGGGCGATCTCGGCATCGAGCGCCGCCTCCGCGACCTGCAGGCCGGCCAGATCCTCGAGCAGGTTGGAGCGCCGGTCGAACGCCCAGACCTCGAGTCGGAAGCCCCGTTCCCGAGCCTTCGTCACGAGGTTCTCCGCCATGACGTGGAATCCGCCGGCGCCGCCCTCG
This sequence comes from Myxococcota bacterium, assembly GCA_028278065.1. Taxonomy (GTDB): domain Bacteria; phylum Myxococcota_A; class UBA9160; order UBA9160; family JAFDET01; genus JAFDET01. Next base: position 11,491 of record JANQFA010000232.1, read on the forward strand.
AAGCCGGGAATCAGGACGAGCACGGCGTCGGGCTGATCCACCGTGGGGGGATAGGCGTAGGTGGTCACGATCGCGCGATTGAGGTCGACGTTCACCCCACCGTACTGGGTGACGAGACGGGGGTAGGCCGACGCGTCCACGCCCGGACTGCCCGGCGTCTCGGCCGGCTGCGCCGCGCTGATCAGGGTGGCCGTGACGGGCTGCACCACGTCGAGCGCCGCCAGCACGAAGTCGATCCCCGTGTCGACGAGGTCGTCGAGACGCCTCTCCTGGTCCGCCGTGGCGCAGTCGCCGCGCGCGCGGGCCCGGTCCAGGTCCCGGGCGAACAGGCTCTCGGCGCGCTCGACGCGATCGGAGAGCAGCGAACGCGACGTGCGCAGCTGTCGACCGTGCGCACCCAGGAGGCCACGCCCTCGCCGGCCGACCGCGCGCAGCGCGAGGCTGGAGCAGCTCCGCGCGCTCTCCGTCGGAGGATCGAGGATGGCCGCCACCTCCCCGACGACCCGGTCGATCTCCGCTTCCAGGGCGGAGCCCTCCCCGCTCGAGGTGCAGCCTCCCTTCGACTGGGCACGCAGCAGGCGCGCCGAGAAGCGGTCCTTGGCGCGGGAGATCCGAGCGGGGCTGGCCGCCTCGCCCGCAGCCGCAGCTCGGGCCTCGACCCGCAGCAGCTCGTCGAGAAGCCCGCCCGTCGCGTCGAGCTTCTTTCCCAGACAGCGGAGCGCGGGATCCGGCGCCGCACCCGCTACGCCCACCTGGACACAGAACAAGACCGTTGCGGTGACCGCCGCAGAGGTCCACCACTTCCGCTTCGACATCCCCGAGACCTTCCTCCGCACGGCGACCCAGCACCAGGCAGTGGTTCATTATCCACCCGCGTGCCGGCGTGGGTCAATGCCCCCTGCACCCGAGCTGCTTCTGCGCCACATCACCGGACCCGGCCCCACTCACCACGAGGCAGCTGGAGCCGAGGAGGGACTGGAATGGCGGTTGCGGGACGAGCGCACTGGATGGCCGGGCTGGCCGCGGCGGGCCTGCTGGTGGGCAACCCGGCCCTCGCGCTGCCCGATTTTCGCTTCGGCTTCGACATGGACGGCGACACCAGCGGCCTGAACACCGAGACGGGTTTCCAGCGCGTCTCGATCTGCATGTTCGCCCCCGGTGAAACCCCGATCGGCTGCTCCCCGTTCGTCGAGTCCTCGCCGCCGGGACAGGGAGCGGGCTACCTCGGCGACGCGCGCCCCTTCGCCGGCCAGACCTCGACGCTGACTCCGGAGCCGGACGCGGTCGACCTCTGGAAGGACGGCCACCAGATCACGCTGGGCCAGGAGGCGGTCCTCAAGATCTACGGGATTCCGGCCGGAAGCTACGACCTGGTGCTGCTCAGCCACAGCCCGTCGCTGGCCACCCTCATCCAGACGGCCTTCCGGGTGAACGGCACCGACGTCGGGGAGATCGTGGGCGACCCGAACGCGACGGATCTCTGGGCGGATCAGACCCTCACGGTCCCCGTCCAGGTCGGCCCCGATGGCGTGATCGAGATCGGATTCCGCCAGGGTGACGCGACGAAGCCGGGGCAGCTGAACGGCGTGCTGCTCGTCCCCGAGCCCGGCTCCCTCGCGCTGCTGGTCCTCGCCGCCGGCACCGGCCTCCTCGGACGGCGCCGGCGGCGATAGGAGTCCGGATCGGGGTCCCTAGGACCTCCGGTTCAGCTCGCGCTCGATGGCAGCCTTGAAGGCCGTGAAGGGCTGGGCGCCCGACATGAAGCGGCCGTTCACGAAGAAGCTCGGGGTTCCGGTCACGCCGAGCTTGGCGGCCTCCTGCTTGTCCGCCTCGATCTGCTTCTTCACCTCCGCCGAGGCCAGGTCCTTCTTGAACTTCTCGACGTCCAGGCCCAGCTCGCCCGCCCACTCCACGTACTTCTCGGGCGACATCTCCTTCTGGTTGGCGAAGATCTTGTCGTGCATCTCCCAGAACTTGCCCTGCCGGTCCGCGGCCACGGATGCCGCGTGGGCGGCCGGCGCCTTCTGGTGGAAGGCGAGCGGGAGGTGCTTGAAGGCGATCTGGACCTTGTCGCCGTACTCGTCGATGATCTGGTCGAGGGTCGGGCTGACGCGGCTGCAGAACGGACACTGGAAGTCGGAGAACTCGACGATCATGATCTTCGCGTTCTCCGCTCCACGGACCGGCGCACCCTTCGTGTTGAGCGTATAGACCTTCTCCGGGTCCGGGCCGCGGCGGCGCTGCGGCGCTGCCGCCTGGCGGGTGGGCGCGGCCGAGCCCATCGCGTCCTTCATCTCGGTCATCGCGACCCGCATCCCTTCGAGACGCTCGGCGGCCCCGTTCACCGACTTGGAGACGAGCGAGCTTCCGTACACCACGGCAGCGCCCAGGATCACGGCTGCGACGATCGGGGTGATCCCCGCCGGTCCGGACCCGTTCTCTGAATTGGCCATTTCTTGCTCCTTGTCCTTCCGCATGGCAGGCCCGCGTCCTACCCCACCCGGCGGATGAATCGGCTGAGATTAGGCCCAAGACCCCGTGGCGACAACCCGCGGGGACTCAGGGCGTGATCAGCAGGTGGTTGTTCATGGCGTTCTGCAGCTCGGTGACGTCCACGGTGCCATCACCGCTCGCGTCCGCCGCCGGACAGGTCGCCACGGGCTCCACGCCCAGGAAGATGTTGATGACGGTCTGGACCTCGTCGATCGTGACGCCGTTCGCGCCGTCGCAGTCACCGATCAGCCCGGTCGGAACCGTCCCCGGCCCGGCCAGCACGGTGATGCTGCCCGTCAGGCCGTCCGTCGGCACCGGGCTACCGCCCGGGTCCGAGGTGGAAGCGATGTTGAGCAGCGCGAACGTCCCCGGCTCCACCGAGGCGTCGATCGGGAAGGTGCACGTGTAGATGTCGCCGGCCGGGATCGGCGTGTTGTTGACCGGGTTGGCGATCAGGACGCGCAGGACACCCGGGCTCAGCAGGTTCTGGCTCAGGGTCTTGTCCGCCGGGGTGCCCGGTCCGATGGTCGGGAGGATCGTGCAGACCGGCGCGCTCCCGCCGAAGAGGGCCGCGTCGAACTGGATGTCGTTGGAGGTCGCGGACACCTCCGCCAGCGGATCGATGGCCACCAGGGAGACGGTCACGCCCACGTCCATGCCGGCCTCGCCGATGCCGTCGCCGACGTCCAGGGCCACCTGGGCGCCCGCCACGCAGGAGTCCGCGAAGCCCTCGTCGATGGCCCCGTTGCAGTTGTTGTCGATGCCGTCGCAGACCTCGGTGGCTCCCGGGATCACCGCCGGATCGCTGTCGTCGCAGTCGCCGCCGCACACCGAGACGCCGTCACTGTCGGCGTCCGGCGAACCCTCGTCGATGAGGCAGTCGCAGTCGTTGTCGATGCCGTCGCAGAGCTCCTCGGCGAAGGGATTGACGTTGGGGTCGCGGTCGTCGCAGTCGACCGGCGTGGTGCAGGCGGTGAAGCCGTCGGCGTCCTTGTCGGCGCAGCCGAACTCGTCGGCGCCGATGTCCACCACCGCAGCCCCGTCGCCGTTGCCGTCGGCCGGCCGCAGGTCGCCCTCCCAGTCGTTGAAGGGCACTTCGCGGGCGGTGTTCGAGCCCGTGTCGATCGTCGGCGAGGTCGGCGCCAGGCGCAGGTCGTCGGCGCATCCGCCGCCGAGGAACTGGGCCGGGACCAGGACGTCGTCCGGGCTGCCGAGGCAGACCCCGCCGAAGTCTCCGAGGGCGTTGTTGAAGAGGTTGTTGAAGCCGGTCGTCACCGTGGACGCCGTCGAGCAGAAGATGCCGTGGGTGAGCAGGTTGTCGCCCACGATGTTGTTCTCGATCGTCGCGTTGCACACCTCGATGTGCACGCCGGCGCCGCTCTGGTTGGCGGAGTTGCGCAGGACCGTGTTGTTGACCATCACGGCATCCGCCGAGCTCAGGCAGAACATCCCGCCGCCGACGGTCAGGGACACGTTGTCGACGATCTGGTTGTTCGACACCACGGCGGGGTTGGTGCTGCCCGTGGCGGGCACGTTGCGCACCGCGACGCCGCCGCCGCCGCCACCCAGGGCGAAGTTGCCGAGGAACTCGTTGTCCAGGACCTCGATCGAGGCCTCCTCGGCGAAGATGCCTCCACCCGAGAAGGCCGAGTTCGCCTGGAAGAGATTCCGGTCGAAGTCGGGAGTGGAGTAGATCGCGTAGACGCCGCCCCCCAGGCCGCCGAAGGCCGGAGCCGTGTTGCCCACGATCTGGTTCCGGATGAGGTCCGGGCTCGAGGAGACCACGGCGATGCCGCCTCCGTGACCCGTCGAGGCGTTGGCCTGGATGCGGTTGCGGATGAACTCGCTCGTGGACGCCGTGATGTACGCCCCGGCGCCGCTCGAGGCGGAGTTGTTCTCGATCACGTTGTCGATGAAGTCGAGCGTCGAGGACTGGACGTGCACTCCACCGCCGAAGCCGGTGGCCGAGTTCCCGGCGATCACGTTGCGTGCGGCCTCGCCGGAGCTCGCGAACGCCGAGATGCCGCCGCCGTCGCCCGTCTTGTTGCTCGCCGTGATCACGTTGTCGGCGATCGTGACCGTGGCGGTGGTCACCTCGACCCCGCCGCCCGTGCCCGCATTGCTCACCGTGAAGCCGATCAGCTGCTTGCGGCCGCCGCCCGAGACCATCGACACGGTCGGATCGGTGCCGCCACCACGGATCTCCGTCACGCTCGGACCCGCCGCGCTGAGCACGTTGATCCGCTTCCCGATGGTGATGTTCTCGAGGTAGGTGCCCGGCTGCACGACCACCGCCTGGCCGTTCGAGGCGCACGCGATGGCGTCCGCGATGCTGGCGAACGGCTGTGCCGGCGTTCCGCACTGGCTGCACGATCCGCTCGAGCAGGTGCTGTTCACGTCCACCATTCGCGAGTTCGGATCGCAGAGGTCGCCGAGGCCGTTGTTGTCGATGTCCGTCTGGTTGGGATCGAACTCGGTGGGACAGACGTCCACGTTGCCGCAGACCCCGTCTCCGTCCTGGTCGTTCGCGTCGTCGAGCGGGCAGACGTCGCAGGCGTCCGGCGTGGAATCGCCGTCGCTGTCCGTGGTGTCGAGCACGCTGCTGCAGCCCGTGAGGGCGTCGCAGGTGTCCACCGTGCAGGGATCGCCGTCGTCGCAGTTGACCGGGCTGTGGACACAGCCGAAGAAGTCCTCGCAGACGTCGGCGGTACAGACCGTCGCGTCGTCGCAGGTCACGGCCGGACCCGGGACACAGGCGCCGCCCTGGCACGAGTCGGGGTTGGTGCAGAACCCGGCCTGGCACGGCGTCCCGTCGGGGAACGGCGCCTGGGCACAGGTGTCGCTCAGCTCGTCGCAGAAGCCCGCGTTGCAGCCGTCACCGGCGCTGGTGCAGTCGCGCAGGCCGCCGGTGATGCAGGCTCCGCCCTGGCAGGTCTCGTTGACGGTGCAGAACTCGCCGTCTTCACAGGCGCTGCCCTCGGGCACAGGCGTCGAGAAGCACCCGGTCACCGAGTCGCAGGCGTCCGAGGTACAGGGATCCGCGTCGTCGCAGGTGATCGGCGTCCCGCCGCACGTGCCGGACGCGCAGATGTCGGTCTCGGTGCACACGTCGCTGTCGTCGCAGGAGGTGCCATCCGGCTCCGGATTGCTGAAGCAGCCCGTGCCCGGATCGCAGGCGTCCGCGGTACAGGTGTTGCCGTCGCTGCAGTCGAGGGTGCCCGTGCCGGCGCACGTACCGAACACACAGAAGTCGGTGGGCGTACAGACGTTGCCGTCGTCGCAGCCGGTCCCGTTCGGGAAGTCGATGGGCTCGCACGCGTCCGTGCTCTCGTTGCAGATGCCGACGCGGCAGGTGCCGGAGAGGGCCGAGCAGTCGACCGCCCCGCCGCCGGTACAGACGCCGGCGCTGCAGGTCTCACCCTGGTTGCAGAAGAACCCGTCGTCGCAGGAGGTCCCGTCCGCGAGCGTCACGAACTGGCAGCCCAGCACGGAGTCGCAGCTGTCCGTGGTGCAGGTGTTGGCGTCGTCGCAGACCAGCGGCGTCCCGTTGACGCACGTGCCGCCCTGACAGGTCTCCCCGCCGTTGCAGACGTCCCCGTCACCGCAGCTGGTGCCGTCGGTCACGGCCAGGTTCTGGCAACCGAGCAGGGCATCACAGCTGTCCGCCGTGCAGACGTTGGCATCATCGCAGTTCAGGGCCGTGCCGCCGATGCAGGCGCCCGCCTGGCAGGTCTCGGTGCCGTTGCAGAGATCGCCGTCGAGGCACTCGGTCCCGTCGGCCACGTTGACGTTCTGACAGCCCAGGATGGCGTCGCAGCTGTCGGCCGTACAGGGGTTGCCGTCGTCGCAGTCGAGCGGCGTGCCCGCGGTGCAGGTGCCGCTCTGGCAGGTCTCGGCGCCGTTGCAGACGTCGTTGTCGTTGCAGGGCGTGTCGTCGGCCACGGCGGGGTTCTGGCAGCCGAGCACCGCGTCGCAGCTGTCGGCCGTGCAGACGTTGGCGTCGTCGCAGTCGAGCGGCGTACCGGCCTGGCAGCCCAGCACCGGATCACAGGTCTCGGCGCCGTTGCAGACATCCGCGTCGTCGCAGACCAGCGGCGTCCCGGCCTGGCAGCCGAGCACCGGGTCGCAGGTCTCGGCGCCCGTGCAGACGTCGCCGTCGTCGCAGGTGAGCGGCGTGCCCAGCTGGCAGCCGAGCAGCGGGTCACACGTCTCGGCGCCCGTGCAGACGTCGCCGTCGTCGCAGGTGAGCGGGGTCCCGGCGGTGCAGGTCCCGGCCTGGCAGGTCTCGTCGCCGTTGCAGAGATCGGCGTCGGCGCAGGCCAGGCCGTCGGCCACCGGCGTGTTCACGCAGCCGAGGACCGCGTCGCAGCTGTCCGCGGTACAGGGGTTCGCGTCGTCGCAGTCGAGCGCGGTGCCGGTCTGGCAGACGCCACCCTGACAGATCTCGGCACCGTTGCAGACGTCGCCGTCGTCGCAGGAGGTCCCGTCGGCCACGGCCACGTTCGCGCAGCCGAGGAGGGAGTCGCAGCTGTCCGAGGTGCAGGCGTTCCCGTCGTCGCAGTCGAGCGACGACCCGGACGAGCAGGAGCCGGACTGACAGGTCTCGGTCCCGTTGCAGAGATCGCCGTCCACGCACTCGGTCCCGTCGGCCACGGCCACGTTCTGGCAGCCCAGGACCGCGTCGCAGCTGTCGGCCGTACAGACGTTGGCGTCGTCGCAGTTGATCGTGCTGCCCGTGCAGACTCCGGACTGACAGATGTCACCGGTCGTACAGACGGTGCCGTCGCTGCAGGAGCCACCGTCCGGGATGGGCGTGTTCACGCAGCCCGTGGAGGGGTTGCAGCTGTCGTTGGTGCACTGCTCGTCGTCGTTGCAGTTGGGCGGAGGCCCGCCGACGCAGGCGCCGCCCGAGCAGGTGTCCGAGGTGGTGCAGAGGCTGCCGTCCTCGCAGGCCCCGCCATCGTTGGTGGGAACCGCGTCGCAGCTGTCCGTCGACTCGTTGCAGATGCCCAGGGTGCACGCCGTGGTCGCACCCGAGCAGTCGGTCGGACCGCCGGCCTGGCACACGCCCGCGCTGCAGGTGTCGCCGGTGGTGCAGAACTGGCCGTCCTCGCAGGACGTCCCGTCCGCGACGATCACGTTCTGGCAGCCCAGCACCGCGTCGCAGCTGTCCGCGGTGCACGGGTTGCCGTCGTCGCAGTTCAGGGCGGTGCCGGCCTGGCAGCCCAGCACCGG
>JANQFA010000129.1 GCA_028278065.1 Myxococcota bacterium
GCTTCCACCTTCATCACATGGTCGGACGCGGTCGCTCCTGCTTCGAGGGCTGGTACTTCAAGCTGGTCGACGCCGAGGGAGCCCAGCCCTACGCGATCATCCCCGGGGTGTTCCTGGGCGACGACGCGCATGCCTTCGTCCAGGTGCTGGACGGGCGCGCCGGCAGGTCGGCGTATCACCGCTTCCCCCTCTCGGAGTTCCATGCCGCCCGGGACGACTTCGACGTCCGCATCGGGCGCAGTCGCTTCGGCCGGGACGGGATCCGGCTCGCGATCGGCGACGGGGAGTCGAGCGCCGGCCAGACGGTGAACGGCGACCTGCAGTTCTCGAGCTGGCGAGGCTGGCCGGTCACCTGGGCGAGCCCCGGAGTGATGGGGCCGTACAGCTTCGTCCCCTTCATGGAGTGCAATCACGGCATCCTCAGCATGGACCACGCGCTGTCCGGATCGCTCGAGGTGGAGGGCACCAAGACCTCGTTCGACGGCGGCCGCGGGTACATCGAGAAGGACTGGGGGCGCGCGTTCCCTCGCGGCTACGTCTGGGCGCAGAGCAACCACTTCGACGAGGAAGGCGTCTCGGTGACGGCCTCGGTCGCCCGCATCCCCTGGCTCACCGGCTCGTTCCGCGGCCACCTGATCGGACTGCTCCTGCGCGGCAAGCTCCATCGCTTCACCACCTACACGGGCGCGGAGATCGAGGACATCGAGGTGACGGATCACGCCTACCGCGTGTCCGTGCGCGACCGGGAGCACCGCCTCGAGATCAGCGCGACCAAGACGGAGGGGGCGATCCTCCACGCGCCCTACGAGAAGCAGATGCTGGAGCGCGTCGCCGAGACGATGACCTCGAGCGTAGACCTGCGCTTCTCTCGGTGCAGTGGCGACGCGACGCTCTTCGAAGGGCAGGGGCGCCACGGCTGCCTCGAGGTCCAGGGCGACCTCGAATCGGTGCTCAACGGCTGATTCCACCTGCGTCGACACCGCCGCGCGGGCCGAGGCGGAGGGCCGCCGGGAGTCGTATGTTCCCGCCGATGCATCAGATGAGCGGACAGGACGCGCTCTTCCTCTACGCGGACACGCCGGACTGCCCGCTGCAAATCGCCTCTCTGGTGTGGCTGCGCCTGCCGGAGAGCTGTCGTCCGGTGCTTCCCTGGCTCCGCGACTACTACGCGCGCACCATCCACGAGTTCCCGTCGATGCGACAGCGGGTGATGCAGGATCCTCTGCGCATCGATCATCCGTATTGGGCGGAGGATCCCGACTTCGATCTCGAGTCCCACCTGGAGGGGCGAAAGCTCGGCCCCGACGCCGACGCGCAGGGAGCTCGCGCGCTCTTCGCGGAGTTCCTGGGCGAGCGGCTTCCGTCGGATCGGCCGCTGTGGCAGGGCATCGTCGTGGACGGCATCCGGCTCGGGGACGACCCGCAGCCGGCGACGGCGTTCATGCTGAAGATGCACCACGCCATGATGGACGGGGCGAGCGGCGCCGGACTGACGGAGCGCATCTTCAGCCCCGCGCCGGGGGAAGGGCCGCCGCGCCCCGCGCCCCGGCCCGAGCCGGGCCCGCTGCCGTCGGCGGCCGACCTGACCTGGCGTGCCCTGCGCCAGCGCGTCTGGGATCCGCTGCGGGTGGCGCGTCTGATCTCCCGCGCCGCACCCCGCCTGCGTGCCGAGGCCGCGCCTCGCCTGCGCGCCGAGGGCCGCAGCGCGACCGCGCCTGCGCCCCCGCGCGCGGAGCCCCTGGCCCGAGCCCCGCGCAGCGCGCTGAACGTGCAGATCTCCAACCGCCGCGCGTTCGAGAGTGTCGAGATCCCCGCCGAGGTCTTGACGAAGCTCCGCGAGACCAGCGGCGCCACCGTCAACGACCTGATCCTCACGCTGTGCGGGGGCGGCCTGCGCCAGTACCTGCGGGAGCGCGGCGAGCTGCCCGACGAGTCGCTGCAGGCGTTTGCGCCCATGTCGCTGCACAGCGGCGACGACGATGGCCGCCCCACCAACCGCATCAGCCTGATCCGCTGCAGCCTCGCCACCGACACGGACGAGCCCCTGGAGCGCCTCGCCCGCATCCGGGCCGCAACGGCGCGCGGCAAGGGTCGGCGCCGGCGCGGAGAGCGGGAGCTGGTGCGGGAGATCGGTCGACTGCTGCCCGCCGTGCCCACCCAGCTGGCCGTGCGCGCGCACGGACTGCTGAGCCCGTACGTGGGACCCCTGACCAACGTGGTCATCAGCAGCATCCGCCTGAGCGACGACCCGCTCTACATGGGCCCGGGCAGCGTGGTGGGATTCGAGGGATCAGGCCCGCTGGTGGATGGGATCGGGCTGCTGATCGCGGCCTTCGGCTATCGCCGTGGCCTCACCCTGTCCCTGACGGCCGCCCCGGAGGCCGTCCCGGACCTGCCCGGCCTGGTCAAGGCGCTCGACCAGCAGGCTTCGCGGCTACGGGCCGAGCTGGCGAAGCAGACCGCGGCGTAGCCTCGGCGCAGGGCTTCCGCGGCTGGGTGAGGTGCCGGCTGCGGGCGGGAGAGCCGCGTACGCCCGCTCCGACTCCTCTGTGACACATCGGAGAGATCGGAGCCACCCACTCCAGGGGGGAGAGCCGCTCGGAGGAAGCTCGCCCATGCGGACCACCCTGAAGCTCTGTGCCGCAGCGGCCCTGCTGGCCCTCCCGGTCTCTGTGCGGGCAGCGCCCATGGTGATCGTGGAGCCGGCAGTCACGAACGCGATGCTGGGCGACCGGATCGCCGTCAACGTCTTCATCGACACCGATGGGCTCACCTTCGAGGAGTACGCTCTCAGCATCGGCTTCCGAACGCGCGGCACCAATGGGGCGGACGTCACGAACGTAGCCCGGACCATCAACGACCTCGGCTTCATCGCGGACCTCTCGGGGCCGCCGGTAATCGACGACCCCGCCGGCGACGTTCGCAACCTGAACGCGTCGTCCTTCACGCTGTCGCTGGGTCCCGGCGTCTACCTGGTCGAGACCCTCGAGTTCACGATCGATCTCGCGAGCGGCATCATCGACGTCACGCCGTTCCTCGGCGATGGCGAGTCGCTCGGTCTGGACGACGGTGTCTGCCCGTTCGACGGTGTGGGCCGGCCACCCTGCGAGGTCGGCTTCGTGGGCGCCGTGGTCAACGTGACCTTGCCGGAGCCGGGGCTGGCCCTGCTGGTCGCCGGCGCGGGCCTCGGCCTGCGGGCGGCACGCCGTCGACGCTAGCCATCGAACGACCAGGGCTCCAACCAGATCTCCGGTGGAGCCCAGTGCTTCGAGAGAGACGCGGACGTTCCTGGCTCAGAAGCTGAAGAGCACTCCCAGGCTTGCCCGCACGGCGTGGTTGACGTCGTACTCTCCCGTCGCGTACTCGAACCCGGCTGCCGTTCCGAACTCCTTGCCATACGGAACGCGGATGGCGAGCCGTTCGCTGCCGTCGATCGATCGCAGGTAGTCGGCGCCGACCACCAGCTCCATCCGGAAGCGCCCTCGCTCGACGAGGGGTGTGCGGAGCTCGAGGCCCAGGGTTCCGGTATCGAACGTGGCCTCGCGGGTCTCAGCCGACCCCACTGGTGTTCCCGTGGAGGGCCACGCACGGACTCCGCGAAGCCGCGCCTCGTACTTGCTGCGTTCCCAGCCGAGAACCGGGCCGATCGTGAGGGGATGGTCCCACAGCGAGCCGTCGACATCGAATCCGAGCTTGGCGTGCCAGCCGCCCCGGTACTCGACCCGGATGTCCGCGAACACGCGCTCCTCGTCGAGAACCGTCGCGCCGACTTCGGCGCCGAGCTCGGTCAGATCGGCAAGGGCGTAGCGGTAGCCGACCTGGAGCCAGGGCCGCACGCCCAGAGCCCGAACCGGGAGCCAGAGACGCCCGCTGAGCGAGCCGGAGAAGCCATCGAGATCGATCCGTTCACTCTCGTCCAGGAGCCGGAGGAGACTGCCCGTCGAGTCGATGACGACCAGCCCCTCGGCCGCGGTGTCGACCTCGTGCTTCGACCAGCTTCCGTCGATCAAGAGGCCAAAGCGCCATGCGGTCGGCGCGGGGGGTGAAGCGGGGGCGGTTCCCGGGTCTCGCGCGGTCAGCGCGGATTCCGCGGAGACCGGCGCGGCGAGGACGAGCGGCAGGACCGGCAGGAGCGCGCGGACCAGGGCGAGCCAGGCGTCGCGGCGTCGCATTCGGTGAGACCCCCCTCTTCGTCTTGGAGGATTCTCGGAGAGCGGCTGTGAGCTGTCGCCTATCCGACACACACACGTGGCTCTCCGACCATCCATCCTACGATCTGGGAGCTTCCGGGGGAAGGGGCCGTGCAGGAGAGCGGGTGAGGTCGCGTGGTCTCGCCAGCCCGTACGCATGTGGGTGGCCGCAGGATAGAATGCTGCAGGAGCGTGCCACCCTGGCTCCAAGGAGTGTCATTCGTGCCGATCTTGATGAGCAACACCGAGACGATCCCCGGCAAGACGATCGTGGAGTTCTATGGCGTCGTGAGCGGCAACACCGTGCGCGCGAAACACGTCGGCCGCGACATCATGGCCGGCTTCAAGAACCTCGTCGGTGGCGAGCTCGCAGCCTACACCGAGCTACTCAGCGACTCGCGCAAGGAGGCTGTCGCGCGCATGCTGGAGCAAGCGGAATCGATGAACGCCAACGCGGTCGTCAACGTGCGCTTCGCGACCAGCTCGGTGGCCCAGGGGGCGGCGGAGCTCTTTGCGTACGGGACGGCCGTGCGCGTGCAGTGAGGGCCCTGCGATGGAAGCGCTGACTCAACTCGGCATCACGCTGATGGTACTGACGGTCACCTACCTCGTGGGGAGCGCGATCGAGCGGCGTCACTTCGACAGCTTGCGCAAACGCGAGGCGCGTCTCCGCGCGTTCCCGACGGTCACGTTCGAGCGGCTTCCCGAGGGCTGGCAGGTGGCCGACTCGGGACTTGCCATGGGCAGCACGGTGGTCTCTCTCGACTACTTCAAGCGCTTCCTCGCAGGCCTTCGCGGCATTCTCGGGGGGCGGGTCCGATCCTACGAGCCGCTGCTGGACCGCGCGCGCCGCGAGGCGCTGCTGCGGATGACCGAGGGGGCAGTAGCCGACGGGTACGACGCGATCGTCAACGTGCGACTCGAGACATCCAGGTTGGCGTCGAGCCGTGGCCGGGGAAAGGGCACCGCCGGCGTCGAGATGCTCGCGTTCGGCACGGCAGTCAAGCTCGTTCGCCAGCCATGAGGTTCGAGCCGAGGGCTCCGCGCGAGGGGATCAACGTCAGCGCGACGCATCCCCTCCGCGAAGCGGCGCTCCTCGTGGCAGGCGTTTCGGCGATCTTCGCGGCGCTGATTCTGGTGGTTGGATGGAGCGTCGAGTGGGCCGTCCGCTGGATCCCGCCGGAACTCGAAGCCCGCACTTTCGGGGATTGGGCGCATCACCTGAGCAGCCCGGAGCACGAAGCCGAGCGTCTCGCGGTGGAAGCGCTGGCTCGGCGACTCGCGATGCACTGGCCCGGTGCGCCCTATGAGTTCCAGGTCACCGTGAGCGACGAGCCCGAGGTCAATGCAATGGCCTTGCCTGGAGGCACGATCCTCGTGACGAAGGGCCTGCTGCGCGAGTCGCAGAGCGAGAACGAGCTGGCGTTCGTGGTGGGGCATGAGCTCGGGCACTTCCGCAATCGGGATCAGCTGCGCCGGTTGGGACGCGGCATCCTGTACGAGCTGACCGCTTCGGCGCTGTTCGGGTTCAACGCGACCGCTCCGGAGGTGACCGGCTTCCTCGGCCAGATGGCGGACCGTGGATTCGATCGGGAACAGGAGCGCGCCGCCGACCGATTCGGCCTGGAGCTGGTTCAGGCCGAGTACGGGCACGTGGCGGGGGCGGGGCGGTTCTTCGAGCGACTCGTTTCCCGCACATCGGGGCTGGGCGACCTCGCGGCCTACGTGTCGACCCATCCGGCGAGCAGCGACCGCCTGGAGGACCTTCGCGACTACGCGGCGGAGCGGGGATGGCGGCGCGAGGGCGTGCTTCAGCCTTGGACCCGGTCGGACTGACGCCGACCGTTCGGTCGACGCCACAGGAGTGCCGCGAGCACCAGGGCCAGCTCGAAGCCGAGTCCGCACGCGACGCCGCGCTCCCGGGGAATCCAGGGCTCGATGCACTGGGGATCCGGTGCCGTCTGGAGCTCCGGCGGAAGACCCGCGGATTCGCCTCCGTCGAAGTCGATCAGGCCGTCTTCGGACGGATCGTTGTTGATGCCGTCCGAGCAATCGGGACTCTCGGTGAGCCCTTCGTCGTTTCGGCAGCCCGGATCGTCCAGATCGGTGGCGCCGTCCCCGTCGTTGTCGACACCGTCGTCGCAGGCCGGCTCGCAGGCGTCCCCGACCCCGTCGCCGTTCGCGTCGGCCTGATCCGGATTGGAGACGCCCAGGCAGTTGTCCGCGACGTCTGGCCACCCGTCGGCGTCGTCGTCGGGCACCTCCAGGTGCCAGGCTTCCGTGAAGCCCTCGGGATTCGTTCCTCGTCCGACGATGAAGCGCGCGTCCCGTGACAGGTTCATCGCGAGAGTGAGCTGCCAGCCGTCGAGGGGCAGGCCCAGATCATCCTCGACCACCGACTGGAGCGAGCGCATTCCGATGCCTGCGCTCCACACGAAGGCGCCATAGCCGCCCTCGATCGCGCTACCGCCCACGACGATCGATCCGTCCGACGAGATCGCCCAGGCAATGCTGAAGACGTCCCCTCCCGGTAAGTCTCCGATCGAGACCATGCCCGATTCCTCCGTCCAGACGAAGGCCTCCGTGCCGCCGTATCCCGTAGCGACGGAGCCATCGGAGGAAACATCGGCCACCGATGAGAGTTCCCCGCCAGGGAGAATGCCCAGGGCCGAGGGTACCCCGTCCCGCCACAAGAGCGCCTGCGGTCCTCCTGTCATGTGTCCGACGTGCCCGGTTCCACCCACCACCGACCCGTCGTCCGAGACGGCGCGCGTGGAGTTCACGCGCCCGTCGGGCAGCAGGGTGAGCACCCCGTCATCCCAGCGGGCAGCCCCCCAGAAAGTGCGCCCGACCATGACCGAACCGTCGGCGTTCACGCCTTGCACGATTCCGCTGGCGGAGTCGGCATCGATGGGAAGCGCGTCTACCACGTCGCCGCGCCAACGGCACGGACGGTTGCCTTCCGATGCCTGTGCGAATCCGCCGATCACCGATCCATCATCCGAGATCGCCAGGCCCATGCTCGACCCGTCCGGAACCAGGCCCTCCATCCGCTCCATGACCCCGTTCTCCCAGCGGAATGCGCGCCAGTCACTGTGTCCGGTGACGACGCGGCCGTCGGCGGAGACACCCCAGGCCTCACTCTCCGAGGCACCCGGGAGAGTCCCGAGGGCGGTGAAGACCGGCTGGGCCGCAACGGCCGGGGCGGTGAGCGTCGCCGCCAGCAGGATCGGGATCATCCTCGGCGTCATCTGGGCCCCCCATCCCATGCCGGTATTCACACGGCTGTGTATCGGCGGAACGCTCGGGCTCCTTGAGCGGCTTCGGAGCGTCGCGGGCCAAGCCAGCGGGGTGACGGAGGAGTCAGACCTCGACGGCGAAGAGGTTCCACTCGCCGGGGACGCCCTTGAGGACGTGGGCGCCGCGCTCGGCGAAGCGCAGGCCGGAGCCCGCGACCAGGTCCTTCACGGTGTTCGAGACCAGCACCTCATGGGGGGCGGCCGCTCCGCACACGCGCGAGCCCAGGTGGACGGCGATGCCGCCCATCTTGTCGCCGATCTGCTCGCACTCGCCCGTGTGGAGTCCGGCGCGGATGCGGATGCCGAGGGGCTCCATGGCGTGCAGGGCGGCGATGGCGGCGCGAATTCCGCGGGCCGGGCCGTCGAAGGCGGCGAAGTAGCCGTCCCCCGCGGTGTCCATCTCCCGCCCGCGGTGCCGCTCCGTCTGCGCGCGCATCACCCCGTAGTACTGGGTCAGGAGATCCCGCCACGCGCGGTCCCCGCGCTTCGAGAGCTCCTCGGTCGAGTCGACGATGTCGGTGAAGAGGACCGTGGCGAGCACCCGGTCCGGCTCCTCTCTCCCGCGCTCGCCCGTGACGAAGTGCTCGAGCTCGTCGAGGATCGGCGTCGTGTCTCCGACCCACGGGAAGTGATCCGCCCCCGGAACCTCCACGAGCTTCGCCCCGGGGATGTTCTCTGCGAGCTGGCGACCCGCCTCGATGCGGATCGAGTCCTCGTCCCGGTGGATCACCGTCGTCGGGACCTTCACCGACGGCAGGACGTCCCGCACGTCGGTATCCCTCGCCATCATGAGGATCTTGCGGATGCCGCCGGGGCTGACTGCGCGCCGCTCGAACCTCGCCCAGGAGCTTCGGAAGGCCTCGTCGTCGGCGCGGCTGGGGGCGAAGAGCTCGGCCGTGATGCCGGTGCCCCAGTGTCGCTCCACGACGTCGATCGCGCGGCGGAACTGCTCGTCGGTGTAGTCGAACGCGAGCTGGCTCTCGGCGTAGGTATTGAGCAGGGCGAGGCCCGCGGTCCGCTCGGGATGGCTTGCCGCGAACAAGGTGCACATGGGCCCGCTCTCGGAGATGCCGAGCAGGAAGGCCCGGTCCGAGCCCGCGGCGTCCAGCACCGCCCGCACGTCGTCCATCCGTTCCTCGAGCGTGGGAAGCCGGTCGACGGGATCGGAGAGGCCCGTCCCGCGACGGTCCATGAGGATGAGGCGCGCGAAGCTCGCCAGCCGTTCGAGGAACGGTGCCAGGCTGGGCTCTTCCCAGGCGTACTCGACGTGGGAGACCCAGCCCGGGACGAAGAGCAGGTCGGCTTCGCCGCCGCCCACCACCTGGTAGGCGAGGTTCACGTCTCCGGCACGGGCGTAGCGGGTGTCCGGTGTCATGGGCGGTCTCGACGATAGCCGCAGGGCCGCTCCCCGGCCGCTCGAGCCGACCCGTCGTCCCGGCGCGCGCGCCTCAGGGTCACAGGTTTGCCGCGAACAGACGCCACTCGCCGGGGACGCCTTTCAGGGCGTGGACGCCGCGCTCGCGAAATCCGAGTCCCGAACCGGCGACCAGGTCCCTGACCGTGCTGGATACGAGGATCTCGCCCGCCCCGGCCGCTGCTGCGACCCGGGCGCCGGTATGGACCGCGATCCCCGCCAGCCGATCTCCCATGCGCTCGCACTCGCCCGTGTGGAGCCCCGCCCGGATCGGGATGCCGATCCCCGCCAGCGCATCGCGGATCGCGGCGGCGCAGCGGATCGCCCGCGCCGGGCCGTCGAAGCTGGCCAGGAAGCCATCGCCCGCCGTGTCGAGCTCCTGGCCGTGAAAGCGGCCGAGCTGCCGGCGCACCACACCGTGGTGGCGCTCGAGGAGCTCCCGCCAGCCTCGATCGCCCAGCTCGGCAGCGCGCGCCGTCGAGTCCACGATGTCGGTGAAGAGCACCGTGGCCAGCACACGGTCCGCCTCCGGCTCGGAACGCACCCCGGTCAGGAACTCCTCCACCTCGCTCGCGAGCTGGCCCGTGTCGTCGAACCAGGGGTAGTGGTCGTAGTCGTCCAGCACCGCGAAGCGCGCGCCGGGAATCTCGTCGGCGAAGTAGCGGCTCATCGCCTGCGGGAAACGGTCGCCTTCCGGGTGGATCACGAGCGTCGGCACGCGCACGCTCGGTAGAACCGCCCGTACGTCGATCTCCCAGAGGATCTCGGTGAGCGCGCGGAAGCCGCCGGGACTCGCCGCCAGCCGCTCCGCCCGGCCACACAGCTCGCGGGTCGACGGATCGTCCCGGCGCGTCATCATCGCCAGCGAGATCCCCGTGCCCCACGCCTCCCGGAAGCGATCGTCCCGCTCCTGCGGATCGTCGGGCATGGCGACGCCGGGCATGGCCAGGCCCCAGAACAGTGCGTCGAGTCCCACGGGCTCGAATCCGTGCGGGTAGTCGGGCGCGGGGGACAGGCGGGCGAAGGTGCCGTACACCACGAGGGCGTGGACGCGCTCCGGGTGGCTGGCGGCGAGCAACGCGCTCAGGGGGCCACCCTCCGAGATCCCGAAGAACGCGGCCCGCTCGCTTCCCACCGCCTGCATCACCGCCAGGATGTCGTCCATGCGCTGCTCATAGGTGGGGGCATCCGCCAGCCGGTCCGACAGACCGGTGCCGCGCTTGTCGAAGGTGATCACCCGTGCGAACGAGGCCAGGCGCTCGACGAACTGCGCATAGCCGGGGAGCTCGTGGAAGAACTCGACGTGGGAGATGATCCCGGGCACCAGGACGACGTCGAGAGGGCCGTCTCCCTCGACCTGATAGGCGATGCTGAGGTCGCCGCACCTCGCGTAGCGGGTCGTGGCTGCAGAGCCCATGGGACCGGTCCGAGATCTTACTACGGGCGCCGCGCGACGGCAGTCGTCTACTGGCGCAGGATCCCGTACGGGTCGCAGGGGGTGTAGCCCGCGACGGTTCCGTCGAAGAAGCCCGGCACGCCGCACATCGCCCTGTCGTCGTCGTCGGTGGTAGAATGGTGCCGCCGTTCTCCGGGGTGTCTGGATGGTCTGGCTCGCGATCGGCGTGCTGGCGGTGGGCGTGCTCCTCGCCCTGACCGCCCGTCGGGCTTCGCTCCTGACGGGAGGGGTCATCCTGCTGGGCTTCGGTGTCGCCGTGTTCGCGGTGCGCCTGATCCAGGCGGGACCCTATCCCTTCCCGCGCGGGATGGACCTGTGCGCGGGCATCGGGGGCCTGCTGCTGGGCTCGCTGCTGGTCCAGCGGGGACGCGCGGAGGTCCCGGGCTCGGGTGTCTCGCGGCTGAGCCGCGTTCTCCTGGGGCTCTGGCCGATCGGCTTCCTGATGGGTCTCGCCGCCGTGCTCCACGAGACGGACGAGGTGGTGATCCTGCTGACCGACGGTCCGGCGGGCCCCACCCACACGCGCCTCTGGGTGGTGGACCACGAGGGAGCGCCCTGGGTGCTCACCGGGACGGAGACCGGGTTCGGCCGCAACGTCGCGGCCCGCCCGCGTCTCGAGCTGGATCGCGCCGGCGAACGGTCGTGTCGAGTCGCCCGGGTGTTCCGAGACCTCCCGACCCTGCGCGACGTCTCGCTGCTGCGCCGCCAGAAGTACCTGGCGGAGCGGCTGGCCTGGGGTGTGGGCTACCCGCGTCTCTTCTACAGCGAGGAGCAGCTGCGGGCACTACAGCCGGGCGGCCCGAGCGAGGGCGTCTCCCTCGGCAGCGGCGCCGCCTACCGCCTCGATCCCTGTCCGCAGGTCGGCTGGCCCGCGCCGGGCTCCCCGGCCCGGGTGCGATATGCTGGGCCGGCGATTCCGCTTCCCTGACAACCTTGCCGAGGCTTCCATGACCAATCCCCTTCCCGTACTCCTCTCCACGCTTTCGGCCATCCTGCTGGCTTCGACCGCCATGGCCCAGTCCGATCTGCTGATCTACCCGGCGAAGGGGCAGAGCCCGGAGCAGCAGGCTCGGGACAGCTCCGAGTGCTCCGCCTGGGCGACCCAGCAGACCCAGTTCGACCCGACCACCCCGGCGCCGGTCTACACGCCGCCGACGGGGCAGGCCAACACCCAGCAGCGCGGCGGCGCCGTGCGCGGTGCGGCCGGGGGGGCGGCCCTCGGCGCGATCGGCGGCGCCATCGGGGGCGACGCCGGACAGGGCGCGGCCGTCGGGGCCGGCGTCGGCGCAGGCGCGGGGGCCATCCGGCAGCGCCGCGGAAACCGGGCGGCCGCAGAGGCCAACACCCAGTCGCAGGCCAACGCGGACGCCGCCTATCAGCAGGCGCTGGCCGA
This sequence comes from Myxococcota bacterium, assembly GCA_028278065.1. Lineage (GTDB taxonomy): Bacteria > Myxococcota_A > UBA9160 > UBA9160 > JAFDET01 > JAFDET01. The sequence continues at coordinate 11,753 of JANQFA010000129.1, forward strand.
CTACAACGCGAAGCGCGAGAGACACAAGCAGGCCACGGCCACCTGTCTGCAGGGGCGGGGCTACACGGTCAACTAGTCAAGGGCTCGAGATGCGAATCCTGCTGGCGATCGCCGTTCTGTTGTGGGCCGCCCCGGCCGTGGCCGCCGACTGCCGCTCCTGGGGCAAGCTCGATGGAGCCGGCAAGCAGGCCACGATCGAGGGGATGATCGAGGGTCATCTCAACAGCAACGAGAGCAAGATGTGGACGAGCGAGTCCAAGTCGGGGATGCGGCGCTGCATGCACGGCTTCGTCGGTCGCATCATCGGCGAGTTCGACGACCTCTGCGCTTCGGGTCGCCGCAAGGCCAAGAACGAGCTCGACGACATCTTCGACAAGTACTTCCTGAGCTGCGTGCAGTAGCCGGGGGCTGCCTCAGCGACGCTTCGTGCGCCGCCGCCAGAGCAGGGCGATCGGCAGCAGGGCCTCTCCTCCCAGCAGCCCGCAGCGCGAGCGGAGGTCTGCGGCGAAGGGCACGTCCGCGCGGACCGAGGCCGAGCGGAGCACGTCGCCTTCGCGGCAGAGGACGTCGAGGGCGTAGTCGTAGCTCTCGCCCGAGGCGGCCTCGAAGTCGACGAAGATCCCGTCGCCGGTCGTGCCGATCCGCGCGAAGGGCCCGCCCGAGGCCGGCGCACGCAGGACGTCGTATTCGGCCACGGGAAGCGGCGTCCAGGTGAGGTCCACCTTGCCGGGCTTGGCTCGCGCGGCCAGATCGTCGGGCAGGACGCACGGCGGCGCGGGCTCGATCCAGGTCATGTCCCGCGTACTGCGCGACTCCAGCTCGGGGACGATCAGCGTGCCCTCGACCGGCGGCCCGGAGCGGATCTCGGCGATGGCACCGGGGAATCCGGAGGCGACGAAGAGCTCGCCGGCGCCGCCCAGGGCCGCGGCGCTCGTCATGCCGGTGAGGGGGAGCAGCGGATCGAGGAAGCCCGGAAGCGGAGGCGTCGGGCCCGGCGTCACGAAGCTGCGCGCCACGATCAGCTCGTCGACGACGTCGAGCGATCCGACGTCCGGATCCACGCGCGTCAGGGCGCCGAGGGTGGTGAAGCCGAAGGGCAGGGCGGTCGGATCTCCGAAGTCGTCGAAGAAGCCGGTCTCGCTCACGGCGGCTGCGCGTCCGGAGTCCTCCAGATCGAATGCGGTGAAGGTATCGGACGTGCGCGTGCCGAGTGAGGCGGTGTCGAAGGAGAACGCGACGTCCGCGGCGGTCGTCTCCCAGGTGCCCGGCGGCAGCGGGAGCGCTCCCGCCGCGGGATCGATGCGCACGAGGCCCGGGTCCGCGAGCACCAGGATGCGGCCCTGCGGGTCGAGCTTCACGGAGGACATCGTGCCCAGTGCCGGATCGTCGAGGATGGTCTCGAGGGCTCCGCTGTCGAAGTGGTAGCGCCAGACCTTCGCGCCGACGAAGACCAGGGAAGGCGGATCGCTGGTCTCGTCGTAGGCGACGTCCCGGGGCGGTGCGCCGGCGATCGCTTCGTAGAACTCGGGCCCCATGAGCTCGAGCTGGGGAAGTGCGGGGTCGAAGCGGAAGGTCGGCAGCCCCGCCACGAAGACGGAGCCGAGCGGGCCGCGGTCGAGCCCGAGGAGGACCTCGTTCGAGGAGCAGAGCAGCGGCTCGGGCGCGGCGTCGACGCCGGGGCGCAGCCGCCACAGGCCCTGCAGCTCGTCCAGGCCGAGGAGATGGGGGTCGGGCTCGGCAGGCGGAACGCCGAGCACGGCGAACTCCGCGCGCAGGTCGGAGTCGCAGCCGGCGCTGCCGCCCGTCGCCAGGAGCTCCTGGCGACACTCGCCGGACGGGTCCACGGTCACCTCGACGGTGATCTCGCGGGTCTCGCCCGGGGCGAGATCGCCGCCCCACGAGATCGTCGCCGACGGCGAGTTCCAGCTCGCGCCTCCGTCGGTCGGTGCCACGAAGGGCGGATCGCCGACGGGCAGGAGCCCGGCCGGCAGCGCGAAGGCGGCGTGGGCGCCGACCAGGGCCTCGTCGCCCGTGTTCTGGATCTGGAGCTGGATCCGGATCGTGTCGCCCGCGTGGGCGGGCTGATCGTCGGGGCCCAGCGGGACCGTGTCGGCGCCTCCGGTCGTCGGGAAGAGACCCGGTGCCGAGAAGCGCGCGTCGAGGAGCCCCGCGAAGGGCACCGCCTCGAGATCGCTGGCGCGCCCCAGGTTCCCCGCGCAGCCCTGCACGTTCACGGTGGGCAGCTGGATCGCCCCCACGGCGTGGCTCACACAGTCGTCGACGCGGGCCGTCAGCACGATCTCCACGCTGCCGCTGGCCGGAACGTCACCGCGCCAGGTCCAGAAGCGCTCGCCCGGTCCCTCCGCGACGCTCCCTCCACCGTCCCCGACGAGGGTCTCGAACACGGTGGACGGGTCGGAGACGAGCGGCAGCCAGATGCCCGCGTGGTCGAGCGCCACCGGGTTGGTGAGCTGGATGCGGTAGGTGACGAGATCGCCGGGCCGCAGCGGGATGCGCTCGGGAAGGGTCTCGACCCTCACCTCGATGGGGGTCGCCAGGGCGGGGAGGACGGTGCTGTCGACCCGCGTGCTGGGCACCCCGGCCGAGCCGGTCGCCTGGATGAGCGCGGTGTTCGAGAGGGCCACCACGCTGCAGCCGGTGCGCACGTCGACCGTTCGCGTTCCGGCGGCGCCCGGCGCGAGCGGGCCCAGGGCCCAGCTGACGGTTCGGCTGGGCGCGTCGTAGACCCCCCCGGCCGACGCGGCGACGAAGTCGAGCCCGGGCGGAAGCGGATCGCTGAGCAGGGCATCGGCGGCGGCCAGGTTGCCGGCGTTCGCGAAGTCGAGGGTGTAGCGGAAGGACTCGCCGCGCTGCACGGTGGCGGGACCGTCCTTCAGCAGGCCGAGCGCTGCGAAGAACTCCGGTCCCAGGGATACGCTGAAGTCGACGGCCGATCCCGCGGGCAGGAGGACGCTCGGGAGGGGGCTCTGGTCGACGACGTCGCCCTCCGGGATCGTGTCGCTGAAGACCTCGCTCACGGTGCCCACGTTCAGGGTCGCCGTGCTCAGCGCCAGGGATGCCGAGGCCGCATCGAGTCCGACCAGGTTCGGCGTCGCCACCTCCACCACGATGGGCGGCGCCGTTCCGAGGGAGACGGTGAGGGTGACGTTCGTGTTCTCCGCTACGGAGGTGCCGCTCGCGAGGGACTGGCCGATCACGAGCTCCGCGGCGGCAGTGTCGTGGATCCAGACCGCCTCGGACACGAAGAGGCTCGCGGCGGCCAGGGTCGCGCGGGCTGCGTCCAGCGTCTGCCCGGTGACGTCGGGAACCACGGTGAGGAGCGGCCCCAGGGACACGACCAGATCGACGGGGGAGCCCTCCTCGACGGAAGACCCGGCTTCGGGCGCCTGCTCGATCACGTCGCCGGCCGGCACGTCGGCGTCGTTTCGGGTCGAGACGGTCCCCAGCGTCAGCCCGGAGGCGAGGATGGCGGCCTCGGCCCCGGCCTGGGGAAGACCGCCCACGTCGGGGACGACGATGATGCGCGGGCCCAGGGACAGGGTGAAGTGGACCGCCGAGCCCTGCGGTGCCAGGGCGCCCGCCAGGGGAAGCTGGGAGACGACCTGTCCCAGCGGGAGGGTCGGATGGTTGGCGTCGTCGACGGCGCCCACCGCGAGCTGCGCGTCGCTCAGCGTGGCTTCGGCGATCTCGCGCTCCAGCCCCGACAGATCGGGAACGGGCACGAGCAGCGGGCCGCTCGAGACGACCAGGTCCACCGGCGCGCCTGCCGGCAGCAGCGCGCCGGTCGCCGGGAACTGGGCCAGCACCGTGTCGAGCGGGGCCGTCGGATGGTGGGCGGTGGCGACGCCTCCGACGCGCAGTCCGGCGGCGCCGAGCGCCGTCTCGGCCGCCGTCCGGTCGAGTCCCACCAGATCGACGAGGAGCACGCCCAGGCAGGCGTCGCCCACGCCGTCTCCGTCCGCGTCCTCCTGCCCGGGATCGTCCACGTCCGGGCAGACGTCGGACACGTCGGGGACGCCGTCCCCGTCGGAGTCCGTGGCCGTGTCCGGATCGAGGGTGCAGGCCGTCACGTTTCCGAGCTCGTCGACGAGCTCCAGCTCGACCGAGGCCGGCAGGCCGAGGTCGTCCTTGCCGAGGTGCAGCACGAAGCCCGCGACGCCGTCGCCGGAGGAGTCCAGCAGGGTCGCGTTCTGCTGCGTGATCGGGCGGACCTCGGCGACGACGTTCGCGCCGAAGACGAACGCCTCGAACTCGCCGATCGAGTCGTCCACGGAGGTCAGGCTGCAGGTGGGTGGTCCGGCGTCGACGGGAGGCGGGTACGGGACGACCAGCAGGTGGTCCGCCACGTCCCGGATCTCGGCCTCGAACTCCGGCAGGCTGCCGTCGTTCGACTCGATCTCGAGCGAGACGTGGAGCGTCGCGGGCTCCTCGGCGAAGTGGGCGTCCACGGGATCGACGTTCGGACCCGAGACCCGGATCCGGCCGATGCCGCTCACCTCGGCGCCGGGGAAGCGCAGGCTCGGCGGATCGAAGACGTCGAGGCGCACGGCGGGATTCCCGCCGGCGCCGACGAGTCCTTCGGTCAGCTCGAAGCGCGGCGTCTCCTGGTCGCCACCGATCGGATCCGCGAAGCGGCGCAGCACGGCCAGCGACTCCTCGAAGGGTGGCTGGATCGAGGCGGAGTTGGAGAACGACAGGAAGTCGCCGAAGACGAGGTCGATGTGGTTGGCGTCCGGATCCGAGTCGAGCTGGGTGAGGAGTCTCGACTGGTCGGTGTCCGCTCGGACCGTCGTCCAGCTCTTCGTCCCGTCGCAGGTCCAGTCGAAGCCCTCGTCGATCGTCGTCTGCAGCGCCGTGCGGGGCGTCTCCCCGCCGCCAGGGCACGAGGACGTGATCTCGAGTCCCGGAGCCCGGTCCGCACCCGGGAAGGGAAGGCCGCGGGCGGGATCCTCGACGAGCCCCGCCTCCCGGATCGAGCCGAGATCCCACTCCGAGAAGAGGAGCTGCCTCTCGCAGACCTCCGGGACGGCCACGCCCTCGCGATCGCAGATCCCGTCGCCGTTTCCGCCGCTGTCCGGCACCTCCAGCGGAGGGCCGATCGCGTGGTAGCGGTAGTTCATGAGGCTCAGGTAGTTGGGCTTGTTGTTGGCGCCCTCGAAGCCGCCGTGGCGGAGCCCGATGTTGTGGCCGAGCTCGTGAAGGAACGTGCTGGCCACATCGAAGGCATGGGGATCCGCGCTTCGCGGGGCGGGGACGGGGTCGCCGGCGGCGTTCAGGACGAGCGGGGGGTTGAGCACCCCCTGGCCCGAGGGATTGCGGGTCGGCGGCCAGGTGATCAGGCTGTCCACGCCCCAGGTGCGCGCGAGGCCCACCGGCGACACCCGCTTGCCCTGGAACAGGACGGCCGGCTGGTCGTGGGCGAAGAGGCTGTAGTGGACGCAGCAGCGCCGGCCCTCGTCGAACCAGGCGTCCTTGATCTGGTCGTAGCGCGACTTGGGCTCGTGGGGTGCGCCGCAGCCTCGGGCGGGCCCGGGCGGCCGCATGGTCACCTCGTCTTCGTGGGGGAGGACGTCGTCCACGAATGCGTGGAGGGTGATGCCGTCCCCGCCGTCGGGGTTCCAGCCCGGGTGAGGCGCGGGGATGGCGGCGAAGGTGGCCGTGGCCTTCTCCAGGACCTCCGCCTTGGGGCAGTCCGTGTGCAGCGGGTCCTGCATGCAGTCGATCTCGACGTAGAGGTCCTTGTGGTTCCGGTCCGGCGGCACCGGGTGGAGGTCGGTCAGGGCGATGTCCGCCGTGCCGTCTCCGTTGGCGTCGATGCCTTCGACCTCCCACACGTCGAGGAGGCCGTCCCGATCGGTGTCGACCGCCACCTGCACGAACCAGCCGTCGTAGACGGGAAGAACACCCTCCAGGGACCAGCGAGCCTTGAAGGTGAGGGTGGGGTCGTCGCCGAGCTCGATCACGGGCGTCAGCAGGTGCCCTGCGCTGGGCGCGTCCCGGCAGCGGTCGTCTTCGAAGCCCGGTGCCTGCCCGGAGGGAGGGTTGTCCCAGCTGCTCGGCCAGGGGTCGGCGCTGCCGTCGGGGCCCTTGGCCTCGTAGGTGCCCGTCTCCTCGTTTCCGTACCACCAGCTCCACTCGCCGCTGGCCGCGTGGCGCCGCGTCGGGTGCCACCCCGGCTTGTCGCCGTGGGTGTTGTGGGTGAGCAGCCAACGCCTTTCGGCGTCGGTCTCCGCCCCGTTGCGGAAGGCGGAGTCGCCCGGCCTGCAGAGCGGGTCGGGTTCCTCCCGCAGCGGTTCGATCACGATGTCGTCGATGAACACGCCCTCGTGGGCGTTGAAGAACTCGTCGACGGAGCGGAAGACGAAGTTGACCGAGACCGCCTGGTTCGCGTAGTCCGCAAGCGAGATCTCGAAGTCCAGCCAGACGGGCTCGTTCCCGAACGAGTAGGGCGCGTCCACGTCGTCGCCCGACGTGTGGGGCAACGTGCACGACCCGCTCCCCCCACGGCCCATCCGGCCATTGAATCCGAAGGGGCCGAGAATCGGTCCGAAGAACCACGGCTCGAGTCCTTGGGCGAAGTCGGACCGCCAGAAGATCTCCCCGGTCTGGGAGGACGGCGCGGAGGGGACCGCGAGGATCCCCGCTGCCAGGACCAGGGCCGCGGCGCGCGCGGCTACACGCATCGCCTTCGGTCGCGGCGCCCCACCATCAGCCAGGCCCAGGCGAGGCCGAGCAGGGTCGCCGTCGCGGGCTCGGGAATCAGCCGCGCTCTGCCGGAGTAGGTGATCGTGGTCGGGTTGTCCGGGTCGAGCTGGGTCAGGACGATGCCGCTGAGCGACTCGCCGGCCTCGGAGATCAGCACGTCGATGCGTGCGCGCGCACCCGGAGCCAGCGTGGGGAAGGCGAAGGAGAGCGCCATCGCGACGTCGTCGGGGCTTCCGCTCGGGAGCGCGTTGCTGTCGTCGAGCGCGCCCGACAGGAGGTTCGCGAAGAGGTCGCCGAAGACGAAGCCCGGCTCGTCGACCTCGTGACCCTGCCCGGGCGCAGCGCTGCCCGACACCTCCGCGTGCTCGTTGAAGAAGGTGTTCGTGGTCTCCACCACCTCGGCATCCAGGAAGGAGAGGAAGACCAGATCGTCCACGGCGGCTCCCGAGACGTTCTCCAGCTCGTAGGTCAACAGGATGCCACCGCTCCCGTACAGCGCGGCGGAGAAGTCGAAGGCGAGAGCGGCGGGGAGCGGGTCGATCGAGAGCTGGGCCGCCGTCCCGGCAGCGGGGCCGTTCAGATCCAGGCCGCCCACGGCGACGAAGGCGTCCAGGTCCTGGACCTGTCCGCCGCTCCCCAGATTGAAGAGGAAGCCGTTGTCGAGGCCGCTCTCGCCGTTCGGTCCGAAGCCGCCGACGAGGAGGGCGCGGGCCGGGTCCGCCCCCGCGAGCAGGAGCACGACCGACGCCAGCAGCAGTCGCCGTCTCCGACACATCCCTGATAAGTGGTCGTGGCGGCGCCGAAATGTCGGATGGTTCCCCGGAGGGGGCGGCCGGCCTCCAGCGGGCCCCGGGCGCCGTCGGCCACCGGATCCGGTCCTTCCGGCCTATGCTGCGCGCATGGAGGTGCCCATTCGGGTCACCGATGCCGAGGCCGTCGCGCGGGAGTGGCTCCTCGCGCTGGCTTCGATGGGCGTGTCGGGCACGGTGCGGCGGGCAGCGGAGGGCTTCGTCCTCTCGGTGCCGTCCGGCCAGGCCGAGCGGGCGGCCGCGGTGCTCGCGACCTACGAGAGCGAGAATCGTCAGCGCGTGCAGCGCGCGGCGTGGTCCGCGCGGGCCGACGTGCGGGCGGGGCTCTCGGTCTCGGTGGCCCTGCTCGCCTTCTTCCTCGTCACGGGTCCGCGAGATCCGGCGGTGGTCTGGTTCGAGCGCGGCAGCGCCGACGCCGAACGGATCCTGGCGGGCGAGCTCTGGAGGGCGATCACCGCCCTCACGCTCCACGCGGATCTGAATCACGTCCTCTCCAACGCCGTCGCGGGCGCCCTGTTCGTGAGCGTGGCGTGCGGCGCGCTGGGGGCCGGAGTGGGTCTGGCCCTGATCCTGGTGTCCGGCGCGGGAGGCAACCTGGTCAACGCCCTTCTCCACGGCTCGCACCATGTGTCCGTCGGCGCGTCGACGGCGGTGTTCGCGGCCGTGGGCGTGCTCGGGAGCACCGGGTTCGTGCGGCGCCGCAGCGCCGGTCTGCCCGGCCGGCGCGCCTGGCTGCCGATCGCGGCGGCCTTCGCCCTGCTGGCGATGCTCGGCATGAGCCAGCACACGGACGTCTGGGCCCACTTCTTCGGCTTCGCGGTCGGATCGATCGCGGCGCTGCCCGTGGCGAAGGCGTCGCGCGCGCCCGCCGCCGCGCCCGTCCAGTGGGCGCTCGGGGGCGCGGCGCTCGCGCTCCTGCTCGGCTGCTGGATGGCCTCGCTGGGCGCGCCGAGCTGAATCCCCGGCTCTCGGGTAGCGGGCCGAGCCGAATCCCCGGCTCCCGGGTGGCGCGCCGGCGCCGGCCGGAGGCGCAACTGGACGCCGTACGTGCCCGAATCGGAAGCCTTGGCACGCGGGCAAGCGGGCGCTGCCGGCGCCGGGCGGAGGGCGCCGCGGGGCACGAGGTTGACGGGGCGCGCCAGACGGTGTTCCACTACGGGGTTGCTGTCGTCGCTCCTGTGCCGGGTGCGGATGCTGTGTTGTCTCGAAGGCCCCCCATGCTCCCGCGAATCACCGAGAGATCGCTGTCGACCCGCGTAGCGGCCGTCCTGCTGCTGACCTGGCTGCCCGCGCAGTCGGCGGCCGATCCGCCCGAGTTCGATCATCGGGTGGACCGCTTCGAGGTGCAGGGGAATCTCCCGGTCTCCTTCGTCGACGAGTTCGACGACGGCGTCCTCGATTGGACGGTCGATGCGGGCACGGTCGTGGAGGCGGGCGGCTTTCTCGAGCTGACCAGCCCCGGATCACAGCACGACCTGCGTCCGTTTCGCAACGCAGTGGGCTACCAGAGCGTCGCGGCCAGCGCGGGTCTGGTCGAGGTGGAGACCGGGCAGGGCGACTTCAGCGCGAGCTCGGTCTGGGTCTCGTCGGCGCCGCACTTCCCCGCGGAGCCGGACGGGCGACTCTGCATGGCGCTGGTGGCTCCTCTGGTCGACATGGACGGTCTGCCGCTCGAGCTGCCCGGTCGACCCGAGCCCGCTCCCGGTGCCTTCCATGTCGAGCGCTGGAACCTCTGTCTCACGAATCTCGCGGACGATCGCGTCGCCTTCCGGCGTGGGCGGCGGCTCGCCGGCCCCGCGCTCTTCTTCGTCCGCACCCTCACGACCTGCTGCGACGCACCGGGGATCGAGTTCGGCATGCAGGTCCTCGGCAACACGGCGATCGAGCTGGGGGACGTGACGGGCGACATCGTCCTGCGCCTCTCCTACACGGACGCCGACGACCGGCTGGACGCCTCCTACAGTCTCGACGGCGGGGCGACCTTCGAGGCTCCCTTCGCCCCGGCGACGGTGCGGCTGACTCGCGCCGGGAGCTTCGATCTCATGGGCGAGCCGCTGCTGGCCGCCAACCCGGCCAGCCAGGCCGAGCAGGACTGCATCAACGCCGCCGGCAAGGCGGCTCGCCGCGTCGCGGACGCCCAGGCCAAGGAGGTCAGCCTGTGCGTCAACGACGGCGCCAAGGGCAAGCTGTCGACGACCATCGAGGAGTGCACCACGAGCGACCGGAAGGGCCGGGTCGCCAAGCAGGAGGAGAAGCTCGACGACGACCTGGAGCGCCGCTGCGGCGAGGGCTCGGCGTTCATCGCGCTGGCCGACGCGGCGGGGCTCAAGGACGCCGCGAAGCGCACCGGCCTCGGCGTGGGCCGCATCTTCGGGGAGGACCTCGATGCAGGCGTCATCCCCCGTTCGACCAGCGTCGTCGACTCGCGCTGCCAGTTCAACGTCGTGAAGGCCGTGGAGAAGTGCCAGGAGGCGATCTGGAAGGAGTACAACGCCTGCCAGAAGGACTCGCTGCAGGGCAAGAAGATCCGCCAGGCCGCGACGTCCGCAGACGTGGTGGAGGCGTGTCTCGGCTTCGACACCGACCCCTTCCCCGATCCCAAGGAGCGGATCTTCGACAAGTGTCACCTCGACCTGGAGTCGGTGATCCGCAGGAAGTGCCCGGACCGCGATTCGTTCCCGGGCTGTCCGGGCGCGGTCTTCGTGCGTGACGTGCAGAGCTGCATCGAGCCGATGATCCACTGCGCGGTGTGCAACGGCATCAACGCGGTGAACGGGTTCTCCCGGGACTGCGACGCCATGGACGACGGCCTGGCGAACGGGAGCTGCGAGCCGCCTCTCTGAGTCGTCGGCCCGCGGGAACCCGGCGCCGCTCCGGGCGTCGGCTCAGCGGCACTCCAGGTCGAGCTCGGCACCCTCGTGGTCCGAGGGCCAGCAGACGGGCAGAGGTGCCGCCCCGCACGGCTCGAAGGGGTTGGGGTCATCGGCGAAGATCCCGGTCGCCGTGCCGTCGCCGTCCGGGTCGCCGGCGGGCTCGACCGCGCAGCTCCCCGCCGTGGGCGGCACGACGAACGCGAAGTCGATGCGCCGGTCCACGTTGGCGGCGCTGGACTCGATCTCGAGCACGGTGTCCGAATCCCTGCCGCTGGTGCACCCCGCGCCGCTCGGCGGGTCGCACTCCGCGTGCCCGGCGGCGAGGAAGCTGTCGGTCCATCCCCGGCTCACGTAGACGTCGTGGGTGAAGCTCCCGGGCGGGTCGTTGAAGTCGCCGGCCAGGAGCGCGGGCGTCGACACGTCGTGGGTGGCCTCCACGAAGAGCGCAGTCTGGACCGCCTGGCACTCGCGATTGGTGACGGCCCCGGCCGCGACGCATTCCTGTGGGCACGACCCGCCGCAGGGAGCCGGTCCGCCGTCGGCTCCCGAGGCGAGGTGGGTGCTGAAGACGTCGAGCGGGCCGAGGGGATGGTCGACACGCACGTGGAGGACGTTGCGGAATCCCAGGTGCAGCGGCACGACCTGGGACTCGGCCACCGGGTAGCGCGTCAGCACGATCGAGTCGTCGATGTCGTTGTCCTGGCCCCAGACGAGCCGGTAGTCGAACGGGCACACCGAATCGAGCCGGGCCTCGAGCTTCGGGACCATGGGTGACCAGATCTCCTGCAGCGTCACCACGTCGGGGCAGCCCGCATCCGCCAGCCACTGGAAGAGGAGGTCGATGCGGTCGTCCTGCCTGCAGTTGTCGGGCGAGCAGAAGAGGCCGTGCAGGAGGTTCAGATTGGCGAGGGTCACGTCCTCGGCCGGGCACGCGAACGGTGCGGGCGCGCGCTGGGCGGTGAAGCGGCGTGCCTCGTTGCGGGTGACCTCGCCGCCGAACGCCGCGCAGTAGCGTGTGTCGGCCGCGCGAAGCGCCACCTGCAGGGGAAGTCGCTGGGCCTCGGCGCCCAGGTCGCACGGCCAGCCCGCGCCCGCCGCGCGCGCCAGGATCCGGCCCGGCCGCAGGGTGATGCTGCGGAGGCCCTGGGTCCCCGGGGCCGGGGCCCGGTAGCGCCAGCCGTGCCGCGCTCCGTCGCCGCGGATCGGGGTCCAGGCGGCCGGGTCGAGGGGGATGTCGGCGAAGCACTGACCGTCCGCCGCGCCCCCCGAGAGGATCAGGCGTGACCCGACGCGGGGATCCGGCAGGGGCGCCGCGATCGCCGGGTCGCGCAGGGTCAGCGAGACCCGGCGCGATTCGGCCGATACCCCCTGGCGCATGCTGAGACGGCGCCCTTCGCTCGGTACGTCCACGGCCGCCGCAGCGCCGGGCAGCCAGAGAAGGGTCAGCGTCCAGAGCAGGATCCGTGTCCCCATCACCTCATTCCACGATCGCGGAGCGGGTTCGTCAAGCATGGACACGCCGGGCGGCTGTCCCCCAGGGGGTCAGGTCGAAGCGACGGACCCGGTTGACGCGAACCGTGGCCCGATACCACCATGTCCGCGACTCTCTCCTTCCCCGGTCGCCCCTCCGGGTCGCCGTTGCTGCCGAGGTGTTGCTTTGCGCGCCCACGTTCCGTCCGTCCGCCGTTCTTGCCTCGTCGTCTCGCTCTTCTTCGCCGTCGCCCTGCTCCGGGTGCCCGTGGCCGAGGCCGGCTTCGAGCGCACCGAGGTGCGCACGCCGTGCGCCGATTTCGACCCGCTTCGCTCGCCGTTCTTCGGGGACACGCACGTCCACACGCGGCTCTCCTTCGACGGCGCCACGGGCGACGTGCGCGAGGGGCCGAGGGCTGCCTACGACTTCGCCAAGGGAAACCCGATCGACCTGCCTCCCTATGTCGCCGGGGTGGCCCAGCGGAGCGCGCAGCTGCGGCGCCCGCTGGACTTCACGGTGATCACCGATCACCAGGAGTTCCTGGGCGAGACCTCGATCTGTCTCGAGCCGTCCGCGCCCGGCTATTCGTCGCCGGAGTGCGAGGTCTTTCGCGACAACATCCCGCAGGAGCAGCCGGGCGCGCCGCCGGCCTTCATCACCTTCGTCGCGCCCTACCTGGGGGCCTTCGATCCGGTGCGCCATCCCTTCTGCGGGCCCACGGGCGACGTCTGCACCACCGCCGCCGGGCCGGTCTGGCAGGACATCCAGGACGCGGCCGAGGAGCACTACGACCGCACGGCGGCCTGCACCTTCACCAGCTTCGTCGGCTACGAGTACACGGGCGCTCCGGTCGCGCAGAACGTCCACCGCAACGTCGTGTTCCGGACCGACGTGGTTCCGCCGCTCCCCCCCAGCTACGTCGAGGAGCCGACCGCGGAGGGCTTCCTGAGCGAGCTGCGCAGTCAGTGTCAGGACAGCCTGCCGGGCTGCGACGCGCTCGCGATCCCCCACAACTCCAACCTGAGCAACGGCCTCATGTACCGGCCGGAGCTCGCCGACGGGACTCCCTTCGCCGCCGAGGACGCGGCCCTTCGAGCCGAGATGGAGCCGATCGTCGAGATCATGCAGCACAAGGGCGATTCCGAGTGCCGCGTCGGCGTCCTGAGCAACGACGAGCTCTGCGGCTTCGAGAAGATGACCGGGCACCTGATCGGGATCTTCCCCGGGCCGCCCGCCTCCTACGATCCGCTCGCCTTCGTTCGGAACGTGCTCAAGGAGGGTCTCGAGCAGGAGGAGGCGCTCGGCGTGAACCCCTATCCGCTCGGCCTCCTCGCGGCCACGGACACCCACAACGCGATCCCCGGTCTCACGCACGAGGCCGACTACGGGCCCGCGGGCCACCTGGGAACCCGCGACGCGACGCCGGAGCTGATGCTCGAGGGGCCCGACGTCGCCAACACCCTCGGCGGCATCGAGTCGAACGCCGGCGGGCTGGCCGTGGTCTGGGCCGAGGAGAACTCGCGCGATGCGATCTTCTCGGCCATGCGCCGCCGGGAGCTCTACGGCACCAGCGGTACGCGGCCCCTGGTGCGTTTCTTCGCCGGGAACATCCCCGCCAACGCGTGCGGCGGCGACGACTTCGCCGAGAAGGGCTACACGCGCGGTGTTCCCATGGGCGGTGAGCTCGGCGCCGTGCGCAACCGGCGCAGTCCGCGCTTCGCGGTCCTGGCGCTGCGCGACGGCGGCACCCCGGGCAGTCCCGGGACGGCGCTCCAGCGCGTGCAGATCGTCAAGGGCTGGGTCGACGGCTCGGGCACCGCCCAGGAGACCGTCTACGAGGTCGCGGGCGATCCCGACAACGGCGCGAGCGTCGACCCGAACACCTGCGGGCCGATCGGGGTGGGCTTCGACACGCTCTGCACGGTCTGGGAGGACCCCGCGTTCGATCCGGACGAACGCGCCTTCTACTACGCGCGCGTGATCGAGAACCCCACCTGTCGCTGGTCCACGCTGCTCTGCCGCGACGAGGGGGTCGACTGCTCCGATCCCGGCACGATCGGCCCCGGCTTCGAGCACTGCTGCGACGGCCTGGTCGAGGAGTACGTCCAGGAGCGCGCGTGGACCTCGCCGGTCTTCTATCGGCCCGAGAGCCTCGGACGGGTGTCGGGCTGGCTGCAGCCCGACGCCGCGGGGCTCCTGCGGCTCAGCGCGCGTTTCCACCGCATCCCGGACACGCTCGACCTGGCGGCCCAGGATCTCACCCTCGAGGTGCGCGACGACGATGTGATCTGGGAGGTCACGATTCCCGCCGGCACGCTCGACAATCCCAAGCCCGGCCTCTATCGCTTCCGCGATCCGTCGGGCGCGCTGCTGAACGGGCTCCGCGTCCTGACACTGAAGGTCCGCTCCGGCGGCGACGGGATCCTGACCCTGCAGACCGTGCGCACGGACCTGTCCAACGCGGAGGCGGAGGACCACGACGTCGAGCTCCGTCTCTCCGCGGGGAATTGGACCGCACAGCACGCGCGCCGCTGGGAGATGAAGGGCTCGCGCCTGCGCGTGAGGCCCTGAGGCGTGGCGGCCGGCGACGCATCCCGGGGCTGGCGCCGCCGCCCGGTGGTCCATTTCCTCGTGCTCGGCGCGCTGCTTCTCGCCGTGCGCGGAGCCATGGCGCCTCCTCCGGAGTCGCAAGGGGGCGATCCCGCCGATCCGGTGGTCGTCTCCGCTCTGCGCCTGGCGGAGCTTCGCCGCGCGTACTTCGAGCAGGTGGGCGCGGACCCGAGCCCCGAGGAGGATGCACGGCTCGTGGACGAGGCCGTCGAGGAGGCCCTCCTCGTGCGTCGCGCGCGCGAGCTGGGGCTGGACCGCGACGACCGCGGCGTGCGGACCTGGCTGGCGCAGAAGATGCGCTTCCTCGAGCAGGGGATGTCCTCCGAGCTGGCGCCCGACGAGGATCTCTACCGGCGCGCGCTGGAGCTCGGCCTGGACCGCGACGACCTCGTCGTGCGCAGGATGCTCGCCGAGAAGATGCGCACGGTGGCCAGCCAGCCCCCGGCGCGCGAGCAGCTCAGCGAGACCGAGCTGGCCGACTTCCTCGCCCGCAACGCCGATCGCTACCGGCAGCCGGGACGCGTGTCGCTGTTCCACGTCTTCGTGTCGGGCTCGCGAGGGGCGGGTTCCCCGGCCGAGGTGCGCGTCGCGGCGCTGCTCGAACGCCTCGGGCAAGAGTCGCGCGGGCCCGAGGAAGGGGTGCGGCTGGGCGATCCGTTCGCGCTGGGAAGGCAGTGGCGCGCCAAGTCGCAGCACGAGCTCGCCAAGCTGCTCGGGATCTCCTTCGCGGAGGCCGCCTTCGCATGCCCGACCCGGTCCTGGTGCGGCCCGGTGCGCTCGCCCTACGGCCTGCACCTCGTGTGGATCGTGGACCGAGAGGAAGCGCGCCCCTCCCGCCTGGACGAGGTGCGCAGCCAGGTAGCCGAGGCGCGCCGCTCCGAGCTGCGCGAGGAGCGCCTGCAGGACTTCCTGCAGGCGCTGCGGGAGCGCTATGCGGTCGTGGTGGAGCACCCGGCGGGCGGAGTCGCGAGTACGACGTTGTCGGGCGGCTGACACGCTCCTCCCGCGGGCTCGCTTATGCTCGAGCGAGGAGGTATCTGCGATGAGTCGCGAGACCGTTCTCACTTGGCTGAAGGAGCATCCCGGCGCGAGCGACATCGATCCGGAGGAGCTGGTCGCCCGCCTCGAGGGGCAGATCCGGGAGCACGCGGAGGCCGACGCGTGGCACGCGGCCAAGGCGCACGTGGAGGATCGCATGCACGAGTGGGAGCAGCGCTGGGGCTATCACTCGTCGGAGGCCTACGCCGCCAAGCAGGTCTGCCCGGAGCTGGCGGACGAGCTCCGGCGCATGGAGCCCCACTTCGAGAAGGGCGACGAGCCGCACCTGGTGGGCGAGAAGGTGCTGGCGAACCTCGAGCCCGAGGGCCGAGCGCTGGTCGAGGAGTGGGTGCGCGACGTGGCCAATGAGGTGGAGCACAAGATCTGGCAGGAGATCGTGACCTATACCCGGGGGCGTGGGGCCGGGCTCGTCAAGGAGGGCAAGGTCTCTTCGGACACGGACTACGACCACACCGCGGCCTACGCGCAGCAGGCCGCCCGGGTCGCGAAGATCCTGGTCGCGGAGCTCGACGCCCACCTGCCGTCGGGAGACTGATCGCCGCGCTCGGGGCCCGCTGAGGCGCTAGGCGGAGTCGAAGCGCTCGAGCAGGGTGGCGTACTTGAGCAGGTGGTCGACGCCCAGGAAGCGGCTGCGCACGCGCTCCTTGGCGGCGGCACCCAGCGCGCTGCGCCGCTCCGGGGAGGCCAGGAGCTCTCCGAGCAGACCGGCGAAGCCCTCCAGATCCTCGGGATCCTTGAGCAGCAGACCGCTCACCCCGTCCTCGATCTGGTCGTTGATGCCGCCGACCGCGCTGGCCACGAGCGGCCGCTCCTTCCACATCGCCTCGGTGATGGTCAGACCGAAGCCCTCGCGCAGGCTCTTCTGAACCACGATGGCGGCGTGGCGCTGGAGCGCGTTCACGATGGCCGCGTTCTCGTACACGTCCTCGGTGGGCAGCGACGCCAGATGGACGCGGTCCCGGATCGAGGTGGGGAGATCCCGCCAGTGCTGCTCCACCTGGGCCAGTACCTGCTGGCCCTCGGGATCGTCGCTGACGCCGCGAACGTCCGGGCCGGCGAGGACCAGATGCGCCTTGCCGCAGGCGCCCTGGCTGCAGAGCAGGGCGAAGCCCTTCATCACGCCCACCATGTCCTTGAGCGGGTCCCAGCGAGAGACCTGCACCACGAGCGGGTCGTCGAACGACGGCGGCCGACCCAGCCGGACGACCTCCGCGCGGCGTCCCACACGGCCGGGCGTGCCGTCGTCGCGCACGAATCCGTGGTCGGCATCGGGCGGGGGCGGGCCCTCGACCAGCCCGGTGTGCACGAGAATCGTGTGGATGGCGTTGTCGCTCATCGACCGGTTCTTGGTCGAGAAGACATCGATGCTCGGCGTGATGATCTCGCTCTTGCCGTGGTCGCACATCGGCGGCACGTAGCTCTCGCGTGAGAAGACGTAGACGGGTACGTCCTCCAGGTAGCGCTGCAGGAAGCTCCAACCCTCCTCCACCTGCTCGTTGCTGGTGTCGCTTCCGATGTGGCAGCGCCAGACGAGATGGGCGCCGGACGAGCGCAGCGCCGGCGCCAGGCCCGCGGTCTGGGGGTCGTGCAGGATCACGATGTCGCCCTCGCGAACCAGCGAGGCGAACTCGAGGGCGTTGCGACGGAGCGCGGCCTCGTAGATCGCGTGCGCCTTCTCGTCGAGGGGCGTGCCGTCCCCGCTGGCCCCGTGGAGGGCGTGATGGAGGCGCTTGGTGACGCGGAAGAACTCCGGCTCGCCGGTGATGACGAGCCAGCGCGAGTCGATCCCGAAGGAGCGGGTGTAGGCCAGCAGGGAAGGGAGCATCTCGGCCACGCCCCCGCCGACGGCGGTGGAGTTGACGTTCCAGACGACCTGCTTGGAGAGCCGCTGGGCCACGGCACGGGCCGTACGAACCGCCTTGGCCATCTGCTCGCGGGACAGGATCTCGGAGAACCGCTCCAGCGGCTGGACGCCGATGCGCACCTCCTGCAGCTCGGTCAAGGTCGCGACCTCCGCCGCGAATCGCGCGGCGTCCCATCGGGGTGGTGGGGGTGGGTTGGGGTCGATGGGGACCCCGGGCCGGAGTTTGGCGCACACGCGCCGGCGCGCCAGCGCGGGGGCGGGGCGCACGTGGCCCCGCGGGGGGCAGCGCTGTCTAGATAAATCGACTCATTTTTCTCGACAAGATCGGATCGGCAGCCAATCTCACGTCTCCGGCCGGTGACCATCGCGGTGATGGCTCCGGCGGCGCAGCACGCCCGAACGGCCCCAGCAAATGCCGTTGGAACGTGTCTGCGGAATTACACAAAATTGTGACATTCCGTCACGCTCTCCCACGAGGACAACCCCATGCGAAGACTCTCGGCAATTCTGCTCGCCGCCGCGCTCGGCCTGGTCGGGTCGGCGGCGGTGGCCAGCGCTCAGACGAGCCAGGTCACGATCGTCCACGGTATTCCCGGCAACGGGCTGGGACTCGACCCGAGCCTCCCGGTCGACGTCCACATCTCCGGACTCGGATGCGCACTCACGGACTTCCGATTCCGCGACGTGGCGGGCCCCCTGGACGTGCCCGCCGGGAGCTACGACGTCGAGATCCGGCTCCGGGACGTGGCCGCGGGCGACTGCGGCGGTGCGATCGCCGTGGCGGTCCCCGGCCTGCCGCTCCTCGACGGCGAGAGCTCGACGGTCATCGCCCACCTCGACGCGGCGGGCGCTCCCACCGCCAGCAAGTTCGTGAACGATCTTTCGGCCAGCCCTCCCGGGGAGTCGCTCGTCTCGGTGCGGCACACCGCGGAGGCTCCGGCGGTCGACATCCGCGCGTTCCGCTTCTTCTCCTGGTTCTCCGGGCCCAGGCTGGAGCTCGAAGGGGTGGAGAACGGGCAGTCGGCGGACGCCGATCTCTACAAGGGCTGGTACTTCCTGACCTTCTCCCCGGCCGGCGGCAAGCCCGTGGCCTTCGACACCGTCTTCGTGCCCGAAGGCGAATCGGTGCAGCTGCACGCGGTGGGGAGCCTCGAGGACGGCACCTTCCAGACCCTCGTCACCAGCCAGGAGCAGGAGCCGGCGGCGCCGCCGCCCGGAGACGGTACCGAGCTGACGGTGATCCACGGCATTCCGGGAGAGGATCTCGGGCTGGATCCGGAGCTGCCCGTCGACGTCTGGGTGTCCGGTCTCGGCTGCGCGATCCCGGACTTCCGCTTCGCGGATCTCGTCGGTCCGCTCGCGCTGGATGCGGGTGTCTACGACATCCGGATCCATCTCGTGGAGGACGGACTGGGCGAGTGCGAGGGCACGGTGGCCGTGGACGCCCCCGGCGTGCCGCTCGAGGAGGGCGAGAACAGCACGATCATCGCCCACCTGACGGCCGATGGCGCTCCGACCGCGTCGAAGTACACCAACGACCTCTCGCGTGCGGGCAAGCGCGCCGGTCGGGCCGCCATCCACCACACCGCTGCGGCCCCCGCGGTCGACATCGGAGTGTTCAAGCGGTTCTTCTTCTTCTTCTTCCCGGTTCTGGAGCTTCTCGGTGTCGAGAACCCCCAGAGCGCGGCCGCCGAATTGAAGGCGCGTCGCTACACGGTGACGGTCTCGCCGGCCGGCGAGCACCCGATCTTCTCGGACCGCGTCCGTGTGAATCGGGGCGAGCTGGTCTCGGTGTACGCCGTCGGGAGCGTGGAGCGAGGGACCTTCCAGCTGCTCGAGGACCGACAGGCCCTCGATTGATGGAGTCCGAGACGGGTCGCTCCCCGGGTGGACGGTCCGCCCGGGGAGCGACCCCCCTGTATGAGGAGTTCGAGATTCAGATGACGAAGTTCAACCGAAGCAGCATCCTGGGACTGGTGATGGGACTGGCCGTCGCAGCCAGCGCCGGTGCGGGACAGTATGGGATGGGGTCGGCGAAGGCCGACATCGTGGATACGGCCGTGGCCGCCGGGTCCTTCGAGACCCTCGTGGTCGCCGTGCAGGCCGCCGGCCTCGTCGAGACCCTGAAGGGCGACGGACCGTTCACGGTCTTCGCTCCGACGGATGAGGCGTTCGCGAAGATCCCGAAGGACCAGCTCGACGCGCTGCTCGCGGACCGCGAGAAGCTCACCGCGGTCCTGACCTATCACGTGGTTCCGGGCAAGGTGGTCGCGGCGGACGTGGCCGGCCTGAAGTCCGCCAAGACGGTGCAGGGACAGAGCCTGACCATCGACACGTCCGAGGGTGTCCAGGTGGACGGCGCGCGCGTCGTGCAGACGGACATCGTCGCGTCGAACGGCGTGATCCACGTGATCGATACCGTGGTGATGCCCAAGCTGTAGGGCGACCGGGCGTGGCCGGGCGGCGCCCGGCCACGCCGCCGCGGGGTGGAGACCCGCCCCCTGCGCAGATCCGCCCCGGGAGGAGCGGATCTGCGCTACGAATGGGCGCGGGGGGAATTCATCCATGCAGAGAATCCAGGGGACCCCGCGCGTCGCGGTCCTCCTCGCGGGTGTCGCCGCGCTCGTGGTGGCCGTGGGCCTCGTGGCGGGGCAGGCCGGAGCCGACAGCGGCACCTTCGACTCGACCTGGGACATCAAGGGAACGGCGCGACAGGTCGAGTTCGGACCCGCCCGCCTGATCCGCACCGCCCGCCACACCGGGACCATCGCGTTCCGCAGCGGCACGGGTCTGGTGGGGACGGTCATGACCAGCTGCGTCTCGCTGAACGACACGGGAGCGCGCGACACCGGGCGCTGCGTCTGGGTGACGCAGGAGGGGGCGAAGCTCTTCAGCGAGATCAGCGGCAAGCTCCCGCCCGGCGGCGAGTCGGGCGAGGTCGTGGGCACCTTCGTCGGCGGCACGGGACGCTTCGAGCGGGTCAGCGGGAGCTACTCGCTCAACTGGGTGGCGCGTCCCAACGCGGAGCCGGACGGCTTCGCCGCCCAGACCGTGCGCATGTCCGGGAGCTGGCGCACGCCGTAGCCGCGCCGCTCGCGAGCCGCCTAGAAGCCCTCGACCTTGTGTACGCGGCTCCAGAGGAGGTCGGGGAGCCAGCGTCGCAGGCGCCAGCCCAGGCTCGTACCCCGGCCGGGGAAGACCCAGAAGCCGTCGCTCTCGAGAGTCTGTTCGATCGCGTCGAGGACCTCCTGCGGCTCGATGGGAGGCGCATCGTCCAGCGCCTTGGGCCAGACGGTGTCGCGCCCCTGCTGGAGCAGCGGGGTGGCGACCGGCGGCGGACAGACGCATGCGAAGCGGACGCCCTTGCCGCGGTTCTCGTGGTACAGGACCTCGCTGAAGGCGACGACGGCGAACTTCGAGGCGTTGTACGCGCCCATGTAGAGAATGGGCAGCCAGCCGGCCATCGAGGCGAAGTTGATGAAGTCGCCGCGCCCGCGCTCGAGCATCCCGGGCAGGGTGAAGCGCGTCACGTTCACGAGCCCGTTGTAGTTGATCTCCATGATCCGGTGGATCGTGGTCAGCTCCTGATCGAGGAGCTTTCCGAGCGGCATGATCGCCGCCGCGTTGTAGACACGGTCGATGGGCCCCAGGTCCGCCTCGACCTGCTTGGCCGCCGTCTCCACGGCTGCGGCGTCGGTCACATCGAGCGTGTAGGTCGCGATGCCCTCGTAGCCGGCCGCCGTCTCGGCCAGGCCCTCTTCGTTGACGTCGAGCGCCGCGACCTTCTTGCCCTCGCGCGCCAGGTTCCGCGCTGCGAGCCGGCCCATGCCGCTCCCGCCGCCGGTGATGAATGCCACGTCTCCGCGAAACGCCATGTGGGTGCTCCTCGATGAACATCTGCCCGCCGCCGGCCATTCTAGCGCCGATGCGGTGGAGAGCGTGCAGCGGGTCGCCGGAGCGGCTCGGCCGCCCGTCAGGGATGTCAGGGATAGATGGTGGCGACGGGGCGGAGGCAGTAGTCCTCCTGGTAGGCCTCGACGATCCCGTCCAGCCAGGCGTCGGGCAGACCCTGTGCCTCGAAGGGTGAGACCACGAGGCCGGCGGGCAGCAGCACGGCACCCCCCACCAGCATCTTCACCCCGTGCCCGAAACGACAGGCCTGGAGCTTGGGACGCCCGCCGGTGGCCGCGTCCCAGAGCAGCTTGAAGGGCGCGCCGACGGTGAAGGCCAGCCCCACGGCGAAGGTGGAGGGGCCGCGCTGGGCGAGCTTCTCCGTGGCCGAGAGCTGGGCGGCGGCGGGAGCGGGAAGGAGGAGGGCGCAGAGCAGGGCGGCGGCCGCGCAGCGCGGCATCAGGCCCTCCCTCGCAGGATCCGGCTCGCGCCGAGGAGCCGCTCCTGGACCGGCAGGCCGTGGGGACAGGCGTCCGCGCAGGGAGCCGAGCAGCCGACACACCCGTCGGTGCTGCGGCGCGGGTCGAGGGCCGCGAAGCGGTTGCTCGCCTCTTCGTGGCGGCCGTAGTTCTCCGAGTACATCCGCCAGCGCAGGACGTCGTCCACCGGCACCTGGTTCGGGCAGCTCGAGAGGCAGGCGCCGCAGCCGGGGCGGCAGTACAGCGAGCCGGCGAGGGCATCGTAGCGCTCGAGGAGCGCCTGGTCGGACGCCTCGAAAGGACGGCCCGACGCCATCAGGTACTCGTTGACCTGATCGGGACGGTTGATCGAGATGACCAGCCCGCTCACGTCGCGGTTGGAGAGCACCCACTTCAGGGCGGCCTGGGAGAACGCCTCCTGCTCCGTGTCGGAGAAGTCGTCCAGCTTGTTGTGGAAGGCGCCCTTCAGCGTCTTCATCGCCACCACGCCGACGCCCTTCTCGTGTGCGTCGTGGAAGATCTCGCCGATGCCCGGCCAGTAGTCGTAGTTGTAGGCGACCATGATCACGTGGAAGCGGTCGCTGTCGACCGCGTGACGCATGACCATCTCGAGGTCCGGCGTGTGGCTGGAGACACCGAGGAAGCGGACCTTGCCCGCCTCCTGGAGGCGGTCGAAGGCCTCGTGGATGTTCGGGGCCATGAGCCGCTCGATCGAGTTGACGGCGTGAATGTGGACCAGGTCGAGGTAGTCCGTCCCGATGCGGAGGAGGCTGTCCTCCACGGCGCGGATCGCGTCCTTCACCGCCACGCGGTCGGGCAGGTGCCCGTTCGGCGTGCAGAACTTGGAGGCCAGGAAGAGCTGGTCGCGCGGGGTGCCCGAGATGCCCTCGCCGATGGCGCGCTCGGACTTCGCGTTGGAGTAGTCGGGTGACGTGTCGAAGTAGTTGATGCCCCGCTCGACGGCGCTCCGCACGATCTCCGCGTTGTCGAGCTCGGCGGAGCCGAACGAGATGTCCGAGATCCGGAAGCCGGTGCTGCCGAGGGGACGGTAGGCGTGCACCCGTGCGTCGGCCCACTCCGGCCGCGGCTGGGCCGGGGGCACCTTGCTGGCCAGATAGGCCTGGGTTCCGTACTTGCAGCCGCCCAGCGCGAGGCCGCCGGCCAGCACGCCCGCGGACGTGATCACGTCTCGCCGGGTCAGGCCCGGCCGCGAGTCGGAGTCCTTTGCCATGGTCCCCCCTGCGTGGCGGATTCACCGCGCGACCAGCCTAGCGCGCTCCCGGGCGGGGGGAAGGGAACGCGGGCCGCGCCGCCGGGCGCGGCCCGCGGTCTCTAGACGGCGTCCTGCATGAACGAGGACTCGAACGTCTCCTGGTCCTCTGCCAGCGCGATCATCGGGACGGCCAGCTCGTTGGCGTCCTCCCAGACCCGGCGCAGCACGCAGCCGGCTCCGACCACCTGCCCGCCCGCGGCCTGGACGACCGCGATCGAGTCCAGCATCGACCGACCCGTGACGAAGGTGTCGTCGACCACGACGCAGCGCGCGCCGGGGCCGATCGCGAGTCCGTCCCGCAGCGCGCATCCGCCCTCACTCCGCTCGACGGTGACGAACGGGACGCCGAGGTGCCGCGCCAGCTCGAAGCCGACCACGACCCCGCCGACGGCCGCGCCGGCCACGAGGTCGACCTCGCCGATCTCCTCGCGCACGCGCTCCGCCAGGGCCAGGCCCACCGCGTCCGCGGCGCGGGGATCGGACATGACGCGGGTCACGGATCCCTGGATGTTGTCGCCGGTGTCGCTGTCGTCGTCGGGCGGCGGGTTCTTGGTGCTGACCATGGCGCCGGCCGCGTCTTCGCGCGCGGCGAAGCCGAGCAGGCGCTTCCTGTCGAGATCCACCTTCGTCTTGTCCATGGGGTCGTCTCCTGGGAATGGCTCTCGGGGCCCGCCGGGCACGATACCGGCGCCGCCCGGATCGGGCGAGGCCTCGGCGCCGGCCGCCCGAGTCACTATCCTGCCACAATGCGGAAGGGCGCGCCGAGAGATTCGCTGGTGATCGGCTGGAACGAGTACGTGGACATCCCCGCGTGGGGGATCCGCCAGCTGCGCGCCAAGGTCGACACGGGGGCGAAGAGCAGCGCCCTGCACGTCGAGGACATCGAGGTGCTGCCCCGAGGGCGGGTGCGCTTCTACGTCGTCCTGCACCGCAGGAAGCGCGATCGCCGGGTGCGTGTCGAGACGCGCATCCACCGCCGTGGCCGGGTGCGCTCCAGCAACGGCGAGTACGCCGAGCGGATCTTCGTGCGCGCGCGCGTGGTGATCGGCCCGGTGCAGCGAGAGGTCGAGCTCAGCCTCGTGGACCGTCGCAAGATGATCCACCGGATGCTGCTGGGCCGCACGGCGCTGGCCGGTTTCCTGGTGGACGTGAACCACCGCGCGCTCCTGACCGGACGGAAGAAGCGCGCCCTCAGGTGACGTTGGTCTCGTGGAAGTCCGGGTCGTCGGGTCGGACGTCTTCGTGGAAGGCCTCCAGCTCGCGCAGCACCGGCTCCACGCGCTGGAAGACGGCGACGTGGAGGAGGGCATCGCCCTCGTTCACCAGCGGCAGGTTGGTGCGCCCGATCACGACACCCGTGTAGGGCGAGCGCACCTCCACGACCGCGTCGCCCAGGGGGTCGGAGACTTCGCCGAGCAGGTCGCCCTCGTCGACGCGGGCGCCGAGCCGGACCCGCGCGTTCAGGATCCCGCTCACCGGGGCTCGCACCCAGTGGCTGCCGTGGGCTACGAAGGGATCGCCGGAGCGCCTCGCCGTCTTCGCCGGCGGCAGCATCTCCAGGGCGCGCATCACCGACAGCACCCCGTTCACGCCGGCGCGGATCGCCACCTCGTCGAAGCGCAGGGCCTCCCCGGCCTCGTAGACCAGGAGCGGGACCGCCTGCTCCTGCACCGCGGCGCGCAGCGATCCGTCGCGCAGTGGCGCGTCGATGAGGACCGGGGCGCCGAAGGCGCGAGCCAGGCGCTCGGTCTCCGGGTCGTCGAGGCAGGCCCGGATCTGGGGGAGATTGCTGCGGTGGATGGCGCCGGTGTGCAGGTCGATCCCGTGGGTGGAGTGCGCCACCACCTCGGTCATGAAGATGTGCGCCAGCCGGGCGGCGAGCGAGCCGGCGGGCGAGCCCGGAAAGGAGCGGTTGAGGTCGCGCCGATCCGGGAGGTAGCGGCTCTGTGCGACGAACCCGTAGACGTTGACGATGGGGATGGCGATCAGCGCGCCGCGCAGTCGCTTCAGGACGGGCAGCCGCACCAGGCGGCGCACGATCTCGGTTCCGTTGATCTCGTCGCCGTGGAGCGCGCCCGACACGAAGAGGTTCGGCCCCGGCTCCAGGCCATTGATGACGTGGGCCGGAAGATGGACCTCGTTCGCCGTGTAGCGACGGGCGACGGGGATCTGGATCGAGGCGCGGCGGCCGGGCTCGATCCCGATCCCCGCGATCTGGAGGTGGTCAGTCATCGAGGCTCGGAGCAGGGGAGGGGTCGGCCGGCTCGTCGCCGGCGAGGGCCGGGCCGGGATCCGGGCCGCGCGCCTTGCGCCGCGGCCGCCTGCGGGGCTTGTCGGGCGCGAGGGCCTTCAACGAGAGCGCCTTGCCGAAGCAGAGGAGCACGTCGCCGGGGAGGATCTCGCGGTCGCCCCGGGGATTGGGGATCGAGACGCTGCCGCGCTGGATGGTGAAGACCACGATGTCGCGGTCGCGCAGACCCGAGTCCTTGATCGTCTTGCGGCAGAGCTCGGACTTCTCGTCGATGGGCACCTCGATCACCGCGTAGCCGCTCTGCAGGGTGAGGCGCTGGCGGATGTCGATCTCCGGGAAGAGCACCTCCTCTTCGATGTGCTGCACGATGCAGCCCGCCACGTCGACCCCGGTCGCCCCCTCGATGCCCTCGAGGCCGGGCGAGGAGTTCACCTCCATGATGAGCGGTCCGTCGTCGCCCTCCAGCATGTCGACGCCCGCGACGCGCAGGCCGAGGATCTGGGCGGCGTGGATCGCGGTGCGCTCGTACTCCTCGTCGAGCTCGACGGCTTCGGTGCGGCCGCCCCGGTGCACGTTGCTGCGGAACTCGTCGCCCTGGGCGACACGCCGCATGGCGGCCACCACGCGGTTTCCGACGACCAGCGCGCGGATGTCGCGGCCCTTGCTCTCCTTCACGAACGACTGGATGAGCACGTTCTGGTTGGCCGCGCTCTGCAGCACCTCGATGATCGACTTCGCCACGTTGGCCGTGTCGGCCAGGATGACGCCGATCCCCTGGGTGCCCTCCAGGAGCTTGATCACGATGGGCGGGCCACCCATGCGCTCGATCGTGGGCACGACCTGCTCCAGGTCGTGCACCAGCGCGGTGTGCGGGATGCCCACCTTGTGGCGGGAGAGGATCTGGATGGAGCGCAGCTTGTCGCGCGACACGCTGATCGCCTGGGCGCTGTTCAGGCAGAAGACGCCCATCTGCTCGAACTGGCGCACCACGGCGGTCCCGAAGAGGGTGATGGACGCTCCGATGCGCGGGATCACGGCCTCGTAGGAGGAGAGCGGCTCGTTCTTGAAGAAGAGGTCGGGCTCGCCGCGCTCGGTATCGATCGCGAATGCCAGGGGGTTGAGCACCAGCGCCTTGTGGCCGCGGGCCTCGCACGCCTCCTTGAGTCGACGGGTGCTGTAGAGCTTGGGGCCACGCGACAGGATCGCGATCTTCATGGGAGCCTCGTTGCCGGGAGTGGGTGGGCCTCGGCAGTCTACAGGCTCGGGGGGCTTCGGGGGACGCGGATCAGGCGTCGAGGGGATCTTCGGCGCAGCCGTCCATCAGGTCGCGGGCGAAGTCGAGCGTGGAGGCCGGGCTGGCGAAGAAGTGCTGGCTGCCGGCGTGGATGTCCCGGAACGAGCGCTCGAGCCCTCCCTTGCGCAGGGCGGAGGTCCCGGCCAGAAGGTAGGCCTCGCGGACGATGTCGGCGGCCTCCCGGGTCACGAAGACGGTGGCCTGGCGGACCGCGTTGTTGAGGACGAGGTCGATCGCGCCCTCCGCCAGCACGTGCTCCTGGAGACGCGCGAAGCTCTCGTGGACCCAGCCTTCCGCGGCGCGGCGCCGGGATTCCAGGGTTCCCAGCGCGTCCAGGAAGCGCGGATCGTCCTTGAGGAAGCTCCCCGCGCCCATGCGGATCTTGGTGCGCGAGATCGCCTTCAGCTCGTCGAGCGCCCGCCGGGCGACGCCCATGGCCCAGCCGGCGTGGCCCGAGGCGGTGAGCGCGATGACGCCCAGCTCGTAGAGGAGGCTCCCCCGGCGGCGCGTGGGCGCCGCGAACAGGAACGTGGCCTCCTCGGGCACGAGGACGTCGTCGACACCGTAGTCGAGGCTGGCGGTGCTGGTGAGCCCGAGGACGTCCCAGTTGCCGCGCAGCTCGACCTCGCTCTTCGGCATCAGGGCGAAGCGATACTCGGGAGGAGCGTCGGAGCCTTCGGGCGTCTCGGTGAGGAAGCCCGCGCCCACCCAGTCGGCGAAGTCGATCCCGCTGCCGAACTGGTACGAGCCGCTCAGCCGCCAGCCGCCGTCCACCGGCTTGCCGGTGCCGTTGGGAGCGAACTGCCCGGCGGCGAGCGGGACGCCCGAGGCGAAGAGCTTGTCGACGAACGCGTCGGGGCAGTAGACGCCGAAGTAGGCGATGGTCGAGGCCGCGGCCATGTGGCACCAGCCGGCCGAGGCGTCGGCCCGCGCCAGCTCGGCGAAGACCTCGAGCAGGTCGGGGAGCGGGAGCTCGGAGCCTCCCAGCTCTCGCGGCGTCATCACGCCCCAGAGGTCGGCTTCGGCCAGCGCGGAGACGGTGTCCGACGGGACCGGCGCATCGCCTGCCTCGCGCGCATTGGCGTCGATCCGGCGGCGCAGGCCGCGGGCCGCCTCCAGGAGGCGCGCGCCTTCGGGGGAGAGCTCCACGGCAGGATCGATCGACGCGCTCACGGCCACGGCGTCAGCTCGCCGCGGGCCCGAGGAGCCCGAGCGCGTTGTCGTGCATCACTCGCCGCACGTCGTCCTCGTCGTAGCCCTTGAGGTCGTGGATGAAGTCGGTGGGCACGGCCAGTCCCTCGGCGTGAGGGTAGTCGGATCCGAAGAGGATGTGGTCGGCCCCGATCAGACCGCGCAGCCCTTCGAGGTCGTCCTCGTAGTAGGGCGAGACCCAGACGTTGCGTCGGAGCTGCTCGACGGGATCGTGCTCGAAGACCATCGGCATCTGGCCGTACGCCTTCTTCAGGCGGGCCAGCAGGCCGGCCACCCATTCGCTGCCGCACTCGATGGTCGCGACGCGCACACGCGGATGGCGCGTGAAGAGGCCGTGGCAGATCATCGCCGCGAGCTTGTCCGCCACCGGGTGGGCCGACAGGCTGATGCGCAGGGGATCGAACGCGAAGGCGCGGAAGGCGCCGCCCGAGCCGTAGAGGTCGGCGAACTGGTTGTAGCCGGCGTCGCCCGAGTGGATGGCCAGGGTGATGCCGGCCTCGTTCAGGCGCGCCCAGAACGGGTCGTAGATCGGGTCGGCCGGCGAGCCGTGGGTGCTCCCGCGCACGGGCCCCGGGGTCATGCAGATCATGCGTGCGCCCGCCGCCAGCGCCCACTCCAGCTCCTCGACGGCCCAGGCGGGGTCGGCCAACGGGATGTAGGGCGCGGCGAAGAGCCGCCCCTGGTAGCCGAAGCCCCAGTCCTCCTCGAGCCAGCGGTTGAAGGCGCGGAACGCGGCGCAGAGGGCCTCCGGGTCGTCCTTCAGCGACTCCTCCATCCCGACGGCGAGGGTCGGGAAGAGATAGGCGCCCGCGAGGTTCTGATCGTCGAGCTGCGCCACGCGGGCGTCGCGATCGCGGTAGGCGGGGTGGATGGGATCGAGGGCGCCGAAGAGGGCGGCGATCCCCTTGCCCTCCGGATTCCGGCCGCGGAAGAACTCGTCGAGGACGCCCGGCTTCGCGACGGGATCGAAGGTGGGGTTGGGGATGAAGCGGTTGATCTTGCCGCCCACCAGCAGACGCTTGCGACCGTCGACCTCCGCCCACTCCATGCAGCGCCGCTTCATGCGGGGGTCGATGTGGCGGGTGAAGGCGTCTTCGGCCTCGTAGTAGTGGTGGTCCGCGTCGAAGGCGCGGAAGGGGAGGTCGGCCATGGCGGGCTCCTGTCCGGTCCGGGGTCGCGGCCCCAGCGCGTCGCAGCACAATATGAACGATTCGGATAGGATCTTCAATGAAACCGCTATGCGGTATCTTCATTCAGCCAGCGGAGCCGACCGTGACCGAATCTGCCAGAGCCCCGGGCCCCGGGCGCCGCCGGGAGGCCAGCGAGGAGCGCCGCACCCGCATCCTCGAGGCGGCCCGCGACTGCTTCGGCGAGCTCGGCTTCGCCGGCGCCACGGTCGGCGAGATCGCTCGGCGCGCCGGGGTGTCCAACGGGCTCCTCTACCAGTTCTTCCGCAACAAGGAGCACCTCTTCGAGGTGGTGCTCGAGGAGATCATCCGCGACTGGGTGCGCGAGATGGTGCCGCGGGACGACGACGTCGCGGCGCTGGATGCGCTGGAGGGCATGCTGCGCCGCTCGGTCGCCTTCTGCCGCACCCATCCGCTGCTGCCCGCCCTGCTGGTGGACGACCAGGACCTGCAGCTCTCGCGGATCCGCGGCGCCAGTCGCGACCGCGTGCAGCCCCACCGCGACCTGGTGGCGTCCATCCTGCGCCGCGGTGTCGAGAGCGGCGAGCTGCGCGCCGACCTCGACGTGACCGGCGCGGCCGACGTCATCTGCCAGCTCCAGTCCGACTACTCGGGCCGCGCCTACCGCCGCGAGCCGGGCTTCCCCGACTCGGACGACATCATCGACGCCGCGGTCGACCTGATCCGCCACGCCGTGCGCGCGTAGCG
>JANQFA010000266.1 GCA_028278065.1 Myxococcota bacterium
AGCGGCTCGCACTCACCCTGGGAGGTTCTCCATGGCGACGAAGCCCCTGTCCTTCGTCCTGCGCTCGCTGGCCGCGTCGCACCCCGACGAGGCCGCCCGGTCTCCCGTTCGCCTCGTCACGTCACACGAAACCCATCCCATCCC
Source organism: Myxococcota bacterium (assembly GCA_028278065.1). Lineage (GTDB taxonomy): Bacteria > Myxococcota_A > UBA9160 > UBA9160 > JAFDET01 > JAFDET01. The sequence goes on from JANQFA010000266.1 coordinate 145, forward strand.
CGCCGCGAGCCGGTGTAGAATGGGACAGCCCCCCGAAAACACGACGCGGCCGTCCCTGCGGATCCGGCGGGGACCCGCCGGGGGGTGACGTGATGACGTACGAGGTACGAGCGCTCTCTCTTTCAGAGATCCTCGACCAGGGGCTGCGGCTCGTCCGCAACCACTTCTCGTTGATCCTGGGAGTGGGGCTGATCCTGTATCTGCCCCTCACCTTCCTCGGTGTCCTGCTCGAAGGCGTCGTCGAGGCGGCCGGGAACTCCCCCGATGCGACGATGCGGGTGGCAGCCATCGGCATCGGCATGGTGCTCCTCGCCCTTCTTCTGTCGCCGATCGTGACCGCGGCGATCACGCACGGGCTCGGCCAGGTGTACCTGGGCCGCGAGGTGGTCGTCGGCGACTGCCTGCGGCGCGCCGTCTCGATCCTGCTCCCACTCCTGGGGACGTTCCTGCTCTACTCGCTGGCCGTCGCAGGGGGATTCATCCTCCTGATCATCCCCGGGATCTACTTCATGCTCGCCTTCATGCTGGTGAACCAGATCGTCGTCCTCGAGGGCCGCTTCGGGGTCAAGGCGCTCCAGCGCAGCCGAGACCTCATGCGCGACAACATCGGCCGCGGTATCGGGGTCTTCCTGGCCAGCTTCATCTTGACGGCGCTGCTCTCGTCAGGTGTGGACCTGGCCCTGTCTTCGATCCCGATCGTCTACCCGATCGCGTCGGCCGTTGCTCAGGCGGCGGGCTTCGGCTTCTACTCCGCGGTAGGCGTGCTGTTCTACTTCGACCTCCGATGTCGCAAGGAGGCCTTCGACTTGGAGCACCTGTCCCGGATCGTGGAGGAACGATCGGAGGCACCCTCCCCTGCCGCCTAGGGGCACGCGCGCAGTCGAGTTCACCCCCGACGACGAAGTGCTGCGGATGACGTCCGAGGTGCTCAGCCGGCCGGAGTACGCGTGGCGCCACCGGGACGACGCGGCCTGGCTGGACCTGTTCGAAGATCTCCGCGAGTGGTTCGACGCGTTCCAGACCTGGATGGACGCGCTCGCCGTCACGGCACCCGCCCTCTTCTGGGCCGTGTTCCTGGGCCTCGTCGGCCTGCTCCTGGTGCTGATCGCGCACATCGCGGTCTCGATCCGCGCGGCGCTGCGGGCCCCCGAGCCGGAGGACGGCGCGCCCCGACGCAGAGCGCAGCGCGACCGGGTGGCCGAGGCGGCCGCGCTGGCCGACGAGGGCCGCTATCTCGATGCGGCACGCCAGATCCACCTCGTCTGCCTGGAGATCCTGATCGGTCACGAAGTCCTGCACCTGGGCCGCGGCGATGCGGGGCGGGCCGTGCGCGAGGCGCTCGCAACGGCACCCATCGACGACAGCGATCGAATCACCTTCGAGCAGCTGCTCGACCGGCTGGAACGCGCGGTCTTCCGCGACGGGAGCAACCAGCGGGAGATGTACGACCTGTGGAAGCAGCTGCACGGACGGCTGAGCGCCCGGTGGGGGCGAGCGTGAGCCGCACGACGGCGGTCACCGTCTTCGCGATCCTCGTGCTCGGCTCCATCGCCCTGGCGTTCAGCGAGGACGGGCGGCTGAGGACGGCGACCAGCTTCGGGACCATCTCGGGTGGCCACCGTGCGCTCTTCGACGTCCTGACCGGGCTGGGCGTGCCGGTCGCGCGGAGCTACGAGCCTCACGGGGCCGGACCGACCGACCGACCGCTCTGGTTCATCGAGCCCTGGTACCTGTGCCGCACCGGCGACCCGGAGGCCGAGCCGGCGTATGCGGCCGCGCTCGAGGGCTTCCTCCGGCGCGGTGGCAGCGCGGTGGTCTTCCTCGCCGCGCAGTGGCGGCTCAGCGCACCCGAGCCCGACGCCTGTGACAGCCTGGCCGGAACGCCTGTGCCCGGGCGCCTCTTCCCGATGGAGGTGTCCGGGTCCGACCCCGGCGACCACGAGCGAGATGTCCGAGACGAGGAAGGCCGGGGCTTCTTCCCGGGCGAGGCGATCTCCCAGACCATCGATACGCTGCTCGCCGACGCCTCCCGAACTCTCGAGGTCCCGGAGCTGGCTACCTTCGTAGAGACGCTGGGATGGACACCGCGCGCCCACCTCGACGGCGAGCCCTTCCTCCTCGAGCGCGCCGTCCACGGCGGGCGGCTCTTCGTGGTGGCCGACGGGTCGTTCCTGCAGAATCGCTGGCTGGATGGAGGCGAAGGCGTGCTCTTCGCGGTCGATCTGGTCCGTGCCCTGGGAGCGCCGCGAATCGACGAGGCCGCTCACGGGATGCGCCTCGCCGAGAGCGGAGTCCGGGTGCTGGCCCGCGCGGGCACCGTGCCGGTCTTCGTCGGCCTGGTCGTGCTGGGGGGCCTGTGGGCGTGGCGTCACGCCGCCGTTCCCCAGGCCCTGCCCGACGAGGACCCCAGCGTCGCGCCGGCGCTCGAGACCTTCGTGGCGGGGCTCACCACTTTGTACGGCCGCAGCCGGGATTGGAGCCAGCTGGCGGAGCGCTACCGCAAGCTATCGCTGGATCGGATCCGGGCGCACTTCGGGCTGGCGCCGGAGGTCCCCTCCGAGCGACTGCTGGACCAGCTCCGCGCCGAGCAGCGTGCGGCGCCCGCCGAGCTCGATCGGCTCTCCGGCCGGGAGATGGCGCTGAGCCGGGACGATTGGCTGCAGAACGCGAGAGAGCTCGATCGAATCGTGAAGGAGATCTGCCGTTGAGTGCCGAGTCGATCGACATGACGTCCGTCGCGGAGGGCTTCCGGGGCCTGCGCAGCGCGGTGGCGGAATCCGTCGTCGGACAGGAAGCCGTGGTGCGCCAGCTCTACTGCACCCTCCTGTGCTCCAGCCACAGTCTGATCGAGGGCGTGCCCGGCCTCGCCAAGACGCTGCTCGTCAAGGAGCTGGCCCGGGCCGTCGGAATCCGCTTCGGTCGGATCCAGTTCACGCCGGACCTCCTGCCGAGCGACGTCATCGGAACCACGCTTCTCGAAGGAGGCGCAGCGCGCTTCCGGGAAGGGCCGCTCTTCACCGATCTCCTGCTGGCGGACGAGATCAACCGCGCATCCGCAAAGAGCCAGGCGGCGCTCCTCGAAGCGATGCAGGAGCGCAGCGCGACCGTCGACGGGCAACGCCACGAACTGGGCCCCTACTTCTGCGTCTTCGCCACCCAGAATCCGGTGGAACAGGAAGGCACCTATCCCCTTCCCGAAGCCCAGCTCGACCGCTTCCTGTTCAAGATCCAGATCGGCTACCCGAGCGAGGAGGAAGAGCGCCAGATCCTGCGCAGCCAGCACGCACCCGAACCTCGCTCCGAGCGGGTCGAACCGGTGTTGTCGGCGCCGGATCTCGATGCGGCGCGCGAGCTGGTCGACCGCGTGATCGTTCGCGACGACCTGACCGCGTATGTATCCGCGCTCGTCCGTTCGACCCGCGACGATCTCAACTACGCGCTCGGGGCCTCGCCGCGTGCCGGCGTGATGCTGCTGCGCGCCGCCAAGGCGAACGCGGCGCTGGAGGGCCGGGACTTCGCGCTTCCCGACGATGTCCAGGAGATGTTCCTTCCAGCCCTCCGACATCGGGTGCTGATCGATCCGGCGGCCGAGGTAGAGGGCCGCACGCCGGACGACGTCCTGGGGAACACCCTGCAGGCCGTCCCGGTGCCCAGATGACCTGGAGCCCCAGCGGAAACACTCTCCTCGTCGCGGCCGGCTGGCTGGCCCTGACACTGATTCTGCTGCCGAGTCAGGTCCCGGGCACGGTGCTCGGGCTCAGCGCCGCCCTCGCCTGCGGCCTCGCCGCCATCGACTGGATCCTGTGCTGGCGCGAGCCCGCAGCGGAGGTGTCGCGCGAGCTCCCGGCACGCTCGGTCATCGGGACGCGCACCACGGTCGTGCTGCGGGTGCAGAACCCGTCGCGACGCGACGTTTCGGTCCGGGTCCTGGACGCGCCGCCGCGGGAGATCGAGGCGGAAGGCGAGCAGCTGACGATCGATGTGGGCCCGGGGGGAACGGCTTCCGGCCACTACGCGATCCGCCCGCTGCGACGCGGCGACCACGACTTCGGACGGGGCGTCGCGTTCAGCGCCTCGCCGCTTCGACTCTGGCATCGCCGCATCGAAGCCCACGGAGATCACCGACTCCGCGTGTATCCGGACGCACACGGCCTGCTGCGTAGCCGCGCTCTGGATCCCCGCAAGCTCCTCGAGCGGCTCGGGGCCAAGGTCTCGCCGCGTCGGGGCGAGGGCCTCGACTTCGAGTCCCTACGAGACTATGTGCCCGGCGACGACCCTCGCCGCCTCGACTGGGCCGCCTCCGCCAGACGCGGGCGGCCCGTCGTCCGCCAGTACCAGCACGAACGGAACCACAACGTCGTGATCGCCCTCGACTCGAGCCGCCTGATGGCGGCCAGGATCGCGGGTCGCACCAAGCTGGACTACGCCGTCGATGCGGCCCTGGTGCTCGGGTACGCGGGGCTCGTGAGCGGGGATCGCGTCGCGATGGCGCTCTTCGACGACCGGCTGCACGGCTTCCTCGCTCCGCGATGCCGACGAGCCGACTTCGGAGCCATGCTGGATTTCCTGCGTCCGGCGCAGCCCCAGCCGGTCGAGCCGAACTTCCAGGCTCTCGTGCGCGGGCTCGCCGCCCGCCAGCGACAGCGCTCCCTGGTGGTCGTGCTCACCGACTTCGTGGAGCTGGAGGCAACCCCGCTGCTCGCCTCGCTGGCCGCGTTGGCCCGTCACCATCGCGTCCTGCTCGTGGCCCTGCGCGACCCGCTCTTGAACGAGGTCCATCCGCGAGCGCCGCGGTCCGCTGGGGGCGCGGCCGACTTCCTCCGGCGTATCGTGCTGGGCGACCTCGCCCACCACAGACAGCGGGTCCTGCTTCGGCTACAGCGGGCCGCCGTCCAGACGCTGGACCTCGCTCCGAGCGAGGTCACCGGCGAGACCCTGAACCGCTACCTGGCGCTACGCCAGGCGTCGTAGGGCCGGCCTGGTCCAGCCAGCCCACCTTCACGGGCCGACGGCGCGCGCGACCGGAAGCAACGAAGAGCCACAGCACCACCGATCCCGAGCCCGCCGCGACCAGCAGACGGGCCGTCGTCCCCAGGGCCGACTCCCGCACGAAGCTCTCGATGAGCGCGGCGGCGATGAAGAGCGGTACGGCCAGGGCGAACAGGACGAGTGCCGATTGTGTGGCATCCCGCCACGCTGCCGCTCGCCCGCGACGCCCACCGCCTACGAGCGGCGCACCCAGAAGCAGTCCGGCGGCTGCGCACAGCGCGATCGCGGCGAACTCCGGAATCGCGTGGGGAAGGAGCCACGCGAGGAACTCGACGCGATGGGGAGGCACCCAGAACGTCGCGGCAAAAGCACCGAGGATCGCCCCGTTGTAGACCGTGAGGACGATGGTCGGAACGCCCGCGAGGACTCCTCCAGCCATCGCGAACATCCCTACACGGGTGTTGTTCGCGAAGAGCTGGGATCCGAAGAGCACATTGTCACCGATCGGCGTGGCATCGGGGGAGAGGAAGGCGCCGCGCTCCTGCTCCGATCCGATGAGGCGGTCCAGCCGGGCAGGCGTATAGCCGAGAGACACAGGCATGAGGGCATAGGTGGCCTTGGGGTCCTTGGCGACCACGACGGCGCCGACGTAGACACCCGTGGCCAGCAAGAGCCACACTAGGCACTGGGCGGGCCATGTCCTGCCGATGACCTCCCGGAAGCGAGGCAGGAGTGCAGTCCTGGGCGGCGGCTGTGACACGGCGAGAACCGAGTGGGCACGAACACAGAGAGCATTCAGGTAGCGGACCGCCTCCGGGTCCCGATCCCGATCGCGGAGAAGGGCCAGCTGCGCCGTCGCGCGGCGGTAGATCAGTGCCAGCTCGCGCAGCTCTTCGAATGTGAGGCCGTCGGGACCGGCCTCCTCGCACCGCCCCACCAGACGTTCGAAGAGGCCGAGCTCGTCGAGATCGAGCCGCCCGAACGGAGAGGCGCTGGATGAGCTCACCGGGTGACCGAATCACGGTCCTGCAGCCGAGTCAAGTGGTGCGCTCGCCCGATGCGGTGGCCCTCCACCTCCCGCTGGCAGGGCCGACGAGTCGAATGCTCGCCTACGCGGCCGATGCGATCGCGCTCCAGACGACCATCCTGCTGCTCGTGTTCCTCTTGTTCCTCGTCTTCCCGGCGCTCTCCGGAATCGGCACCTGGCTGCGGGACCAGCTGCCGGGACTCGCGCAGGACAACCCGAGCGAGGACGAACTCCGGGCCGTGATGCTGGCTGTGGTGGCCTTCTGGGTGATCCTCTCGACGTTCGCCGAGATCCTGTGGTTCGTCACGTGGGAGACGATCAGCGGCGGAGGGTCGCTCGGGAAAAAGCTGCTGGGCCTCCGGGTGATGGAGGATGGGGGGCGCCCCCTCAGCATCGGCGCCTCGCTCGCGCGGAACTTCCTGCGCGTCGTCGACGTGCTGCCCTCCTCCTACCTCACGGGGCTGGTCGCCATGCTGGTGAGCCGGGACGCAAAGCGCCTCGGCGATCTGGCGGCCGGGACGGTCGTCGTCCGTCTGGACCGCCCCCAGGCCGCGCCGCCCCTGGTCGACGGGACGGACGCCGACGTCGCGCGCTTCCGGCTCCGCCGAGAGCAGCTGGAACGACTCGGGGACGAGGAGATGACGCTGGTCCGCCAGACCCTGCGACGCCTCGAGACCCTCCCCGCGGAGCAGGCCGAGGAGTTCCTCAACAGAGCCGTGGACGCGCTCCGCGCTCGCCTGGGGATCCAGGAAGACGTGCCGGCCCGGGACCGGGAGGCCCTCCTGCGCGCTCTCTGGATGGCAAAGCGAACTCGGTAGCCGGCCGCCGAGCAGGCGCCCCTGGTGGCCACCTCGTCGGTCGTGGCAAGCTCGCCAAGGCCCTGCGCTTCGCCCTCGGGGCCGTCGATGTCCTCGACCCGCTGAGGCGCGGAAGCGGCTCGCACTCACCCTGGGAGGTTCTCCATGGCGACGAAGCCCCTGTCCTTCGTCCTGCGCTCGCTGGCCGCGTCGCACCCCGACGAGGCCGCCCG
>JANQFA010000002.1 GCA_028278065.1 Myxococcota bacterium
GCGCGCGAGCCGGGCCCCGATGCAGCACGCGCCGCCTGAGCGCGCGCGCGTGTGTTGCGGCTGCCCTTCCTGCTTCGGCTCACGGGGTGCAGTCTAGCGGCGCTCGTGTGATACGGTTCCGACGCCGGGAGCCCCAATGGCCAGACGCACGACCAAACCGCAGCCCGGCGCGCAGATCCCCCGGCGCCGCCGGACGGTCGCCGCAGCCGCTGCCGGCTTCCTGCTGCTGGGGCTGCTGGTTCACGGACCGTCCCTGACCGGACCCTTCGTGTCCGACGACTTCTACTACCTGGTAACCAACCTCTGGGTGAAGGACCCGGTTCCGGCCCACCTGGTCGAGATCCTCGACCCTCGCTCGGACGTCACGATGATGACGGCCAACTACGCTCCCACCCATCTTCTCATCCACGCCGCCCAGTGGCAGGCGTTCGGCGAGTGGACAACCGGCTACCACCTCTGCAACATCGTCCTGCACGCCCTGGGCTCCCTCCTGCTCGTGGCTCTCCTCATCGAGGCAGGCGTGGGATCGACCGCCGCCCTGGCCGGGGGCGCCTTCTTCGTGGTGCACCCGGCCAACGTCGAGGCGGTCGGCTGGATCTCGCAGGTCAAGACGGTCTCGGCGTTCGTCCTCATGCTGACCGCTCTGCTGCTGCGGACCCGCCACCCCCTCGCCGCCAGCGTCGCCTTCGCGCTGGCGCTTACGGCCAAGGCGATGGCCGCCATCGCGCTGCCCGTGGCAATCGCGATGGAGTGGATCCGCGCGCGCGGTCGAGAGGACGCGCGCTGGAGGACTCTCGTCGCCTGGGCGACCGTGTTCGCGCTCTTCGCCCTCACGCAGTTCGCCGCCTTCCAGCACGCCAACCAGAGCGTCGCCCCGATCTCCCAGGAGCCGCTGGTGCGCACCGCCACCACCGCCTGGATCGGCGCGCGCTACCTGGCGATGGCGGCGACAGGCTGGGGCGTATCCGCCTTCCACGAGCCCGCCCCCGTCACCTCGCTCCTCGATCCGTGGGTGATCTTCGCCCTGGTCGCCGGTGTGGCGCTCACCGCGCGCACGGGATGGGCGCTCTGGCAGCGCCGCGAGGAGGCGGCATGGTGGCTGCTGGCAGCAGGCTCCTTCGTCCCCGTCGCCCAGATATTCCCCTTCCTCTACCCGATGGCCGACCGCTACCTCTACTTCATCCTGCCCGGCCTGATCGGCGGGACCCTCCTGGCCGGAAAGGAGGTCGTCGCCCGGCTTCCCGCTGAACGGCGACGGGCGACGGAGCGCGTCGCCATGGCCCTGGCCCTCGTGGCCATCGTCGGGTTCTCCGCGTGGAGCCATCAACGAGCCTCGCTCTGGCGCGCCGACGCCCTGCTCCTCGCCGACAGCATGCTCCACTATCCGGAGGGGCGGACCGCCCACTACTACCGCGCGCGCAGTGCCGCACGGGAGGGCGACGTGCAGGCCGCGCTGGCCTCGCTGCGCATCGCCACGTCGGACAACCGGCGGGGCATCGAGAACCTGCTCGACGAGCCCGCCTTCGCGCCGATCCGCTCGGAGCCCGAGTTCCAGGCGCTGGTGCGCGAGCTGGCGCTGCGTCGCATCCGCGAAGCGGACGGAGTGGAGCGACTCACCGAGGCGAATCTCATGCGCCTGGCGCGCGCCCACAACGCGCGCGGCGAGCACGCGCGCGAGATCCAGGTGCTGGAGCGCGCGCTGGCGCTCGAGGGTCCGTACGCGCCGCAGATCGAACGCCTCCTCGCCGAGGCGCGACGCGCCGGGGCGCGGAGCCGCTGAGCCGTGCCCCGACTCGGCCGCGCGCCGTCCACGCGCCCCGGCCAGCGGGTTGCGGCGCTCCTCGCGGCGGGGCTGGCGCTGGTCGCCTGCGGCCGCAGCCAGGCGCCGCCCGCCCCGCCGCGTGCGGTCGTGCTGGTGGTGCTCGACACCCTGCGCGCGGACGGGCTCTCGGTCTACGGGAACCCGCGCCCGTCCTCCCCCCATCTGGACGCGCTGGCCGAGGAGGGTGTCCTCTTCGAGCAGGCGACGAGCCATGCCTCGTGGACCCTGCCGGGCTTCGTCGGCCTGCTGTCGGGCCGCTACCCCTCGAAGCAGACCTTCCGGGGAGCCCGCCTGCAGCACTCGCTCCTCGAGCCGCTGCGCAGCGCGGGATTCGCCACCGCCGCCTTCACCGAAGGCGCCTACGTCTCGGCGCGCTTCGGAATGGACCGCGGCTTCGACCACTTCTGGGAGCGCCCCGGCGAGACGCGCCTGGTGACCGACGAAGAGGTGCCCGAGAGCGCGGTCGCCGGCGGGGTCGAGGCGACCTTCGACGCGGCGATCGCCTGGCTCGAGACCAACCAGGAGCGCCCCTTCTTCCTGATGGTGCACACCTACGAGGTCCACCTCCCCTACCGCCGCGGGCGCTGGGCCGGGTCCCTGCCGCGGGGCGTTCTCGGCGAGAGCTACGAGGTGACGGACGCGCAGGCGGTGCGGGAGGGACGCGTGGATGCGGGCCCGGTCGAGCGCGCCTACGTGCGCGCCCTCTACGACGGCGGTGTGCACGCGGCCGACGCCGCGGTGGGCCGTCTGCTGGCGGCACTCGACGCCGCCGGACTGGCGGACGATTCGGTGGTCGCCGTGACCTCGGACCACGGCGAGGACCTCGGCGATCGCAATCCCCGACACCTGGGAGTGCACCAGCACCACCTCCACGACGAGCTGCTCCGCGTGCCACTCATCATCCGCGATCGGCGCACCGAGTGGCCCGTTCGACGGGTCGGCACCCAGGTCCGCCTCGTGGACGTGATGCCCACGCTGCTCGATCTCGCGGGGGTGGAAGTCCCCAGCGAGCTGGAGGGGCGCAGCCTGGCGCCCCTCATGCGCGGCGAGGAGGCGGCAGGGCGCCCGGCCTACGCGGAGCTGCGCTCGCAGGGAAGGAGCCTGATCGCCCTGCGCACCGACACGCACAAGGTCATCGTCGAGGAGGCGGGAGGCCCGGTTCCCGAGGTCGACGTCTCCCTCTACGACCTGGATCACGATCCCGACGAACGCTTCGACCTCGCCGCAGTGGAGGCCGCCGAGGCCAGACGAATGCTCGCCCTGCTGCGCGCCCAGCGGTCATCGCTCGCCCGGAGCGGAGTCGCCGACCTGGACGTGGGAAGAGACGCGGACCCCGCGCTGCGGGATCAGCTACGTGCTCTCGGGTACGTTTCCGACTGAGACGAACCGGACCCTCGGGCTCTGGATCGCGGTCCCCGCGAGCCTCGGCGGCGGCCTCGTGATCGGGGCCAGCCGGCTGGCGACAGGCGGCGGTGTCGCTCCGCACGAGGCGCCGGCACTCGACATCGCCAACGGCGAGGGCGTCGCGCTGCTGGCCCTGTGCGCCTTCTACGCGTTCTCCCTGCTGCTCCTCTCCAGCGACACCAGCGGCGAGCCGAGCCGAGCGCGGCGCCTCAGGACGGGCGCGGCCGGGTGAGCGACCGGGTGTTCTCGCGCAGGATCTTGCGGCGGGTCGCGTCGTCGAAGGCGCCCAGCTCGGTGACGTAGTCGAGCGGCCGGGGCATGCCTTCGATGTGGGGCCAGTCCGAGCCGAAGATGACCCGGTCGGCGCCCATCAGCTCCACCACCTCGTTCACGTCGTCCTCCCAGAACGGGTTCATCCAGACGTGCTCGCGGAAGCTCTCGACGGGATCCTCCTTGTAGTAGCCCGGCATCCGCGCCGCGGACTGGCGCAGCTTGCGGAAGAGGTCCGGAAGGAACTCGGAGCCGTTCTCCACCGAGGCCAGGCGCAGGTTCGGGAAGCGCTCGAAGAGCTTCTCGTAGCTGAGCGTGATGAGGAAGTCGTAGGCGGCCCGCTCGATGCTGAAGCTCTTGATGTTGGGCTTCCAGCCCCCTCCCTCGAACGTGGCCCCGAAGCCGTCTCTCGTGTAGCCATGGGTCGTGTAGCCGCTGTCGCCGGCGTGGGCGACGACCACGATGCCCGCCTCGTTCACCCGCGCCCAGAACGGATCGAAGGTCTCGTGGGCGGGCGACAGAGGCCCGTTCCGGGTCCAGACCGCCGCCGGCCGCATGACGAGCACGCGCGCTCCGCGCTCGAGCATCCACTCGAGCTCGCTGCAGGCGAAGTCGACGTCGGCCAGCGTGACGTAGGGAGCGCCGAAGATCCGGCCCTCGGTCGCGAAGCCCCAGTCGTCCGCCAGCCAGCGGTTGAAGGCGCGGAAGGTGGCGAGCACCGCGTCGGTGTCGTGCTTGAGGAGCTCCTCGTAGAGGACGCCGAGAGTGGGGAAGAGCCACATGGCCTCGAGCTCCTGCTCGTCCATCGCCGCGAGCCGAGCGTCCGGGGCCCGGTACGCGTCCGGGATGGGCTCGCGCGCGCGCATCAGCTCCAGCGGGCTCTTGCCGTCGGGGTTGCCGCGGAAGTAGCTGGCGAGCGCACCGGGCATCGCGATCGGATCGAAGGTGGCGTTCTTCACCGCGTGGCTGACGCGTCCCCCGACCACGTGGTACTGGCGTCCGTCGATCTCGGCCCACTGCACGCAACGCGAGGCCATCGCCGGGTCGAGGTGGCGGGTGAAGGCGTCGAGGGCCTCGTAGTAGTGATTGTCCGCGTCCCAGGCGGCGTAGCCGAGCTCGGTCATCGCCCGATCCCGTTCCGATCCGAAGACATGGAATTCCTCCTGGGGAAGTGCCGGGGACATGATAGGCTCCCGCGCTCCAGAGGAGGATGCATGAACCAGGGAATCCGTCGAGTGCTGACCCCGGCCATCCTGGCCGCGGTCGTGGGTCTCTTCTCGAGTGTGGCGCTGGCCGCGGACGATCCGGCGATCGCCGAGATGGACCGCTTCATCGCGGAGGCGAAGGTCGACAAGACCGTCGCGGACTGGAAGACCAAGCTGAAGAAGCCCCCGCGCCTGCGCTTCCCCAAGGGCACGGAGTACTTCTGGAACCTGGAGACCACCTCGGGATCCATCAAGATCAAGCTCATGCCGGACGTGGCGCCCATGCACGTCTCGAGCACCATCTACCTCACGCGCCTGGGCGTCTACGACGGGACGAAGTTCCACCGCATCATCAACGGCTTCATGGCCCAGGGGGGAGATCCGCTCGGCACGGGTCGCGGCGGCCCCGGCTACCGCTACTCCGGCGAGTTCGATCCCAAGGTGAAGCACGATCGCCCGGGGCTTCTCAGCATGGCCAACGCCGGACCCAACACCGACGGCAGCCAGTTCTTCCTCACCTTCGTGCCCACGCCCCATCTCGACGGCAAGCACACGATCTTCGGCGAGGTGGTCGAGGGCATGGCCACGGTGAAGGCGCTCGAGCAGAAGGGAACGCGCAGCGGGCGGCCCACCGGCGATGCGCGCATCAAGAGGGCGACCATCACCGCGAAGTAGCCGCGTGCCAGGGGCCGGGGCGTCCTGGGGCCGCAGGCCCGGGGCGCCTTGACTCACTTCAAATACTGAAGTTACCATGCGGCCGTGCGCTGGGACGAGATCTGCGACCTCCCCTGCTCCGTCGCCCGCACCCTCTCGGTGGTCGGCGACCGCTGGACCCTGCTGGTACTCCGCGACTGCTTCCTGGGCGCGCGCCGCTTCGAGGCCTTCGAGCGCTCGCTGGGGATCTCGCCGCACCTGCTCTCGACGCGCCTCACCAAGCTGGTGGAGGAAAGCATCCTCGAGAGGCGCCTCTACTCCGAGCGGCCGCGGCGCCACGAGTACCGCCTCACCGAGAAGGGGGTGGACCTCTATCCGGTGGTCGTGAGTCTCACCCGCTGGGGCGACCGCTGGATGGCCCACGACGACGGCCCGCCGATCGCCATCGAGCACCGGACCTGCGGTCACGAGACCACGCCGGTGCTGACCTGCTCCGAGTGCCACGAGCCGCTCGACCCGCGCGAGATGCGGCCGCTCTGGAACGGACCGCGCGACGCGGCGCCGCCCGGTGTGCCGCCCAATCCGAGAACCAGAACCCGAACCCGACGCACAGGCAAGGAGGCCCGATGACCGCCCCCACCCGCCCGGTTCCCGCTTCCGTCTCGCGGACCCCGCTCCCCCTGAACGCCTCCGACCAGCCCACCGTCTGCGTGCTGTGCAGCCACAACTGCGGGCTGCGGGTCGACGTGGTGGACGGGCGCATCGCCGACGTCCGCGCCGACGAGTCCAATCCCATCACCCACGGCTACGTCTGCAACAAGGGCTTCCAGATCGCCCACTACGCGCACCACGAGCAGCGCCTCGAGCACCCGCTCCGGCGCAAGGAGGACGGGAGCTTCGAGCGCGTCTCCTGGGACGAGGCCCTCGAGGACATCTGCGCGCGCCTCTCCAGCATCCGCGAGGAGCACGGGCCGCGCGCCATCGGACTCATCGGGATCGGCGGCCAGGCCAATCACATGGACGCGGCGTACGGACTCACCTGGCTCAACGCCGTCGGCTCGAAGAAGTGGTTCAACGCCTTCGCCCAGGAGAAGCACCAGCACTTCCTGGTGGACCACTGGCTCTTCGACTCGACCCCCACGGTCTTCTTCCACCCGGACCAGCCCAGGACGAAGACGCTGGTCGTGATGGGCAGCAATCCCCGCATCAGCAACCGGGGCCACGCCGCCAACGACTACTTCAAGGCGTTTGCGGAGGACCCCGAGCGGCGTCTGGTCGTCGTGGATCCGCGCGAGACCGAGACCAGCCGGGCCGCCGACCGCCACGTGCGCGTGGCGCCCGGTGCGGACGTCTGGTTCCTCCTCGCCGTCGCCAAGAGCCTCGTCGCCAACGAGGGCATGCTCGACGCGGCCTTCGTCCAGGACAAGACGCAGGACTTCGACGCCCTGCGCGGCGCCCTCGAGAGCGTGGACGTCCCCACCATGGCGCGCCGTTGCGGTCTCCGCGTCGACGAGATCCACGCCGTCGCCGACGAGCTCGCCTCGGGAGAGCCCGCCGCCATCATGTGGGACCTGGCCGTCGAGCAGACTCCATTCTCGACGCTGGTCTCCTACCTGATCCGCATCCTCACCATCCTGACCGGCAACGTGGGTCGGCCGGGCGGGATGGTCTTCATGGAGACCGCTACACCGCCGCACCTCTCGCCCAAGCGCTTCGAGGAGCCGGAGCGCGCCCTCGCTTCGGGCATCCAGGCGATCTCGGCCCTGGGCGGGTTCGGGATGTTCTCGCCCACGCTGGCTCCCGAGGAAGTGCTCGTGGACCACCCGGAGCGCATGCGCGCGGCGGTGGTCGAGGGCGCGAACCCCCTGCTCTCCTTCTCCGACACCTCGCTGTGGCGGGAGGCCTGTGCGAAGCTCGATCTCCTGGTCGTGATCGAGCCGACCATGACCGAGACGGCGATGCTCGCCGACTACGTGCTGCCCACCCCGGTCGGCTACGAGAAGTGGGAGACTGCGGGCTTCCCCAAAGGCTACCCGGAGGTCTACGTCCAGCTCCGTCCGCCCGTCCTGCCCGGTCCGGAGGAGGCCCTCCCCGAGCCCGAGATCTACGCGCGCCTGGTCGAGGGCATGGGCCTGGTGGGCGAGCCGCCCGAGAAGCTCCACCAGCTGGCTCGGAACGCCCTCGAGCCCGCCGGCGCGGCCGCCTACTTCGCGGCGCTGCAGGAAGCGAGCGGCGGGAACGAAGCCAAGGTGATCTTCTGGGGCTACCGCACCCTGGGCGAGCACCTTCCCTCACCCGCTCTCGTCGCCGTCTGGGCGCAGGCCCACCAGAACGCCTTCATGCGGCGCGAGTCGGTGCTGCGCAGCCTCGGCGACGACTGGAAGGACGCCAATCCCTTCGAGCTCGGCGCCGAGCTCTTCCGGCGCATCATGGACCACCCGGAAGGCGTGGAGATCGCCAGGGCCGACGCCGAGAATCCACTGGCCGGGAACCTCAATCACCCCGACGGCCGCGTCCGCCTGGCACCGGAGCCGATGCTCGAGGAGATCGCGCGCGCCGTCGACAGCGAGCCGCAGACCGACGCGGAGCGCCCCTTCGTGCTGGCGGCAGGGCTGCGCACGCGCTGGACCGCGAACACGATCCAGCGCGACCCGGCCTGGCGCAAGGGCCGCGGACCCCACTGCGAGCTGCACCTGGCACCGGTCGACGCCGAGCGGCTCGGCATCGCCAAGGGGGACGCGGTGCGCGTGGCCACCCACCGGGGCGAGCTGGTGCTGCCGGCGGCGCTCGACGCCAGGTGCCTCCCGGGACACGTCTGGATCCCCAACGGCTTCGGGGCCGCCTACCCGGACGAGAACGGCGAGCTCGTCGTCCAGGGCGGCAACTGCAACGAGCTGATCGACGCGCGGGACCGCGACCCGATCAGCGGCTGCCCGCACGCGAAGTACACCCTCTGCTCGGTGGAGCCGATCTAGCCGCGTCCGTGCGGGGCGTCGAGATCCAGCTCGGGGCCCGCGGGAACCACAGCGGTGGGGTTGATCGTGGTGTGGCTCTGGTAGTAGTGGCGCTTGATGTGCTCGAAGCTCACCGTCTCGGACACGCCGGGCGCCTGGTAGAGCTCGCGCAGGTAGCCCGAGAGGTGCGGGTAGTCGGCGATGCGCCGCCGGTTGCACTTGAAGTGGCCGACGTAGACCGCATCGAAGCGGACCAGGGTGGTGAAGAGCCGCCAGTCGGCCTCGCTGAGCCGGTCGCCCACCAGGTAGCGCTGTCGGCCCAACCGCG
>JANQFA010000003.1 GCA_028278065.1 Myxococcota bacterium
TGTCCTCGGGAAAGGGCTTCACGTCGCGGCCGGGAACGTATGCGGCGAACATGCCGCGCGTGAAGCGGGGACCCTGCACGCCCGTGCCGGCGTGGCCGGACGGATACTGGATCCAGGCCAGCCCGTGGTGCATGACGCGCGCGTTCGACGGCCGCAGGTCCACGCCGCGGATCCAGACGTCGCGCTCGACCGGAACGTCGGTCGTCTCGTAGCGGTACGGCACGACACCCGTGGCGGGAATCGTCTGGGGCGGCACCTCGATGACGAGGTCGGGCTCTCCTAGGGCCCAGAAGGGCGGCTGCGGCGCCGGGCTCTCGGCGAGGGGGTCCGGGCCCTCTCCCCGCGGCGCGCCCGCCTCGATCCAGTGCACGAGGGTGCGCGCCTCCTCGACGTCGAGGGACACGTCGTTGGCGAAGCGCGCCACGGCGGGATCCGCGTGCCAGGGCGGCATGCGCCGGGTGCGGATCATCTCGCGCATCATCGGTGACCAGCCGCGGACCATGGCGTAGTCGGTCATCGCCCACGGCGCGATTCCACCGCTGCGATGGCAGCTGCGGCAGCGGCGCGCGAGGAGCGGGGCGACCGTCTCGGAGTAGGAGATCGAGGCGTGGGCCGCGCGGTCCGCCCCCGGCAGCAGGATGAGACAGCCCGGTGCATCGCGGACCGGGGTCTCGATTTCCCCGCCCTCGAGCAGCGCGACGAGGGCGTCGCGGAGCCAGGTCTCGCGGGCCGGGCGCTGGGTCTGGTAGTGGAGACGATCGTCGACGGGCCCGCGATAGACGACCCGCCAGGTCCGCGGATCGATCAGGATCGCCTCGGCCGTGCGCGTGACGCCGAGTGCCTCGGCCACGAGCTGGGTCTCGTCGAGCAGGATCGGGAGGTCCACACCGAACTCGCGGGCCTCGGCGGCGACGGACGCGCGATCGTCCTGGAGGTTTGCGTTCAGCAGCAGGAAGCTCACGCCTCGGCCCGCGAACTCCTCACGCAGCGCGCCGAGCATCGGCAGGGCGTGGCGAGCGATCGGGCAGCCGTTGCCGTGGATGAAGAGCACGATGGCGCGGCGATCGGCCAGCGCGTGCAGCTCGTGGAATGCGCCGCGCTGGTCGAGCAGGGCGAAGTTCTCGACCCGGATGCCCGCGCGGCGGCCGTCGGCCCCTTCGGCCGCGGCCGGCCCGCTCGGGGTCGTCGCGAGCAGGACCACGAGAGCCGCGAGACGGAGCGCGTGGGCCATGGTGGGGGCTCCTCCCTCTCTGGGACGTTCCCCAGAGTACGCGGGTTTCGGCCCTCGGGCACGGCACCCGCGTGCGGTAGCGCCGGCTCCGGCAGCGGTCGTGTGAAGGACTTCACAGACATGCGCGTGCGTGGCTGATAGCCTTCATCGTCGAGGAGGGGCGATGGCGTGTCGATGCGGCTCCTTCGCCTGAGGGTGTCGCCCCGGGGTCTTCCGCTGCTCGTGGCCTGGCTGGCTCTCGGCTGCGGGGACAAGGTCGTGGATCCCCGGGTCTGGGAGGCCTTCGAGCGCCCCGCCGAGCAGGTCGAGACGCTGCAGCGCCAGGGCTTCGTCGCGCTGGCGCTGGCTTCCGGGGAGGGGGTCGCCTTCAGACCCGGCGCGTTGCTGGTGACGCCGACCGGATCTGCCGAGATCGGCGAGCTGCTCGCCCGGGAGGCCCACCTGGAGCGACGCGAGCCCGTCGAGGTGCGGGGGATCGTGAAGGACGAGGCCGTCGCGAAGGCCGCGAAGGCCCGTTCGGCCCGGCGCCGCGAGCTGCTGGAGGAGCTGCTCCCGCCGCGCTTCGTCGAGGTGGGCATCGACTTCGTGCAGGTCGAGCGCCCGATGACCTGGCGCGAGGCGAAGGAGCTCCACGAGGAGCTGGCCGGTGCGCGCGGCAGCGCCGCGGTCGCGTTCGACACCGTCCTGGAACTCCTGAGGCTGCGCGAGCTCTACGCGAAGGAGGGGTTCGAGTTCGCCCTCGACCTGGTCGGCTTCCCGGACTCGACCACGATCCAGCCCGTGGGAAGCGCCCTGGTCTACACGACGACCGAGGGACTCGACTCCTACGGCTTCTGGGGCTCGGAGCCGGCGGCGACGCCGTCGGGGCAGACCCGGGATCCCTTCCAGGATCCGTACTGGAGCCTGCACAACATCCCGAAGGCCTGGCGCCTCGCGCAGGTCGCGGAGCTGTCGCGGCCCGGCGTCATCCTCGGCGTGCTCGACGACGCGTTCGCGGATCCGGCGGGGGAGCTCGACCCCTCCCTGATCCTCTACCAGAGCACCGTTGCTCCGGAGGACATCTACAAGGAGGACTCGAAGGGCTTCTACCACGGAAGCTGCATGGCGTCGGTTGGCGCCGCGCCCGTCGACAACGAGCAGGGTGTGGCGGGCACGGCCTTCCGTACCGGCTCGCCGGGCCCGAAGCGGCTCCGGCCCGGACGCCCGGTCGAGCTCGCGTTCCTCCGCCCCGAGGACCTCTCGCAGAGCCGGGTGGCCAACATGATCGATGCAGCCGTGCTCGATTGGGGAGTCGACGTCATCACGATGGGATTCGGCAGCTACTGCGGGGGCTGGTTCTGCAACGCGTTCAACGGTTGGGGGTCGGTCGAGGACGCTGCCTACACGGCCTATCTGGCGAACGTCCTCCTGCTCGCCTCGGCCGGCAACGACGAAAAGAACCTGGGCAACGACCGCTACGTGCCCTGCGAGCTGTGGAAGGACAACCTGGGTCCCTTGCACCTCGTGGCCTGCGTGGGCGGAAACGACCGCGAAGGAAGGAACACCGACAACTATGGCGTCGACGTCGACACCTGGGGCCCGGCGCACCATGTCTACTCGCACTGCCCCAGCTTCCCGAGCATCTGTCTCACGAGAGGGACGAGTGTCTCGACACCCTTCGTAGGAGGGATCGTGGCGCTGGGTCTGGCTCTCTCCGGCGAGACCCTGGACAGCCACGAGCTTCGCAAACGGCTCCGCAGCACCGGTTTCCAGAGCCCCGTCGACGGGCTGCCGAAGCGGATGTTCGACGCCTACGCCTACCTGCGCGAGAGCGTCGCGATCGCGGACGACGCGCTCGAGATCAACGATCTCGGGCTGGAATACGACGGACCGTTCGTGGAAGACGGGGAGCTCCTGTCGATCGCCCACGAGTGGGGTGGAACCGATGTCGACCACCTCGTCTTCGACCAGGTCGAGTCCTGCGGAGGGCTTCGCTTCTCCCTCCACTACATCGGCGGCTCCGGGGAGCCGCAGCCGGAGGTGGCGGACATGATCTCGTGGACGCCCATCGCCGAAAACGCCTGGCGCGTGGGTCTCCAGGGCCTGCGGACCTTCCCGATCCCGCCTCCTGGCGTGGCCGAGGTGCGGATCGACCCCTCCGGGAGCGGGACGACCGGCTACTCGGTCTTCGACATCGAGAGGCTGCCTCCGCTCTATCCCGACGGAGAAGGTCCGCATCACCCGGAGACCTGCAACGGCGAGGACGACGACTGCGATGGCAGCGTCGACGAGAGCTTTCCCGACACCGACTCGGACGAGACCGCGGACTGCCAGGATCCCGACGACGACGGCGACTGCATCCCGGACGCGCTCGACGCGTGTCCGAAGACGGCGCAGGGCCACTACTTCTGCGACGGATTCGACCGCACTCTCGGCCCGAAGTGCAAGAACCCGTGCACGAAGTACCGCGAGATCCTGGTGATCAAGGAGCTGAAGCAGTGCTTCGGAGGCTTCGCCTGGGATCCGAGCTGCTGGGACGATGGCTGTGCCGCCGACGGGCCGCTCCTGGACCCCGCCGTGAGCCGCGCCCTGGCCACACTTCGGACGGCCGAGCGGGCGACGGGGCGTCTGGGCCCGGCGAGCCGGATCGAGGCCCTCCCGGACGGTCGCGTGCGTCTGCCGGATGCGCTGCGCGACCTGCCTCCGCCCGAGCCGAGCCCTTCGGGCCCGCCCGGGCAGCCGGTGTGCGGCGCCCTGATCCAGGCGACCGCCAAGATGTTCGATCCCATCGCGACCGCGGAGTGCGAGGCGGAGCTGAAGACCCAGTCCTGCGCCTGCCCGTAGGACCTCCACCGCCTGCTCATGGAAGCGAATTATTCAGTGGACAAGCGAAATGCGACCCCGTACCCTGCCGACTGGTCGATTGACCAGCCAGCTTCCGCGCCCGCCCTCGAGAGGAGAAAACCCATGAAGACCGAGACGTCATGATCGAGCTCTACCACTTCGCCTTCTCGACGTGCTCCCAGAAGGTCCGCCTGGTGCTGGAGGAGAAGGGTCTCGAGTTCGTCTCCCACGAAGTGAATCTCCTGACCGGCGAGCAGCACGATCCCGAGTACGTGAAGCTGAATCCGATGCAGGTGGTGCCGACGCTGGTCCACGACGGGGAGGTCCTCATCGAATCCTCGCTCATCATCAAGTACCTCGACGATGCCTTCCCCCAGCCCCCGATGCGGCCCGCCGACGCGCTCGGGCGCTACGCCGTCGACCACTGGATGAAGCGCATCGACGAGGTGCTGCACCGGGCGGCGCCGATCGTGACCTTCGCGCTGGGTCCCCGCAAGGGCCTGCTCGAGCAGCCGGCAGAGGTGCGCGAAGCCAACATCGAAGCGATGCCGGATCCGGTCGCGCGAGCCACACGCAGAAGCGTGATCGAGCACGGCGTGAAGGCACCCGAGTTCGCCGGGGCGCTCGGCGTCTTCCTCGACACCCTCGACGCGATGGAGTCCGAGCTGGCGGAGCGCGCCTGGCTGTCCGGCGATCGCTTCGGACTGGCCGACGCATCCCTCCTCCCATACGTGCTTCGGCTGGAGCACCTCGCCATGGATCCGCTGCTCGACCGATCGGTGAGGCCGGCCCTCGCGGACTGGATCGCCCGGGTGAAGGCCCTGCCCAGCTACGCGAGGGCGGTGGAGGGGTGGGTCGCACCCGCCGTCGTGGAGATGATGCGCTCCGGCGGAAAGGAGGCCTGGCCCGAGATCGAGCCGCTCACGAGGCGCGACGGGTCATGAGCCAGGAGTCGCCAGCTGGACGAGAACGGGGCCGCCGGTCTGCACCGACGGCCCCGTGGATCATGCCTCCCGCCGGGCGGGAGGGTGCCCGGAGCGTCTACTTCAGGTCCTGGCGGGTGTAGTCCAGCAGGCCTCGCGCCATGATGAGGCGCTGGATCTCGCCGGTGCCCTCGTAGATGTCCGTGATGCGGCAGTCCCGCATCCACTTCTCGAGCAGGTGCTCGCGCGAGATCCCCATCGGACCGAGGATGTCCACGCAGCCCTGGGTGATCGCGCGCACCGCGGAGCCGGCGTGTGCCTTGCACACGGACGACTCCATGTTGTTGGGCTGGCCGGTCCCGGCGAGCCAGGTGGCGCGCAGGGTCGCGAGCTCGGAGGCCTCGTAGATCGCCTCCAGCCGCATGAACGCCTGCGCGGCGGCCGACTGCTGGGCGGTTCCGCCGCCGTAGGCCAGATCGACGCCCGCCTCCTCGAGCTGCTCGCGCGTGAAGTCGAGCGCCGCCTTGGCGGGGCCCAGACCCATGGCGGCCGTCATCGGCCGGGTCATGTTGAAGGTCTTCATCACGCCACGGAAGCCGCCCGACGACTGCTTGGGGATCGACTCGTCGAGCCCGAGCAGGTTCTCGCGCGGGATGCGGCAGTCGCGGAACACGTAGGCGGCCGTGTCGTCACAGCGGATGCCCAGCTTCTTCTCCTTGCCCGGCACCTCGAAGCCCGGCGTGCCCTTCTCGACGAGGAAGCTCTTGATCCCCGCACGACCCGCCGACTTGTCGATCGTCGCCCAGAGCACCACGCCCTCGGCGCGGATGCCGGTGGTCACGAAGATCTTCTCTCCGTTGATCACCCACTCGTCGGTGTCCTCGTCGAGGACCGCGGTGGTCTCCACGCGCGACGGGTCCGAGCCGCAGCCGGGCTCGGTGATCGCCATCGAGAGGAGCAGTCCGCCCCACTTCGCCTTCTGCTCGTCGGTGCCCGCCGCCGAGAGCGCGGCGTTGCCGAGGCCGCCGCCGCCTTCGCGGTGGAGGCGCAGCGAGTAGTCGCCCCAGTACTGGGCGATGGCCGACAGGGTCATCATCGCCGGGCCCTGGGTGTCCTCGGGGCCGGGTGCCGGCGGCCGCTCCAGGGTCTTCAGGAAGTCCTCCGCGCCGGGCAGCACCTCGGGCGGCAGCTCCGCCTCGTTCTCGTCCGCGTCGCGGACGAACTGGCGGATGTACTCGCCCTGGGCGTAGAGATGCGCCAGGCGGGCCTCGTCGTTCTCGGTCAGGGTGAAGTCGATCATGGGATTCTCCGATCTGCGCGCGGCGCGCTGCGCCGCGTGGAGGGTTCTTGCGCTCGCGGCCTAGAGGCCGGCCATCGCCTCGAGCACCGAGAGGGTCCGCACGTTGCGGAACCACATCTCCACCGGGTACTCGCGGATGAAGCCGTGGCCGCCGAAGATCTGGATGCCGTTGTCCGCGATCCAGACCGACTTCTCGGCGACGTACTGCTTCGTGAGGTGGGCCTGTCGGGTCGTCTGGGGATGGCCCTGGCCCGCGTGGCTGGCGGTCTTCCAGGTCATCCAGCGCATGGCCTCGGTCTCCATGTGCATCTCCGCCATGCGGAACGCGATCGACTGCTTCTTCGAGATGGGCTCGTCGAAGGCGATGCGCTCCTTGGTGTAGGGAACGCAGAACTCCAGGATGCCGCGGCAGGCGCCCACCAGGATCGCGGAGTTGGCACCGCGCGCGTTGTCCAGGATCGCCCGGACGTCGCAGCCGTCGCTTCCGCCGAGCCTCGCCTCGGGGCCGACCTCGACCCGCTCGAGGTCGAGGGTCACCGTGGTGAGGCCGCGCAGGCCGACGTTCTTCTCGGGCTCGCCCACGGTGAGCCCGTCGGCGTCTGCCGGAACGATGAAGGCGTCGATGCCGCCGTTGTTGCGGGCCACCACCAGGAAGTGGCTGGCGCGGTCACCCAGGACCACCCAGCTCTTGCGGCCCGAGAGAACGAAGTCGTCGCCCTTGGGCTCGGCCTTGGTCGACGGCTGTGCGGGGTCGGCCAGGGGGCCGTGCTCCAGGACGGCCAGCGAGGCGGTGTGGAACTCGTCCGTCGTGAAGAGCGGCAGGAGCGCCTTCTTCTGGTCCTCGGTGCCGTGGTCGAGGATCGCGTTCACGAAGGCGTTGGGAGCCGTCGCCGCGAGGGCGAGCGCGACGTCGCCGTAGCCCAGCTCCTCGAGCACGATGGCGTTGGTGACCGTCGAGCGCTCCTCGCCGCCGCCCCCGTACTCGGACGGGATCTGGGTGCTGGTGAGGCCGAGCTCCCAGATCGTGTCCAGGAAGTCCTGCGGGATCTCGCCGTTCTCGTCGCAGTCGCGTGCGATCGGGCGCATGGCCTCGCTCGCGAACTCCTTCAGGGTGTCGCGGATGAGCTCCTGCTCCTCCGTCAGGCCGAATGAAATCACGGGATTCTCCTCTGCTTTGATCGCGCGCCCGGGGGCTGCGCGTCCGGGTCGTCCGGCTCTCCGGTCGAACGGGAAATCTGGTGGAAGTAGTGGTCCATCGCGTCGGGCGCGCCGTCCTTGGTCAGGAGGCCGCGCTTGACCAGGTCGCGCGCATCCGCGAGCCCCAGCGCCATCGCGCACCACACCTCGGCGTCGGCCGTGTAGCGGACCTGCGCGTGCTCGGCGAAGCCCTGGGCCACCTCGCAGTGACCATCGTGGATGCGCACGGTCCAGACGCCGCCGCCCTCGCCGGTCAGGCGGATCTCGAAGGCGACGTCCGCGTCGCGCGCGGCGTCTTCACGCAGCAGGAAGGGCAGGGACTCGAGGATCGACTGGGGCGACGTCTTGGTGAAGCGGTCCGTGTCGATCTCGAGCGCGTCGAGCCCGTAGCGGGTGAACCAGCGGGCGAGCGAAGAGATCACGGGCTCGAGCGAGCGGCCCTTCGCCGTCACCTCGTAGCCGCCTGCGGCGGCCGGCTGCACGAAGCCCTTGGCCGTCAGCTCCCGAAGCCGGCTGGAGAGGACGCGCGGCGCGATGCCCGTCCGGTAGCGGAGCTCCTGGAAGCCCTTCGGGCCCAGGATCAGGTGCCGCACCAGGACCAGGCTCCAGCGGTCGCCGATCACGTCCAGGACCCGGGCGACGGGATCGTAGATCCCGCCGGGGTGCGGAATCGTCCTGCGCGTCGATCCCTCCGCCACGCCCTC
>JANQFA010000043.1 GCA_028278065.1 Myxococcota bacterium
CGGATCACCGGCACCGTCATGCGCACCGTCGTCCGCTTGCGCGCGTTGATCCGCTCCGCGATCTCCCAGGCGCGGGCCTCGAGCTTCTCCCGGGGCACCACCTCGTTCACCAGGCCGAGCTCCAGGCACTTCTGGGCGTCCATGATGTCGCACGTCAGGAGCGCGTAGGCCGCGCGCTTGACGCCGAGCAGCTCGATGAACGCGCTGTGGATGCCGTCACCCGGCACCAGACCGAGGTCCAGGTGGGGATCCACGATCATGGTGTTGTCCGAGCAGATGGTGATGTCGCACATCAGGGCGAGCTCCGTGTGCGCGCCGGGGCCCGGGATCACGCCGATGGTCGGGATCTCCACGTCATTGATCAGGCTGATCAGCATGCGGCGCCCGTCGTAGTACATGTGCTCGTAGCTGTAGTAGGCCCGGTCGTCCTCCTCCTTGGAGAAGCTGGAGTCGTCGATGTTGGCGATCCAGGTGTCGCCCGTGGCGGTGAGGATCATCACCCGGTTCTCGGGATCGGCGCCGACGGTCTGGAAGGCCTGCCAGAGGGCGCGGTGGAGCTCGAAGTTCCACTGCACGTCGCCACCCAGGGTGTGCATGCGCAGCTCGATGATGCCGTTGCGCCGCTCCATGACGAAGTGCTCCTTGAAGAGCTCCTTGTACTCCTCGAACTTCGGGGTCGGTACGTATTGCGTGAGTGACATGTCGGTTCTCCTCTCGGGGGCGCTGGGCCTTCAGCCCAGGTGTGCCGCTGCGGCTCGCAGCAGACGTCCTCTTCTGCCGGCCTCCGGGCCGACGAAGGACAGTAGACCCTAAATTGGGACTAATGTCAATATTGAAAATAGTCCCAAATATCATCCTGGGGGCAGGGCTGCCCGGCCGCCCGCGTCGCGGGGCTCGGGCGCTCCCAACGCTCTGAATTTCCAGCATTTCGGGAAGCGTCGGGGAGCGGGCGCAGGGGTCCCGGCTCGGGCCGTCTCCTGCTACGGGCGCGTCCGCTCCGACATGGGCGGGCCGCGCTCCGCGCCCCCGAACTCGTCCGGGTCGAGGGCGAGGCGCCAGATGGGGAGTCGCACGTCCTCGGCGCGCGGGAAGGCGTCCAGCTTTGCGGCCAGCGCCGCGAGGTCGGCGGGGCGGTCGTCGGCGAGGTCGTTCTTCTCGAAGGGGTCGCTCGCGAGGTCGAAGAGATGCTGCTCTCCCCCCGTCGTGCGGATCAGCTTCAGGTCTCCGTGGTAGTAGGCGAGCCCATCGGCGGAGCTGGTCGCCAGGTCCGGCGCAGGCGTGCTTCCGGTACCGGTCACCACGTCCCAGCGGCTCACGCCGTCCATCACCTGTTCTTCGACGGCGGGGAGGCCCGCGGCCTGCAGGACGGTGGGCAGGATGTCGGCGACGCTCACGCGTGCGTCGACACGAAGCGGGGCGACGCGTTCCGGCCAGACCACGAAGGCCGGTACCCGAACGCCGCCTTCGTGGACCGACTGCTTGCCCATGCGAAAGGGGCCGTTGTCGGCGCCGCCGTCCTCGATGTTGGTCTGGAGGAAGTTCAGCACGCGGAAGGGGAAGGGACGGTCGAAGATCCTGTCGGCGATGGCGAGGATCCGCCTGTAGAAGGCGGGGGCAGCGGCCTCGTTGAGCCCGCCGTTGTCGCTCAGGAACCAGATGAGCGTATTGCGAGCGATCCCCTCCGACTCGAGCGCCCCGACGATCCGGCCGACGGCTGCGTCCATCTCGCTCACCATGGCGGCGTGGGCCCGTCGCCGCGAGTCCTCTACGTGCGCGTAGCGCGCCAGCGCGGATTCCGGCGCCTCGTTGGGGAGGTGGGGGGCGTTGAACGCCACGTAGAGAAAGAGCGGCTTCTCGGGGTCGCGCTCCCGGATCACCCGCTCGCCCTCCTCCGCGATCAGGTGGGTCGTGTAGCGGGCGTTTCGCTCGATCACCCCATCGCGCTGCCAGTCGTAGCCGCCCCCGTGCACGTGGTCCCAGTACCCGACCCCTCCGCTCACGTGCCCGTAGAAGCTCTCGAAGCCGCGCTGGTTCGGGTGGTAGGCGCGATCGAGGTACCCGAGGTGCCACTTGCCCACGAGCGCGGTCTGGTAGCCGGCGTCCTGGAGGAACTGGGGCAGGAGCCTGCGGTCGAGAGGCAGCCCCGTCGGGTTGTTCTTCGAGAGCGGGCCCAGGACCCCGTGCCGCAGGGGCAGCTGGCCCGTCAGGAGGGTGGCGCGGGTCGGCGAGCAGGTCGGCATCGCGTAGAACCGGTCCAGCTCGGCGCCCGCGGCCGCCAAGGCGTCGAGCGTCGGGGTCTCGATCTCGCTGCCGTGGTACCCGACGTCGCGCCAGCCCAGGTCGTCGGCGAGGATCAGCAGGACGTGGGGGCGCTCCGGCTGCGCGCCTGCTGCCGGGACGGCGGGCGCGAGCAGCAGGCAAACCGCGAGTGCGAGCCGCAGGCATGCCGCGAGTGCGAGCCGCAGGCGGCCCCGCGTCACGACGGTCGGCGTCCAGGCTGCCTCAACGCCCGGCTCCCGAGCGCGAGCGCCGCGAGGCCCGCAGCCGGGCGACCAGCAGGCCGGCCAGGTTCCGGACGGCCGTCCAGTTCCAGCGCGAGACCACGAACGACAGCGACGGCTGCGGACCCCAGTACTCCTCGAGATCCGCGAAGTCGCAGTCCACCGGCACGCTGTCCTCGTTCACCAGGTCCGTGTCCGTCCAGTGCTCGTGGATCACGCCGAACGGGTTCGCCCAGTAGTCGTAGATCTGGCCGCCGTAGCGGTGGCGCCCGACGCCCCAGACGGCCTTGCGGCGCTTCGCCTTCAGGTAGTGGTGACCCGCCATCAGATCGTCGAAGTTGCCCACCTCGAAGGCAACGTGCTGGACCCGGGCGCCCTCGTCCAGTGCGTACTGGAAGCCGACGACGTGGTGGTCGACGAACTCCTGGCCCCGGTCCAGGCTCGCGAAGCGCATCTGGGTGCGCCCATCCGGAAGCAGCACCTCGTCCGCCTTCCGGAGGCCGAAGCGCTCCTGGTACCATTCGAATACCGAAGCCGGATCGCCACTCTCCAGCACCAGGTGCCCGATCCGGCGCACGTGGGCCGGCCCCCAGCGGACGCCCGGCAGGGCTCCTTCCCGCGGTCGTCGTCCGTCCATGTTGAACGCGTGCGAAGGAGCGGCCTGGATCGGCTCGAGTGCCGCCTGGCCGTGCACGACCTCGACCTGCATGTCCTGGGGGTCGCGGAGCCGCACCACCTGGCCGCCGGCCGGCTCGTCGAGCTTCTCGATCGGGGATGCGCCTTCGATCTTCGCGATCTTCTCGAGATCCGCCGCGCTGTCCGCCTCGAAGCCGATGGCGGTGACGCCCGAGGTGCCCCGCGTCAGCACGTAGCAGTGCGGGTCCGGATCGGTCCCGCGGAGGTAGATCGCTTCCCCCGAGCGGGCCGCCACCTGGAGCCCGAAATCCCGCAGGAACGCCTCCGCCTTGGCCAGGTCGGGTGACGAGACGCGCACGTACGCGAGGCGCTTCACCTTGATGATCGGTTCGCTCATGCCGGTTCTCCCAGGATGTTCGT
Source organism: Myxococcota bacterium (assembly GCA_028278065.1). GTDB lineage: Bacteria > Myxococcota_A > UBA9160 > UBA9160 > JAFDET01 > JAFDET01. Next base: position 3,558 of record JANQFA010000043.1, read on the forward strand.
GAGGGCCGAGGCGAGCTGCGTACCCGGATCGTCGGGGAGCGAGGCGGCGCGCCAGGCCACGTGCTGGTCCGGGCGGACGAGCAGCGCTCCCGTCGCCTCGAGCCCACAGGTCGTTCGCCATGCGTCGTCGGGGAGCCGGGCATCGAGTCCGATGCGGACGTGGGCGACCGGAACGCCGGAGACCCCGTCGATCGCGTCGGCCCAGCGCTCGTGCGCCCCGAAGCTCAGGAGGGTGAAGCCGGTGTACGCAACCAGATCGAGGCTCGACCGGCGGCTCCCGCCGGAGTCCACCCAGGCGTGCGGCAGTCGCGCCCCCGGGTGTGCCGTGGGGGCGTACTCGCGCGGCGAAGGGAGCGGCGGCGGGCTGCCCTCGGGCACCACTGCGCCTTCCTCGTAGATGTAGCCGAGCTGGAGTCCCAGCATGTCGAAGTGCTCCGCCTGCTCCTCGATGGCGGCGGCTGCGGCGCGGCGTCTCTCGGGATCGCGGAGCGACTCGGCCAGGCGCGCGCTCGTCGGCTCCACGTCGGTTCCGAGGGCCTGGGGGAGCAGGCTCATCTTCATCGCGTTCTTCAGGCTCTGCCGGGTGTTCTCCCTTGCGACGGGCAGGCGTTCCGCCGCGTAGGTCTCGAGCAACGCAGGCGCGGCCCAGCCGTCCTCGATCGCGCAGAGCTTCCAGGCCAGGTTGTGGGCGTCCTGGAAGCCGCTGTTGAGTCCCAGGCCGCCCGTCGGCGGGAAGCGGTGCGCCGCGTCGCCCGCGAGGAAGATCCGGCCTGCGCCCATCCCGTCGGCGACCTGCGAGCTCATGTGCCAGCTGCCCTTGTGGAGGATCGTGAGTGGAACCTCCTGGCCGATGGCACGCAGCACGAGCTCCCGGCAGCGACGGTCGTCGTAGTCCTCTTCGGACTCCCGGTCGGGATCGAACTCGTGCATGTAGACCCACTCGCGGTCGATGTCGTGGGCGATGAACGCGCCGCTCGCCTCGGGATCCATCACGAAGTGCAGAACGCCCAGGCGATCGCGCACCATCTCGCGCAGGTTCGCGCCGAAGTGGACCATGAGGAAGCTCTGGATGCGCTGCGGCCCCTGCATCTCGATCCCGAGCGAGCGTCGGATGCGACTGCCGGCGCCGTCCGCCGCGATCACGTAGCGGCTGCGCACCTCGCTGGTCCGGCCCGTGGCCAGGTCCCGGACCAGCGACGTGACGCCGTCGTCGTCCGGCTCACTCGCTTCCCATTCCCAGCCGTAGCGGAGATCGACTCCCGGCAGCTTCTGGAGGACTTCGGCGAGGATCGGCTCGAAGCGATGCTGGGAGAGGTTCCGAAGGGGCGTGGGCGTGTAGCGCAGACACTCGTCGCCCTGTCGCTCGAAGGGAAGGTGGCCGATCTCCTCGCCGGACAGGCGCGTCACGAAGCGGACGTGGCCTGCGTCTGCCGGGTTCTTGCAGACGGCTTCGATGGCGTGCATGTCGAGGCCCGCCTGCCGACAGATCTCGAACGAGCGTGCATTCACCACGTGGGCGGCCGGCGCCGTCTGGGGGCCCGCCCGGCGCTCGATCACGAGGCACTCCCGCCCCGGGTTCGCCAGCAGGACCGCCTCGATCATGCCGACCGGCCCGGCGCCGACGATGAGGAAGGGGACTTCGATTCTCGACATGACGACTCCTCAGATCAGCCCGGCGTAGCTTCCGCCGTCGAGCTGCAGGTTCTGGCCCGAGATGAAGCCCGCCTGGGCGCTGCACAGGTAGGCGCAGGCATCGCCGAGCTCCTCGGGGCGCCCGAGGCGGCGCGCGGCGATGGACGCCTTGATCGCGTCGTAGGCCTCCTGGATCGTGATGCCCGCGATCTTGGCGTGCACCTCGGCCATGCCCCGCTGCCGATCCGTGTCGATGCGCTCGGGGAGGAGGTTGTTGATCGTGACGTTCCGGTGGGCGACGTCTCGCGCGAGCGCCTTGCACATCGAGGTGAGGCCCGTTCGTGCACCGGTGGAGAGCCCCATCGGCGAGAGCGGGGTCTTCACCATGGCCGAGGTGATGTTCACGATGCGGCCGAAGCCTCGCTCGCACATCCCTTCCAGGACTGCACGGATCATCGCCAGGGGTGCGAGCATGTTCGCATCCAGCGCGCCGACCCAGGCGTCGCGATCCCAGTCGGCGAAGCGGCCGGGCGCCGGGCCGCCGTTGTTGTTGACGAGGATGTCGGGAGAGGGGCAGGCGGTGAGGAGCCCCTGTTGCGTCGCTTCCGCCGCGATGTCGCCCGCCACCGCTCGCACCTTCACGCCGTGCGTCGCCGAGATGGCGTCGACTGCCTCCTCCAGCGCCGCGGGATCGCGGCCGTTCAGGGTCACGTCGACCCCCTCGCGCGCCAGAGCCGCCGCGCAGGCGCGTCCCAACCCGCGGCTCGAGGCGCAGACGATCGCCTGACGACCGCTGATTCCGAGATCCATGGCTTTCGGTCTCCTGGTTCGTGCCGCTCGGCGGCTGCTGAGTCGGGGCATCTTGGCCAATAATGAGACTAATGTCAATATTGAGATTTTCCCCAGGCTTTCGCTATGCTGCTCCCCGTGACGAAGGAGCGGCGAGAGCCCCGGACCCGGGGCTACCGGAAGAAGGAGCGCACCCGGCGGCAGCTGATCGAAGCCGGCCTCCGCGTGCTGGCAGAGAAGGGCCAGGGCCTGACCGTGAGCGACGTGGTCGCCGAGGCCGAGGTCTCGAACGGCACGTTCTACAACTACTTCACGGATCGGGAGGAGCTGCTCGAGGCGCTTGCGGCGCAGTCGGTGCTGGCGCTGGCTGCGGCTGCGGCGAAGGAGCCGGTCGAGGACCCGGCGCGTCGCTTCGCGCTCGCGACGGCGCGCGTCCTGCTGCACGCCCGCGCGGACGAGACCTGGGCGCGGGTCATGCTGCGCCTCACGAGTCTGCGCTCCCGCACTGACGTCGACATGAGCCGCTACATGCGCGAGGACCTGGCCGAGGGCTTCGCCCAGGGTCGCTTCGACACGGGACCGGACGACGCTGCTCTCGACCAGGTCGCGGGACTCGTCCTGATGACCATCCGACGCATGGTCGACGGCAAGGCCCGTCGGGACGCGCCTCAGCAGGCGGTGCAGCGGGCACTTCGCGCCCTCGGCTTGGACGCGGCCGAGGCCGCGGAGCTGGCCGCCGAGGCGGTGGCTGCGCAGAGCTGACCCGGCGGCGCCCGGGTAGCGGACGCGTCGGCGCCCTACACCCGTCGGCGCCGGCGTGTCAGGCCCGGCCCGCGGCCGGGAGCTGCGTGGGCAGGACTTCGCCACGGCGGCGCGCGATGCCGGCCAGGGTGAACCAGACCAGCTCGTCGAAGGCGGTGTTCAGGCTCGGAAGGCGGCCTCGCTCGAGTCCGCCGAGGACGGGGAGCTCGCCCGGATGGTCCGCGAGTGCGTCCCGGAAGAGGCCCCATTCGTCGAGCCCGGCCTGGGCCCCCTCCATCCGCGTGGTCTCGATCTGGGCACCGACGCCGAGGATCAGGAGCGCGATCTGGTAGAAGGCGTAGAGGGCCTCGTTGGCCGTCATCCCGAAGGCGGTGAGCTGGGCGAGGACGCGCTCGACGTAGCGCAGCGGTCCCCCGGCCAGCGGCCGCGCGAGGCGCACGGCCGGGTAGCGCTCGAACATGCGGCGCGCGTCGCGGGCGTACTCGAGCAGCCAGCGGGACCAGTGCATCCCGTCCGGCGCCCGCGGCAGCGCCCAGGCGTCGAAGACCACGTCCGCCGCGAGTCGCCGGAGCTCGGCCTGGCCGCGCACGTGGCTGTAGAGCGTGGCGACGCCCACGCCGAGCTGCCGAGCGAGGCTGGCCATCGTGGGCACCTCGCCTTCGATCTCCAGGACCGCCTGGCGGAGGCGCTCGGCGGTGACCCGCGGCGGGCGCCCCCGGGCGCTGGACCTGGAGGTCGATGCATCGGACATCGTGCGATTCTATCATTTTCTGGAAGTCTTTTCTGTAAATTCGATTAGAATGCTCGCACGCGCCCCAGAGCCCGGCCCAGGCGGCCGGCCATTCAGGAGCCCACCCTTTGTCGATCACCGACGGCCTGGATCTCGTCAGCTCGCACTCCTACGCGAACAAGAGCGTGCCCCACGATCTCTGGACCCGGCTCCGCGCCGAATCGCCGGTCCACCGCTGCACCCCGTCCGGCTTCGTGCCGTTCTGGGCGATCACCCGGCATGCCGACATCTGCGAGATCTCGAAGCAGCCGGACAAGTTCTCCTCGGCGAGCGGGATCGCGATGATCCGCCAGGCCGAGGAGGAAGTGATCCGAGCGCAGAACCAGGGCTTCGGCGCGATGCGCGTGATCATCGAGATGGATCCGCCCGAGCACCGCAGCTACCGGGCCGTCGCCAGCCCGGTCTTCACGCCGCGGATGGTCAAGGTGATGGACGATGCCATCCGGACCAGCGCGCGGGAGATCGTGGACCGGCTGACGGGCGAGGGCGAGTGCGACTTCGCCAACGATGTGGCCGCCGCCCATCCCCTGCGCATCCTGTCGACCATGCTGGGCGTGCCGCGCGAGAGCGAGCCCGACATCCTGCGGCTCACCAACGAGCTCTTCGCATCCGACGATCCGGACCTGCAGCGCGAGGGCGAGGATCGGCAGCAGGCGACCATCGAGCTCGGCATGGAGCTGTTCCAGCTCTTCAACGGGATCATCCAGGACCGGCGTGCGAATCCGCGCGACGACCTGGCGAGCCTGCTCGCCAACGCCACGATCGACGGCGAGCCGATGGGGATGATGGAGACCCTGGGCTACTACCTGATCACCTTCAGCGCCGGACACGACACCACCAAGAACGCGCTGGTGGGCGGCATGCGGGCCTTCCTCGAGAACCCCGACCAGTTCGAGAAGCTCAAGCGCAACCCCGAGCTGCTCGACTCCGCGGTGGAGGAGGTCGTCCGCTGGAGCTCGCCCGTCAACCACATGAAGCGCAGGGTGACCGAGGACTACGAGCTGCGCGGGCAGAAGCTCCGCGCCGGCGACTGGCTGGTGATGTTCTACGCCTCCGCGAACCGCGACGAAGAGGTCTTCGACGCGCCCTTCGAGTTCCGCATCGATCGCAGCCCCAACCGCCACCTGGGCTTCGGCATCGGCGAGCACTTCTGCCTGGGCGCCAACCTCGCACGCCGCTCACAGCGCGCGCTGCTCCTGGAGCTCATGCAGCGCATGGAGTCGGCGGAGCTTGCGGGTGAGCCGGAGCAGATCCACTCGGCCTTCGTCGTCGGGCTGAAGAAGCTGCCGATGCGCTACCGCATCCGACCCGCGGCCTGAGCGCGTCGGGCCGCCCAGGCGCTAGCGCCCGCCCTGGCCGTCGTCCACGACGACGACCGTGCCCGTGACGCACTCCGAGGAGGGCGAGACGAGGTAGAGGAGCGTGCCGTCGAGCTGCTCGGGCTGTCCCAAGCGCTTGCGGGGGAAGTGTCGGGTGATGTCGCCCACCCGCTCGATCATCCCGTCCATCATCTCGGAGGAGAAGGCGCCCGGCGCGATCCCGTTCACGTTGATGCCATGGCGCGCCCACTCGACGGCCAGCACCTCGGTCATGCGCGAGATCCCGGCCTTGGTGATCGAGTAGAGCGCGGCTCCCCCGCCCGCGTAGTGGTACGCGCCGACCGAGCTGATGTTGACGATCCGGCCGGGCTGCTTCAGCTCGATGAGGCGTCGCGCCACCTCGCAGGCGAGGATGTAGGGCCCGCGCAGGTTCGTCTCCAGGACCGCGTCGATCAGCTCCAGCGACATCTTGTGGGCTCGCTGCGCGTCGGGAATGCCCGCGTTGTTGACGAGGATCGAGACGGGCGCGCCGAAGCCCTCCTCCACCTGCGCGGGCGCACCCTTGACTGCGACGGCGTCGCGCATGTCCAGGGGGAGCGGCAGCGCGGTGCCGCCGGCCTCGCGGATCTCCTCCGCCACCTGCTCGAGGCGCTCGACCCGCCGGCCCGCAAGTGCGACCCGCGCACCGCAGTCCGCGAGCAGCCGCGAGAAGCGGCGCCCGAGGCCCGAGGTTGCCCCGGTCACGAGGGCCACCTCGCCCGAGAGGTCGCTCGAGACGGCGCTCAGAGCGGCCTCCGCTCGTTGAGGGCGGCCGAGTTCTCGTAGAGGATCTTCGCCTGGTCGGCGAGCGAGAACGGGTCGAGCTCTCCCTCTTCCAGGATGTCGCGCGGCTGCTCCATGCCTTCCATGTGGGGCCAGTCGGAGCCGTAGATCACACGGTCCACGCCCATGTGCGCGACGACGTCGGTCATCTTGTCCTCCCAGAAGGGATTGATCCACACGTTCCGGCGGAAGAGCTCGGCGGGGTCTTCCTTGTAGTACCACGGCATCCGCTGCTTCGAGTGCTCGAGCTTGACGAAGAGATCGCCCAGGAATCCGGATCCGCTCTCGACCGAGCAGATGCGCAGGTTCGGGAAACGCTCGAACATCTTGTCGAAGGCGAAGGTCAGCAGATAGTCGTAGATGGCGCGCTCGGGAATCAGGCTCGCCACGCTGGGCTTGCGCCCGCCGCCCAGCGCGTCGAGTGCGGCGTTTCCGCCGTAGCCGTTCGCGGTGTAGGCGGTGCTCCCGACGTGGGCCACCACGGTGATGCCCGCCTCGTCGACGCGCGCCCAGAACGGATCGAAGCGCTCGTCGGTGTGCGGTCGCCAGCCGTCGCGAGTGAGGATCGGCGAGGGTCGCATCACGATCAGCCGCGCGTCGTGCTCGAGCGCCCACTCGAGCTCTCCGCAGGCCCAGTCCACGTCGGCCAGCATGAGGTAGGGCGCACTGAAGAGCCTCCCCTTGTAGGCGAGCCCCCAGTCCTCGTCGAGCCAGCGGTTGAAGCCCTGGGTGAGCACGCAGAGAGCCTCGATGTCGTGGGACATGGCCTGCTCGTACAGCACGCCCGCAGTCGGGAAGAGCCAGGCGCCGGCGAGCCCCTGCTCCTCGGCGCGGGCGACGCGCGCGTCGCGATCCATGTACTCCGGCGGCATCGGCTCGAGCGCGGAGCGGATCAGCTCGACGAAGCTCCTGCCTTCCGGGTTGCCCCGGTAGTACTCCCGCAGCACGCCGGGCTTCGAGATGGGATCGAAGGTCGGGTTGCCGACGGCGTGGTTGAGCTTGCCGGCCACCAGGTGGCGTCGCTTGCCGTCCATGTCGACCCACTGCACGCAGCGCTTCTGCATGCGGCGCGGGACGTGGCGCATGAAGGCGTCTTCCGCCTCGTAGTAGTGGTTGTCGCAGTCGAAGAGCGGACCGTCGTACTTCTCCATGGCTGGCTCCTTCGCGAGCCGCCTCAGCGGCCGCGGAACTCGGGCTCGCGCCGCTCGAGGAAGGCCCGGATCCCCTCCTTCACGTCCTTGGAGCGGCCCACGACCCTCTGGTTGCGCGCCTCGAAGTCGAGCAGGCTCCCGAACGACAGGTTGGCGCTCGCGTAGACGGCCGCCTTGGCGGAGCCGTAGGCGAGGGGCGGTCCGTGGGCGAGGCGGTCGGCGAGCTCATGGGTCGCGTCGGCGAGCTCGTCGGGCGGCACGACGCGGTTCACGAGGCCGAGGCGGAGGGCCTCTTCGGCGTCGATGAGGTCGCCGGTGAAGAGGAGCTCGAGCGCCTTGGCCGTGCCGACCAGCTCGCGCAGCAGCTGAGACGCGCCGCCGTCGGGCCCGAGACCGATGCGGGAGAAGACGACGCCGAAGCGCGCCGTCTGCGAAGCGATGCGCAGGTCCGTTGCGAGAGCCAGGCTGCAGCCGATGCCCACGGCGTCTCCGTTGATGCTGCCGAGGACCGGCTTCGCGAGCTCCCGCAGACGCAGGATGCAGCGATTGCCGCGATCGAGGATGTCGCCGCCCACGTCGCCCGCGAAGGACGGCGCCTCGGTACGGCAGCGCTCCTCCTTCGAGACTGGCTTGAGGTCGGCCCCGGCGGAGAAACCGCGTCCGGCGCCGGTCAGGACCACGACCCGGATCTCGGCGTCGGCCTCGATCTCGAGGAGCACCCGCTCCATCTCGAGAAAGAGGCCGGTGGTCAGCGCGTTGCGGGCTGCCGGCCGGTTCAGGGTCAGCGTCGCCACGCCGCCGTGCCTCTCGTAGAGCAGGGTGGGATCCGTTTCGGGCTGGCCGAGATCCGTCATGGCCCTTTCCTCGCGCTCATCGGTCCGAGTCGATCCAGGCGACGGGCTGCTTCAGCTCGTCCGGTGCGGTCCGCTCCCGGTAGCGTGCGGCGGCCGCGAGCGACTTCTCGATGATCGCGCGGGCCTCCTCCGGCTCGCCTCGCTCGATCGCCGCGACCGCCTTCTCGTAGCTGCGCACCGCCGAGCGCCGCTGCCGCCCGTCCCAGTCGCCGGAGCCCTCCGACATGCGGTGCAGTGCATCCACCAGGAGACCCAGGACGGGATTGCCCGAGGCCGTACCCAGGAGGCTCATGAAGCGGCGAGCCTCCTCGATGAAGAACTCCGGGTCGTCCGCAGCGGCGCGCATGCGCGCGATGCTCTCCTGCAGCGCCAGGACATCCTCGGCGCCCGCGCGCTCCGCGGCCTCGGCCGCCAGCACCGGGTAGATCGAGCGGCGCGCGTCCACGACCGACTGGAACGTGGCTCCCGCGAACTGGAGGTGGAGCGAGAGCACGCTCGCGAGATGGTCGGCACCGGGAACGCTCACGACGGGGCCGCCGCCGGGGCCCGCCTTGATGCGGAGGGCGCCCTGGAGCTCGAGGAAGCGGAGCGCCTCCCGCACCGTGGCGCGCGCCACACCGAGGCCTTCCACCATGCGGTGCTCGGCCTCGAGCTTCATCCCCGGCCGCAGGCGTCGGCGGCGGATCTCGCCGACGAGCTTGCGGGCCACGCGGATGGCCGCGCGCTCCTGGGTCGTCTTCGAGCTCACGCGATCGACGCCTCCCGCTGGATCGGTTGACCGGCCCATAACTAGTATCATAGTATTGGCCGCTCCGGAACCCGTGCAAGCGTCCGAGGAAGCCCATGTCGATCGCATTGACCGAAGAGCACCAGGAGCTGTCCCGCGTGGCGCACTCCTTCCTCGACGCCCACGAGGCGCGGGCGGAAGCGCGTGCGCAGCTCGAGGCGCAAGGCGATCGCCTGCCGAGCTTCTGGAAGGAGATGGCCGAGCTCGGGTGGATGGGCCTCCACGTCGACGAGGCGTTCGGGGGGCAGGGCTTCGGCCTCCCCGAGCTCTCGATCGTTCTCGAAGCCCTCGGCCATTCGATGGCACCCGGACCCTTCCTCCCCACGACGATCGCCTCGGCGCTGCTGGTCGAGTGCGGCAGCGAAGCGGCGCGTCGCGCCTTCCTGCCCGGGCTCGCAGACGGCTCGCTCGTCGCTGGGCTGGGGCCGGGCGGGGCCCTGACCCCGGCCGCGGACGGGAGGCTCTCGGGCTCGGCGGGGCTCGTGCTCGGCGCGGAGCTCGCGGGGCTGCTCGTGCTCTGCGTGGGCGAGGACGTCGCTCTCCTGGCGCCGGACCAGCCGGGCGTGACCCTCGCGCCGCAGAAGAACGTCGATCCCAGCCGCCGTGCGGCAGCCGTCACCTGCGACGGCGTCGAGGTGCCCGCCGGGAATCTCCTGCCGGGCGCGCGGAAGCCGCTCCGGCGGCTGGCTCGCGTGCTCTCCGCGGCGGAGGCGGCGGGTGGCGCGCGTGCCTGCACCGAGATGGCCACGGAGTACGCCAAGGAGCGCAGGCAGTTCGGCCGCCCGATCGGGACCTTCGGCCCGGTCAAGCACCACTGCGCGAACATGCTGGTGGCCAGCGAGGAGGCCAGCGCCGGCGCCTGGGGCGCGGCCCGGGCCGATCTCGACGATGCCGAGGCCGAGCTGGCGGCAGCCGTCGCCTGCTCGCTCGCGCTGCCCGCCTTCGCACTCTGCTCGAAGCTGAACGTCCAGGTGCACGGGGGGATCGGCTACACCTGGGAGCACGACGCCCACCTCTACGTTCGCCGCGCCATCGCGCTCGAGGCGCTCTTCGGCCCGGTAGACGCCGCGCGCGAAGACGTCGTGCGGCGGCTGGGCGAGGGCACTTGCACCAAGGCGACGATCGAGCTGCCGCCCGAGGCGGACGCCTTCCGCCGGGAGGCGCGAGCCTTCGTCGAGCGGTACAAGGCCCTTCCCGCGAGCGAGCAGCGCAGGGTGCTCTGCGACAGCGGCTACCTCGTGCCGCACTGGCCGAAGCCGTGGGGTCGCGATGCGGGGCCCGTCGAGCAGCTCGTGATCGAGGAGGAGTTCGAGGGCGTGCGGCGTCCCGATCTCTCGATCAGCGCCTGGAACACCCTGACCATCGCCCAGCACGGAAGTCCGGAACAGCTCGAGCGCTTCGTGCGACCGAGCCTGGAGGGCAGGATCGAGTTCTGTCAGCTCTTCAGCGAGCCGGGCGCCGGGTCCGATGCGGCCGCGGTGCAGACCCGCGGCGTGAAGGTCGACGGCGGCTGGCGTATCACGGGCCAGAAGGTGTGGACGAGTCTCGCCCACCTGTGCAGCCACGGCTTCGCGACGGTCCGCACCAACCCGGACGCTCCCAAGCACCAGGGCATCACCATGATGGTGATCGACCTGAAGGCCGAGGGCGTGGACGTGCGCCCGCTGCGACAGCTCACCGGGCACTCGCACTTCAACGAGGTGTTCTTCGACGACGTCTTCGTGCCGGACGAGAACGTCGTCGGCCCCGTCGACCAGGGCTGGACCGTGGCGCGGAGCACGCTGGGCAACGAGCGGATCTCGCTGGGCGGCGGATCCGAAGGCGGCATGGCGGGCGGTCCCGATCTCCTCGCGCTCCTGCAGCGCCTCGCCCCCGAAGACGTGGGGATCACACGGGAGGCGGGCGCCGCACTGGCCGAGACGCAGTCGATCACGCTCATGAATCTCCGCGGCGTGATCCGGGCCGTGGAGGGCTCGGAGCCGGGTGCCGAGGCGAACGTCACCAAGCTCCTGGGCTCCGAGGTCGTCCAGCGCAAGGCGGCTCTGATGGCGCGGCTGGCGGGCCCGGCGGCGGCGGTCCGGGAGGGCGACGAGAAGCGCGTGGCCACCTGGCTGATGGCGTCGCTCGCCGCCACCATCGGCGGGGGCACGTCCGAGATCCTTCGCAACCAGATCGCCGAGCGGCTGCTCGGGCTGCCCCGCGACCCCCTGGTCCAATAGGAGCGGGCGGGGACGAGGCCTCCGGCTGAAGCGGGCGGATCCGCTTCAGCCCTCCGGCTCGTCCACGCGGGCGTAGCCTTCGCCGAAGGGCTCGTCGCGCCGGCGCAGGGTCTCCTTCAGACCGTGCTCGCGCACGCTGCGAGCGTAGTCGCGCACCGCCTGGGCGCGGTGCGCGCGGGCGTCGTTCTCTCCGGCCAGCCGCTGGAGCGTCTGGGCGCCCATCAGCTCGAGGCCGAGGTTGATGATGCGCTTGTTGGCGGCGAGGAGGTCGGCATCGATCAGGGCGAAGCGGTCGGCCAGGCTCTCCACCTCGCGCCCGAGCAGATCCGCCGGCACCGCCTTCATCACCAGGCCGATCTTGGCGGCGTCGGCGCCGGTGACCGAGTCGCCCGTCAGCTGGAGCCGCTTCGCCCACTGGGGTCCGCAGTGGTACATCCAGAGGTTGTTGGGGAGCGCGCCCATGGCGCGCGCGGCGGGGAACCCGATGCGCGCGTCCTCCGCCGCGATCACGATGTCGCAGGCCAGCGCCAGGTCGGTGCCGCCCGCCAGGCAGCTTCCGTGCACCTGGGCGATGGACGGCTTGTGCATCTCCCAGAGCGCGCGAATGCGGCGGTTGTTCTGCTCGATCAGCCAGATGTCGTCGTCGTGGCTGCGGCCCGTCCGATAGCCCTCCCGCTTCTTTCCGCCGAGGGCCGTCAAGTCGTAGCCCGAGCAGAAGGAGGGTCCGTCTCCGCGCAGAATGACGCTGTGCACCGCGCGATCGTCGTCCGCCTCCCAGAGCGCGTGCTCCAGCTCCTCGAGGAGCCGCGGGGTCATGGCGTTGTGCTTGTCGGGGCGGGCCAGCGTGACGCGCGCGCGGCCGTCCTCGACCTCGTAGCGGATCTCTTCGTAGCTGCTCGGTTCCATGTCCGTACCGCCTTCCGTCATCCGTTGGGATCGGGCTTGCGCCTCTTGAAGATCGCTCTCACCGCCTCGCGCCCCTCCTCGCTGCGGAGCGCGTGGGCGGCGAGGTCCAGCTCGTCGCGCAGGTGCGCATCGAGGTCGTCGAGGAGGTCGGCGCGCGTCACCATGCGCTTGGTCTGCCGCGAGGCGAGCGGCGGGACCTGGGCGATCCGGTCGCAGCAGCCGCGGAAGACCTCGTCGAAGCGATCCTCGGGAGCGACCTCGCTGACCAGGCCGATCCCCAGCGCGGTCTCGGCGTCGGTCGTCCGCACGTCGAGCAGGAAGCGCATGGCCCGCTCGCGGCCGATCGCCTGGGGCAGCGTCCAGGTGAGACCGCAGTCGGGCGACGATCCCACGCGTGCGTAGCCGGGATGGAAGCGAGCTCTCGCGCTGGCGACCCGGATGTCTGCGCAGAGTGCCAGGGAGAGGCCGGCGCCGATCGCGATGCCGTCGACTCCGGCGACCACCGGCTTCTCGCAGTCCACGCGCATGCCCCGCACCAGCCGCACGACACGGTCGGCCATGATCGTCCGGTCGGAGCCTGTCGCAGGCGCGGCCAGGTCCGCTCCCGCGCAGAAGGCGTCGCCCGCGCCGGTGAGGCCGACCACACGGACCTCGTCGTCGGCCGCGGCCCCCTCGAACGCCTCCACGAGTGCCTGGACCAGGTCGTCGGAGAGCGCGTTCTTCTTCGCGGGGCGGTTCATCGTCAGGATTCGCACGCCGCCGCGGGTCTCTGCGAGGAGCACGGAGTCCGACTTCGCCGCGGCGTCGCTCACGCCTCGTCTCCGGCCCGGTCGCGGCTTCCCGTGAGCTCCGCCATCAGCTCCATGCCGTCGGGCTGGAGGCCCGCGAGGATCAGGCCCGTGGCGCCGGAGCGCTCCCAGTCCGCGTAGCGGTCGCGGATGCGCTCCCGCGGCCCCACGAGCGCAGCTTCGTCGCAGTAGTCGTCGGGCACGGCCTGGATGGCCTCGCGCTTGCGCCCCGCCAGGTAGAGCTCCTGGATTCTCTCGGCGGCCTCCGGGTAGCCACGGCGCACCATCATGTCGTTGTGGAAGTTCTTGTCGCGATGGCCCATGCCGCCCACGTAGAGGGCGATGCCCGGCTTCATGCGCGCCAATGCCCGCCCCACGTCGTCGGTGACGTGGACCGAGACCATCGGCTGGATCTCCAGGTCCGCCAGGCTCTTGCCTCCGCCCGCGCGGCGGAAGCCCTCTTCCAGCCACGGCTCGTAGAGGTCCATCATGCCCGGGACGAAGGCCAGCGGGAACCAGCCGTCGGCGATCTCCGCCGTGAGCCGGACGTTGCTCTCGCTGCCCGTGCCGAGCCAGATCGGGATCCTCGGGTTCATGTGGAGGATCGACTTGAGCGGCTTTCCGATGCCCATGGCGCCGTCGCCCGTGTAGGGAAGTGAGATCTCCCTGCCCCGGTGGGCGACGGGCGCCTCGCGCTCGAAGATCTTGCGCATGATCGAGACGTAGTCGCGGATGCGCCAGTACGGCCGACCCCACGGCTGGCCGTACCACCCCTCGACGATCTGGGGCCCGCTCACGCCCAGTCCCGCGATGAAGCGGTCGCCGCCGGCCAGGGCATCGATCGTCGCCGCCTGCATCGCGGCCATGGCGGGCGTGCGTCCGGCCAGCTGCATGATCGCCGTGCCGAGCCGGATGCGTCGGGTCACGGCGGCGAGGTAGGCCAGCGGCGAGGTGGCGTCGGAGCCGTAGGCTTCCGCCGTCCAGACCGCGTCGAAGCCGAGGGCTTCGGCGCGCTGCACCCGCTCGACGGGCAGCTCCATCTCCGCCCCGGAGTAGCCGAGCATGAGTCCCAGCTTCATGAAGGTCGGAGCTCGCTCACCCGGTAGCGCAGGGGGAGCTTCTTCAGGCCGACGACGAAGCTCGAGTGGATCCGCTCGGGCTCTCCCGTCAGCTCGATCGCATCGAGCCGGCGCACCAGCTCGCCGAGCAGCGCCTCGCGGCCGTCGCTGTCGCTCACGTGTGCCTCGGTCAATCGTCGGGCCACTCGGGCAGGTCGGTGCTCGCGCGAAGCTTCCACTCCGGCGCCCGCCGCTCGAGGAAGGAGCGCACGCCCTCGACGGCGTCGGCCTGCTTCCCCGCCCAGTCCAGGAGCGGCCCTTCCTTCGCCATCGTCTCGCGGGGCGTCTCGGTGACGCCTTCCCAGAGCAGCCGCTTCGCGATCGCGACGGAGACCGGTGCGGCATGGACCGCCACGTCCCGCGCCCAGCCTCTGGCCCGGGGCAGGACCTCTTCGCTCGGCAGGGCCTCGGAGGCCACGCCGAGGGCAGCGGCCTCTTCGCCGCGGAAGGTGCGCCCGGAGAGCAGCAGATCCGCCGCGCGCGAGAATCCGACCACCCGCGGCAGGATCGAGTGCGAGCCCAGCTCCGGGATGATCCCGCGACGCACGAAGGCGAACGCCAGCTTCGCGTCGCTGGCCACGAAGCGCAGGTCGCACTGCAGGGCGAGCGTGAGTCCGACGCCGATGGCGTGCCCGTTGATCGCCGCGACCACCGGCTTGCGCACGCGCCAGGCGGGGAGGCGGCGCACCCGCGCCCCGGGATCGGCGGCCCGCTGGGCGCCCTCCACGTCCTCGAACGTGTCGCCGCCGCTGCCCATGTCGGCGCCCGCGCAGAAGGCCGTCCCGGCCCCCGTGAGGACCACCACGCGGATCGCGTCGTCGTCGTCGCAGCGCGCGTAGGCGCGCTCGAGCTCCGCGCCGAGCGGGAAGGTGAATGCGTTCAACCGCTTCGGGCGGTTCAGCGTGATGGTTGCGACGCCGTCCTCGACGTCGAAGAGGATGTGCTCGTACGGGTCTTCGTCCGCCACGGGTGCCTCCGGGGTCAGAGGGGTCGCCGCTCGTTGAGCGCCTTCGCGTTGGCGTAGAGGATCTTCTCGTAGTCCGCCTCCGCGACGCCGTCGAGCTCCTCGAGGAGGTCGCGCGGCTGCTCGAGGCCCTCCATGTGGGGCCAGTCCGATCCGAGGATCACCCGGTCGGCCCCCATGTGCTGGATCACCTCGGCGATGTCGTCCTCCCAGAAGGGGTTGATCCACACGTGCTCCCGGAAGCTGTCGGCGGGGTCGTCCTTGAAGTAGCTCCGGATGCGCTCCTTGGTGCGCTCGAAGCTCCGCAACAGGTCCGCCAGGAACTCCGCGCCGTTCTCGACCGAAGCGATGCGCAGGTTGGGGAAGCGCTCGAAGAGGCGGTCGAAGACCAGGCTGGCCAGGAAGTCGTTGATGTTCCGGGCACGGTGGAAGTTGGTGACGCTCGGCTTCGGCCCGAGGCCGAGCGGATCGAGGTTGCGCGTGTCGTATCCGTTGCTGTCGTGGCGGGTGGCGCCGATGTGGATCACCACGGTGATGCCGGCCTCGTTCACGCGCGCCCAGAAGGGATCGAACTCCTCGTTCCCGGGGTTGCGCGGACCGCGCCGCGTGAAGACCGCCGCCGGGCGCATGACGAGCACACGCGCATCGCGCTCGAGCGCCCACTCGAGCTGCTCGCACGCCCAGCCGACGTCGGCCAGGGTGATGTAGGGCGACGTGAAGATGCGATCCTGGTAGCTGAGACCCCAATCCTCCTCCATCCACCGGTTGAAGGCGCCGAAGGTCGTGCAGAGCGCATCCACGTCCTTCTTCAACGGCTCCTCGTAGAGGACACCCAGCGTGGGGAAGAGCCACGCGCCCTCGAGGCCCTGCTCGTCCATGCGCGCGATCCGCGCATCGCGGTTCATGTACTCGGGCGGCATGGGCTCGAGCGAGGAGCGGATGAGCTCGGCGCTGCTCAGGCCGCGCGGGTTGCCGCTGAAGTACTCGCGAAGCACGCCCGGCTTGGAGATGGGGTTGAAGGTGGGGTTCCCCGAGCGGTCGATCCTGCCGCCGACCACCTGGTACCTGCGTCCGCCCTCGAGCTCGATCCACTCGACGCAGCGCGGGCGCATGCGCTTCGGGACGTGGCGGGTGAAGGCGTCGTGGGCCTCGTAGAAGTGGTTGTCGGCGTCGAAGATGGGGCCCTGGTAGGTCGCCATGCCCGATCCCTCCTCCTTGCGAAGGGCCAATTAGTATCATAGTTTAGCCGGTCCGAGAAGATCCTGTTCGACGGGGACCGATGTACCCGGGCCAACACGCCAAGACCTCTCCGGACAAGGCGGCCGCGATCAACGCCCGCACGGGTGAGGTGCTCAGCTACGCGGAGCTCGACGCCCGCTCCAACCGCCTGGCCCGGCTCCTGTGGGTCGAGGGTCTGCGCCCCGGGGACCACCTGGCGGTCTTCCTCGAGAACCATCTCCGCTACTTCGATGTCGCCTGGGCCGCGCTGCGTTCGGGGCTCTACCTCACCACGGTCAATCGCTACCTCACCGCGCCGGAGGCCGGCTACATCGTGGACGACTGCGGCGCCCAGGTGCTGGTCTCCTCGCGCGCGGTGCACGAGGCGGCGTCGGCGATCCCGGACCGGGCGCCGGGCTGTCGGCGCTTCCTGGTGGTCGACGGCCCGCCCGCCGGGGCATCGGATCGCTTCGAGAGCTACGAGGAGGCCGTCGGCGGCCATCCCGCCGAGCCTCTCGCGGAGGAGCCGGCCGGCGAGTTCATGCTCTACAGCTCGGGAACCACGGGGAGGCCGAAGGGAATCGCACGTCCCCTCTCGGGCAGGCCGGTTTCGGGCGGGCTCGTCATGGGGCTGACGCTGAAGGGCCTGTTTCGGGCGGACGCCGACACGGTGTACCTCTCCCCGGCGCCCATGTATCACTCCGCGCCCATCGGCTTCACGACGGCCATCCAGTCCCTCGGCGGCACGGCCGTGATGATGGAGCGCTTCGATCCCCTGGAGGCGTTGCGAGCGCTCGAGAAGTACGCGGTCACCCACAGCCAGTGGGTGCCGACGATGTTCTCGCGCATGCTGAAGCTCCCGGAGGAGGAACGCGCCGGCTTCGACCTCTCCGCGCATCGCCTCGCGATCCACGCGGCCGCGCCCTGCCCGCGCAAGGTGAAGGAGGCCATGTTCGCCTGGTGGGGTCCGATCCTGCACGAGTACTACGCGGGGACCGAGACGAACGGCCTCACCTACGTGGGTCCCGAGGACTGGCTGGCGCACCCCGGAACCGTCGGTCGGGCGGTGCTCGGCAAGATCCACATCTGTGACGAGGACGGAGCCGAGCTTCCGGCCGGCGAGGCGGGCATCGTCTACTTCGAGCGGGACGCGACGCCGTTCTCCTACCACAAGGATCCGGAGAAGACCCGCAGCGCGCAGCACCCCGTCCATCCTACCTGGACCGCGCTCGGCGACGTCGGCTACGTCGACGAGGAGGGCTTCCTCTACCTCACCGACCGGGCGTCCTTCATGATCATCTCGGGCGGCGTGAACATCTACCCGCAGGAGATCGAGAACGAGCTGATCCTGCACCCGAAGGTCGAGGACGTGGCGGTGGTGGGGGTGCCCCACGAGGAGTTCGGTGAAGAGGTGAAGGCGGTCGTCCAGCCCGTCGCAGGCGTCGCGGGCGACGAGATCCTGGCCGAGGAGCTGATGGCCTTCGCGCGCGAGCACCTGGCGGCCTACAAGTGCCCGCGCTCCATCGACTTCGAGCGCGAGCTCCCGCGCCTCCCTACCGGCAAGCTCTACAAGCGGCTGCTGAAGGACCGCTACTGGGGTCGCGCCGACTCGAAGATCGTCCAGGAGTAGCGCGCCGCCCGGGCGTCCTCCCGCCCCGTCACACGGTCCGGTAGCGCCCCGGCTCCACCTCTTCGACGCGCCCCTGGACGAGCAATCGCGCGACGTGCTGACTCATGCTGCGGCGCTCGACGGGCTCGGCGAAGACGACGCCCGAGTTCGGGCGATAGATGAACGAGTGTCTGCCGATGTCGTCGAGGCTCCTGGGCTCGGCGAGGAACTCGAGGAGCGCGGCCTCGCACTGCCCGATCCGCGCCGCGAAGCGGTCGAGTCGCTCGCGGAAGGCGGCGTGTCCTTCCAGGACCCCGATATGGTGGAAGGTGGCGTAGTAGCGGACGTCGATCTCGCGAACCCTCTGGATGCTGCGCTCGAAGTCCTCGAGATCCGACCATGCGTCCCCGTAGTAGGGGCCGAAGCCCGAGAGATCGATGTCTCCGAGATACAGGATCTCGTCGTCGCTGCCGTCCCACGAGATCCGGAAGCAGGTGTGGCCGCGGGTGTGCCCGGGCGTGTGGACGGCCTGCATGCGGACCCCGCCGAGGTCGAAGAGGTGCCCGTCCGAGAACGGCTCGGGGTCGGTCCGCGGCGTGAAGTGGAACTGCTCGACCAGCACCTTGCGAAAGGTGCGGTCGATCTCGGCGTCGAAGCCGTAGATCGCCATCATGTCGTCGAGGGAGGTGATTCCGCGGACGTCCTCCGCGGGGAGGTGCCACGGCACGTGGGGGAATCGGTGGTTTCCGGCGATGTGGTCCTCGTGGCAGTGGCTGTTCACCACCCGGTCCACCGGTCCGACGGCCTCGCCACGCGCCACGACGCCGAGCGCAGGATCGACGATCAGGCTCTCGTCGCCGCCGCGCACGAGCAGGCTGTTTCCGTCCGGGTACTTGCCTCCACCTGCACCGAACAGCACGGTGACGGGGCCGATCGGGCGGTCGACGAGGGCGGGGGCTTCGGCCATGGGCTCTCCGGGCATCCTCGCCGGGATCTAGTCCGGACGATCGTTCGGGCATCCTCGCTCGTCGAGGAGTGCGCGAAGCTCGTAGTAGGCGGGACCCGTCTGGAAGAGCGGGATCCTCGGGAACAGGTGGTGGACGACGTGGTACTCCATCCCCAGCGAGAGGATCGTGCCCACCGGCGACTTCCACGCGCGTGTGTCGCGGTAGCGGCCCGTCTCCTCCATGGGGTGGTGCGGCGCCCAGCTGAGGAAGATCTGGATGTAGGTCATCGCGATGTGTCGCGGCAGCCACCAGATGAGCGCCGCTTCCAGCGCGAAGCCCGTCCAGGCCAGCGTCGTCAGGATCGCGTAGTAGGAGAGCGAGAGGATCGTGCCCTCGCGCAGCGCCTTGCCGAGGTCCGGATCGTCGCTCCGCTTGAGGGCGTTCCGGTAGCCGTCTCTCGCTCCGAACTGGCGGGCCTCGATCCCATGCCAGGCTGCCTGCCACCACGTGTCGCCCTTGTTCCCGTGGTCCGGGTCGAGCTCCGGATCGTTCGCATGGGCGTGGTGCTGCTTGTGGGTGATCCAGGCGATCCGATAGGGGAGCAGCAGCGGGATCGTCGAGACGTGCCCGACCAGCTCGTTCAGCCAGCGAAGGGGACTCCCCTCGGTGGCGATGATCGAGTGCTGCGCCTCGTGGGAGGGCAGGTAGCAGATGGTGATCGAGACGGTCGAGAGCACGAAGGCCGCCCACAGCGGCAGGATGCCGGCGAGGGTGAGCGGCCAGATCGACAGCCACAGGACGAAGTTGCCCAGTCCCCAGGCCACCATCTCCCAGGGCACGCGCCCCATGTACTTGCGGGCGATCGCCGCCTCCTCGCGCTTCCGCGCGCGCTCGCTGCGCGCCGCCATCGCCTCCGTCCCGGTCGCCGCGGCACTCATACCCAGCGCCCCCGGAAGGCGGCGACGACGCCCAGGGTCAGGCCCAGCGCGAGCCCGAAGTGGATCGGCTCGAGACCGAACGGGGCCGGCAGCGACGCGGCTTCCAGCGACTGGGCGATCAGCGGAGCGAGGAACGCGCCGCCGAACAGGATCGGGCCTGCCGCAGTCAGCGCTGCGTTCGAGCGGACGAATCTCACGACACCTTCCTTTCGTCTTCCCCGGTGGGGACGACGCTCGTCCGGCTGCGGTGCACGACGAGGTCGAGGACGGAGTCCGCCAGGGCGTCGACGTCCTCCGCGGCGAAGGCCCAGGCCGAATCGCTCAGGACCTGGGCGGCGCCCGTGGCGGCCGCACAGCTGAAGGCGAGCAGCGTCTCGACGTCGACTTCCGGATGCCAGCCCGACGCTCGCGCGGCCTCGACGCCGTCGCGGAGGGTCGCGAGCCAGGCGGCGCGAGCCTCGCGCACCTCTTCGTCCGCGTGGGCCTGGACCTCCGGATGGTTGAGCGCGCGGAAGTACGAGCGGTTGTCCCGGGCGAACTGCACGTAGGAACGGCCCAGCGCGCGGTAGCGTGCGACCGGATCGGGTCCCGCCGCGGCGGCTCCCGCACGCATCGCGTCGACACTCCGCCGGAACCCCTCCCTGGCCAGCTCGCAGAGGAGCGCCCGGCGGTCCCGAAAGTGCGCGCTCGGTGCGGCGTGCGAGACGCCCAGGTCCCGGGCCAGGCCGCGCAGGCTCAGCCCTTCGACACCGCGCTCCGCGATCACCTCGGCGGCGCGCTCGAGCAGCGCTTCCCTCAGGTTCCCGTGGTGATAGGCCATGGCACTCCTTGAATCTTGGCGCTGGCAAGATTGAGCTGACGGGTCGATCTTGTCAATGACTAGTTCGGATGATGAACGGAATTTATTTGACGTCAACTCAAAAATGATCGATGCTGCGGGCAGCACGACGAGGAGTCCGCCCCTGGCATCGCCCCAGCCCCACTCGAGATCGCGAAAGAGCGAGGCGACCCGCGCGCGCCTGGTGGCGGCGGCGGCCGAGGCCCTGCTGGCGGGCGGC
>JANQFA010000101.1 GCA_028278065.1 Myxococcota bacterium
AGGGCCTACTACGAGCGCCGACTCCGAACGAGGCCGCTCGGGAGCCCCGCCCCGCATGCACTCACCTACGCGGGCTAGAAACGGAACGGAGACCACGGCTTCCAGCGAGCCGGGTCCATTCCTCGAAACACAACCCTCAGGATGAGGACGCGGGCGCGCGGCGCCGGCGGGCCGCGCGCCGCCGCGCAAGCTCTCGCGCCAGGGCCAGGGCCTCCTCGCGGCTCGTCACGGAGCCGTCGAGCCAGGCCGTGCGCACCCGTTGGAGAGCGCGACCCACGTCGGGCCCCTCGAGGCCCATGGCCACGAGGTCGGCACCGCCCAGCGGCGCTCGGCGGCCCCGGTCCTCGCGTGCGTAGCGGCTGATGCGCCGACGTCCGGGGGCGGACGCCCAGGCAGCCAGGGCGAGCAGGAGCTCCTCGTCCACCGCCCCCAGGACCGCATCGACGGCGCCGCGACCGCGGGCACGATCGAGGCGCCCGAGCCAACGGTCGCGATCGCGGGGGAACTCCTGGATGCGCGCCGCCCGCTCGCCGCGTACCGCGAGCCTGCGCAGCGTGCGGCGGCGCAGGCCGGACTCCAGCGGAGCCAGCCAGGCGGCCAGCCCGGCGCCCCAGGGCTCGTGGCGAGCCGGGGGCCAGGGTGGCTCGGCCAGCATGCGACCCAGGCGGCGCAGGGGCGCGCGGGCGCTGCGCGGCAGCTCCAGCCCCGGCTCGAGGGCCCCGAGGACGTGCCAATCGGCGAGATGGCCCAGCGCCCGCGAGGGGTCGACGCCGCTGCGCGCCTCGGCGAAGAGCTTCTCCAGCTCGCGGCGCAGGCGGTCTCCGCTGACGCGCCCGAACGCGCCGTCGCGCAGCGCCGCGCGCAGAGCCGTCCGCGTTCCCCGCGAGAGGTGGAAGCCGAGACGCACCGCCAGGCGCGCGGCACGCAGTGCCCGGGTCGGGTCGTCGTGGAAGCTCTCTCCGTGGAGGACACGCAGCACTCCCGCCTCGACGTCCTTGCGTCCGCCCACGAGGTCCACCACGGCCGGCTTGGCCCGACGCGCCACGGACGAGAGTGGCATGGCGAGCGCGTTGGCCGTGAAGTCGCGGCGCGCCAGGTCTTCTTCGAGGCCAGCCGGCTCGACCTTCGGGAGCGCGCCCGGATGGGCGTAGGTCTCGCGCCGCAGCCCCGCGAGGTCGATACCCTGCCCTGCCAGCTCGAGCCGCACCGTCCCGAAGCGATCGTGGCGCACCACCCTCGCGCCTTGCGGGGCTGCGGCCTCCGCCAGCGCGACGGCACCCTGCCCGTCGGCGGCCTCCACGACGAGGTCCACGTCCGCGACACGGCGGCCGAGCAGCAGGTCGCGGACGGGGCCCCCGACCAGGTACACGGCGTCGCCGCGCGTGCGCGCCGCCGCCAGCACGCTTTGGACCAGGGGAAGCGAGTCCCCGGGAAGCGCCTTGAGGACCTCCCGCAGCGGGAACTCGCTCACCGTTCGGCGCCCCTTCCGCGCCCCCGGCGTCCGCGCGGGTGGCGCCGCTCCACGGTCTCGCGCAGCCGCTTGCGGCTCACGTGCGTGTAGATCTGGGTCGTGGTCAGGTCCGCGTGGCCGAGCATCGCCTGTACCGCGCGGAGGTCGGCTCCCCCCTCGAGCAGGTCGGTTGCGAACGCGTGACGCAGCACGTGCGGGGACACCTTGTCGGAGGGCACCCCGGCGGTCCGGGCCAGGCTGCGCAGGCGTGCGAAGAAGTTCTGGCGGGTCATCGCCTTGCCGCGGCGGGACAGGAAGACGGAGTCGCCGGCGCGGGCGCGATCGCGCGCGAGCGGCGGACGGCCCTGTTCGAGCCACGCGTCGAGCGCCTGCAGCGCCGGCTCGCCGAGCGGGACCAGGCGCTCCTTGTCGCCCTTGCCCCGCACGCGCAGGAGCCCGGCGCGCCGGTTGACGGCCGAGAGCGGGAGTCCGACCAGCTCCGACACCCGCAGCCCCGCCCCGTAGAGCACCTCGAGCATGGCCCGATCGCGCAGCCCCAGCGGCGTGGTCGGATCGGCAGCGGCCAGGAGCGCCTCGGTCTCCTCCGGCTGCAGGACGCGCGGGAGCGGCTGGGACTGGCGCGGCGGCTCGAGCTCCCCGACCGGCACGCCTCCCACGGCGTCGCCGCAGTGGGCGAGGAAGCGGCGCACCGCCACCAGGGCACGCGCCCGGCTTCTCGCCGAGAGCCCGCGCGCCTCGAGAGAGCGCGCGTAGCTCTTCAGGTGTCGCCGCTCGAGGTCCCCGAGGCGCTCGACCCCCGCATCCGCCAGGTGCTCGGCGAAGCGCGCGAGATCGCGCCCGTAGGCCTCGATCGTGCGGGGCGCCAGGCCGCGTTCGACGACGCCGTGAGCGAGGAAGCGGTCGACCGCGCCGTCCACCTCTGCTCGGCGTGTCTCAGCCATCGAGCGCGCTCCCGCCCGACTGGGCGGCCTCGAAGAGCGCCTCGCGCAGACGGTCGAGCAGCTCGGGGTCGTGGATCTTCCGACCCTCGCGGTCCTTGAGGTAGAAGGTGTCGGTCACCTGATCGAGGATCGTGGCCGCCTTCGAGACGTAGACCTCCAGATCGTGGTCCGCGATCACGCGGGTCAGATCGTAGAGAAGGCCGAGGCGATCGTTCGCCGTCACGTCCACGATCGTGTAGAAGTCGGACTCCTCGTTGCCGATCTCCACCTGGACGGGTCCCGGGTTCGGGGCGGCCTTCACGCCCACCGGCCGACCGCGCCTGCGCAGCAGCTCCGACACCTCGATCGTGTGGGAGAGCACGGCGTGCAGGGACGTCTGGAGACCCCGCCAGACCTCTCGCAGCTCCTGGGGACCCCCCGCGGGCGTAGCCAGCCGGTACACCTCGAGGGCCAGGCCGGACCGGGTCGTGTACACGTGGCAGCCCAGGATGTTGATCCACTTGGCCGTGAGGACGCCCGCCACGCGGGCGTACACCCCATGCACGTCACGGGTCACGACGATGAACTCGGAGAAGTCCCCGCGCATCGTACGCACCTGCGTGGCCACCACCTTCTCGGCACTGAAGGAGAGCATCGCCATCGCATGGCGCGCGATCTGCGGTCCGCTGTGCGCGGTGAAGTAGCGGCGCGGCATCTCCTCGAAGAAGGCGTCGATCCGAGACTCGGCGACGCCGAGGTCGCGAAGCTCCCTGCGAGCGGCCTCCTGGCGCGCCTCCACCCGCTTCTCGATCTGCTCGAACGCGACCTGCGGGTCATCGCCTCCCGACTCGAGGAACTCGGACGTGCGCTCGAACAGCTCCCGCAGGAGCTGTCCCTTCCAGTCGCTCCACGCGTGCCGCGAGGAGGCGCGGATGTCGGCGAAGGTGATCAGGTAGAGGTTGCGGAGATTGGTGCGGTCGCGCACCACTCGCGCGAAGTCCACGATGAGCTTCGGGTCGGAGAGATCGCGGCGCTGGGCCAGGTGCGACATCAACAGGTGGTACTCGACCAGGAACACGACCCGCTCGCGGCGCGCCTCGTCCAGACCGATGCGCTCGAGGAAGCTCCGGGCCAGCGACGCCCCCCGGGCCGAGTGTCCTCCGCCCAGCCCCTTGCCGATGTCGTGGAGGAGGCAGCCGAGGAACAGGACGGCGCGGTCCCCCACGCTCCCCATGAGATCGGTCAGCTCCGGAAGCGCCTGGGCGTACTTGCCTCGCCAGAGCCGCCGCAGCTCCTCCACGAGGAAGATCGAGTGAACGTCGACCGTGTAGGTGTGGTAGGTGACCTGCTGCCAGCGACAGACGATGTGAGCCCACTCGGGGCTCCAGGCGCCGAACAGCCCCACGTCGTTCATCGCCATCAGGCTGCGCATCACCCGGTGTTCGGCCGAGAGGATGCGGTCGATGATGCGGAGCACCCGGGGGTCGCTGCGCAAGGCGTCGTCGACCAGATCGAGATTCTCGCGCACGAGCCGACGGGCCATCCTCGAGAGCGGCACATCGTGCCGCTGCGCCACGGCGAAGGCCTCGAAGAGCCGCAACGGGTCCTCGCGGAGATGCTCGGCGTCCGGGATCTCGAGCTGTCCCTCGGCCAGTCGGAAGCCGTCCTCCACGTTGCGGACCTGGCGAGGCGTCGGTCCGGGCCGGGCGCGCCGGGCCGCCAGATCGAGGAGGAGGGTCGAGAGGTTCTGCACGATGCGCGCATGCCGGTAGTAGTCCCGCATGAAGCGCTCCACCGGGAGCTCGCGCCCGTCGACATCGCGGTAGCCCAGCTCGTCGGCCAGGCTTTCCTGGTGATCGAAGCCCATCTGGTCGGTGGCACGCCCGGTGCGCAGATGCAGGTCGTTGCGGAGGCGCCAGAGGAAGTCGAGGCCCCTCGACAGGGCCTTCGCCTCCGTGCCGGTCAGGCGGTGGGCGCCTTCGAGATCGGCGAAACACCGCACCTCCGGGTTCGCGACCCGCGCCGCCCACCACGCCGCGTGGAAGTCGCGGAGCCCGCCGGCCCCCTCCTTCAGGTTGGGCTGGAGCAGGTACAGGGACTCGCCGTAGGCGGCGTGGCGCTGCTCGAGGAGCCGCTGACACAGGGCCACGAAGCCCTCCGGGTCGCGGCGCACCTGGCCGAGCAGCCCGTCGTGCAGCTCGCCCGCGATTCGCTCGTCGCCGTCGATGCGACGCGCATCGAGGACCGCGGTGCACACGGTCTCGTCCTCGGCGGCCATCGACAGGGTCTCCTCGGGCGTGCGCGTCGCGCTGCCGAGGGTGAGCCCCGCATCCCAGAGCCAGCGCTGGAGGCGCTCGACGACGCCCCCCACCCAGGCGGTCGCGCGTCCGTCGTGGAGGATGAGGATGTCCACATCGGAGTAGACCGAGAGCTCGCGCCGGCCGTAGCCTCCGACCGCCATCACGGCCCAGCTCGTCTCGGCGGCCTCTCCGCCGCGCGCCACCGAACGCCGGGTCAGCTCGGACACCAGCCCGTCCATGGCGTCGGAGTGGGCTTCGTTCACGCGCCTCCCGGAGCGGGTCGCGTGGTGGAGAGCCGCGAGACGGTCCCGCACCACGGCGAGGTGCTCGCGCACCGCTCGCGCCACGCCCGCGGCGTCCGGCGGGTCGGCGAGGCTGGGCAGCGCCAGGGAGCTCGAGTCGATCACGGCTCGCTCCTGGCGACGCGTGTGTCCACCCGCTCGCGGTAGAGCGAGACCGCCTGGGCGATGCCGTCGGCGAGGTCGTCCAGGTAGCGCGGGTTGCGCAGCCGACGCGCCTCGTCGCGGTTCGTGAGGAAGCCGACCTCGAGGAGCACCGACGGCATGCTGGAGAGGAAGAGCACGTAGAACGGCCCCTTCTTCACGCCCAGGTTGTCTACCCCACGGTGGCGGCGCCGGGCGCCACTGACGGTCGACTGCTGCACGAGCTGCGCGAGCAGCGCGGAGTAGGCGGAGTTCTCCTCCAGCCGCAGGCGCACCAGGGTCTTGTCCAGCAGATCGAACTGGCCCGGCGTGACGCCGTTCTCGCGCGCCGCCACGCGCAGGCTCTGGCGCTCGTTGCTGGTGTCCAGGTAGTAGGTCTCGATACCACGGGCGGAGCGGCGCCGGGCCGCGTTGGCGTGGATGGATACGAAGACGTCCCCGCCCGATCCGGCGGCGATCGCCGTACGCTCCTCCAGGGAGAGGGCACGGTCCCGGTCCCGGGTGAGCACCACGCGGAAGCCTTTCTCCTCCAGGCGGGGCTTCAAGCGTCGCGCGAGATCGAGGGTGACGCGTTTCTCGCGCAGCCCCCCGGAGCCGATCGCGCCCGGGTCCCTGCCGCCGTGGCCCGGGTCCAGCACGACGGTATGGACGCCTCGGACCTCGAGGGGGAGGCGCGGATCCAGCGGGTCGCCCCCTGACCCGAGCGGCGGTCGCGAGGCGTACACGTCGATCACCACCCGGTGCGGCGCGCGCAGCACCAGCAGCTGGTGTCGGGCATAGCGGTCGAGATCCAGGACCACGCGTGTCTTGCGCAGCGTGTTCTGACCGAGGCGGACGCCGCGCAGCAGACCGTCTCCCACCGGAATCGTCGACGCGTAGCGCCGACCCACCCAGATCTCGGGGAGATCGACGAAGAGACGCTCGGGACGCCCCGCCCCCCGATTGGCCGGCAGGTGCTTCACTTCGGACGAAGCCGGCCGCGTGAGCTCGATGACCACGCGCGTGTAGTCGGCGTAGGACCAGTGTCGGACGTCCACCACGTCCCCGAGCCCCGCCGGCCGGTTCACGCCCAGGAGGCCCACCAGACAGAGGGCCGCCAGACCCAGAGTCAGGCCTGCGGCCGGCTTCACGACGGGTCCCCGCTCCCGCCCAGCCTGCCCTGCCAGGTGCGCAGGGCCAGGAGCGCCTCCATGGGGGTGGTCGCATCCGGATCCAGCGCGCGGATCGCCTCGAGGACCTCGCGTTCCTCCGGATCCGGTCCCGCGCCGAAGAGCCCGAGCTGGGCGCCACCCTCGGCGGACGGCGCCGGGGCGCCCTCGTGATGGGCGAGGCGCGGGCGCCCGGCCTCGTCCAGCTCCCCGCCCTCCAGATTGGCCAGGATCTCCCGCGCCCGCTCGATCACCGAGCGCGGGAGTCCTGCGAGTCGGGCCACCTGGATCCCGTACGAACGGCTCGCTCCTCCGGGAGCCAGCCGGCGCAGGAAGACCACATCCTCGCCGTGCTCGCGGGCCTCGAAGTGGGCATTGCGCACCCCTTCCTTGGTACGCGCGAGGTCGGTCAGCTCGTGGTAGTGGGTGGCGAAGAGGGTCCGCGCCCCGAGCCCGGGGGTGTCGTGCAGGTACTCGGCGACGGCCCAGGCGATGGACAGCCCGTCGAAGGTGCTGGTGCCGCGGCCGATCTCGTCGAGGATCACGAGGCTGCGCCGCGAGGCGCGTTGCAGGATGTCCGCCGTCTCGCGCATCTCCACCATGAAGGTGGACTCGCCGCGCGCCAGGCGATCCGAGGCCCCGACCCGCGTGAAGACGCGGTCGACCACGCCGACGTGCGCCGCCTCGGCCGGAACGAAGCTCCCCATCTGCGCCAGGAGAACGCAGAGAGCCACCTGCCGCAGGTAGGTGCTCTTCCCGGACATGTTGGGACCCGTCAGAACCACGAGCTGTGCGCCGTCCGGATCGAGCCGGGCGTCGTTGGGCACGAACTCCTCGCCGCGCGCCGCCAGCAGGGGCTCCACCACCGGGTGGCGCGCACCGCTCAGCTCGAGGACGAGGGCATCGTCGACGCGGGGCCGTACCCAGCCGTCACGACGCGCCACCTCGGCGAGGGCCGCCAGCGCATCCAGCTCGGCAACCGCTTCGGCCGCGGCGCGAATGGCGGCCGCGTGCTCCAGCGTCTCCCGACGTGTGTTCTCGAAGATCTCCCGCTCGAGCTGAGCCGCGCGATCGCGTGCCCCGAGCACCTTCTGCTCCGCCTCGCGCAGCTCGGGCGTGGTGAAGCGCTCGCTGTTGGCCAGGGTCTGCTTGCGTTCGTACTCGCCGGGAACCTGCTCGAGGCGGGCTTTCGACACCTCGAGCGAGTAGCCGTGAACCGGGTGGAAGCGGACCTTGAGGGTCGAGATGCCGGTGCGTTCGCGCTCGCGAGCCTCGAGCCCCGCGATGAACTCGCGGCCCTTGCGCGCGGCACTGCGCAGCTCGTCGAGCTCGGGCCGGAAGCCCTCGCGCACGTAGCCCGTCTCCCCGGCGCCACGAGAGCCCCGCGGCACGGCCGGCGGATCGTCCACCAGGGCGTCGGCCAGCAGCGTGGCCGCCTCCGCAACGGGGCGCGGCCGCGGAAGCGAAGCCGGCGGCGCGCCTGCCGACTCCGGCAGGAGGGCTCCGGGATCCTCGTCGAAGGCAGCCTCGAGCGCAGGAAGAGCCTCGAGCGACCCGCGCAGCGACGCCAGGTCGCGCGGCTCCGAGCCCGGCCGCGCTGCCTTGGCGAAGATGCGCTCGAGGTCACGGACGCCGCGCAGGGCGTCGCGGAGCCTGCCGCGCGCCCGGTCGCGCTCGGCGAGCCAGGACACCGCGTCCTGGCGCGCGGCGATCGCCTCGGGCGACAGCAGCGGATAGGCGAGCCAGCGGGCCAGCCGCCGCGACCCCAGCGGCGTCGAAGCGCCGTCGAGCCTCTCGATCAGGGTGCCCCGACGTCCTCCGTCCTCGCTGTTCTCGAACAGCTCGAGATGGCGTCTCGTCGCCGCGTCCAGACCCATCGCGTCGGAGAGCCGGTAGGGCCGCAGGCGTCGCACCTGCGCGGCCCCGGCCGGCTGGTGGCGAGCCGCGTAGCGGAGCACGGCCGCGGCCGCGCGCTGCTCCGGGTCCTCGCTCGCCGGCTCGAATCCGTCGGGGCGCAGCGGCGGGTCGTCGGTCGCGAACTCCGCGGCGGCGACCGGGGTGACCACTGCGCCGGGAAGGAGCTCGGCGAGGCGTGCGCGCAGGGCATCCGCCCGCTCTTCGACGACGAGTACTTCGCGCGGCGCCACGCGGCGCAGCTCCTCGATCAGGGCGCCCGAGAGCGGGTCTCCTCCCTCCGGCGCGGCCACCCGGGTGGCTCGGAAGTCCCCGATGGACGCCTCCAGGACGGCGAGTCCGCCCGCACCGGCAGCGGCCCCGGCGTCCACCGCCGCGAGGCAGATCTCGGCGTGTGCCGCGATTCCCTCGGGATCGCCCACCAGGCCGGGTGTCACGACCTCGATCACCTCGCGGCGCACGAGCCGGCGCCCGCCCACCTGGCGCGGATCCTCCACCTGCTCGCAGATGGCCACCTTGTGGCCCAGCTCGGCCAGGCGCTTCACGTAGCCGTCGGCACTGTGAGCCGGCACGCCGCACATGGGAACCGCGTCGGGCTTGCCTCGATCGCGGGTGGTGAGGGCGATGTCCAGCAGCGGTGCGGCCAGCTCGGCGTCGGCCAGGAACATCTCGTAGAAATCGCCCATGCGATAGAAGAGGATCGCGTCGGGGTGCCGCGCCTTGAGCTCGCGGTACTGGCGCATCATCGGCGTGTCGAGCGCAGAGCCACTCACCGGCTCGACTCGCGGGGGCGCAGCAGGCCGGAGCGCTCGAGCACCTCGAGCAGCTCGGCGTAGGCCTTGATTCCCTCCGGATCCCGGTGCTCGGCGAGGAGCACGCGCCCCAGGGTCCCGTGGGCCTCGAGGTTGTCGGGTGCGCCTTCGAGGAGACGGCGCAGCTCGGCGAGCGCATCCTCGGTGGCGCCTCGCGCCGCCAGCACACGAGCCAGGGCCAGGCGTGCGCCCGGGTCTTCGGGATCCGCGCTGGCCCACGCCGCCAGGTCGCGTTCGTGCTCTTCGCCGCGGTCTGCCTCGGCCAGCGCCGCCCCCAGCCGGGGATAGACGTCCACGGCGGCGCGGCGGTCCAGGTCCGGCACCTTCCGCCAGGCGGAGAGACTCGCGCGCGTGCGCCCGCGCTCGGCCTCCACGTCGCCCAGCGCGATCCAGGCGCGCACGCAGCGCGCGTCGCGGCGCAGGGCCTTCTTGAGCGCCCGGCGCGCGTCTCCCATACGACCCTCCGAGCGGGCCAGCGCGGCCACGTCCACCCAGAGGTCCGCCTCCACGTCGGAGGCGTCCCGCCCGTCGAGCCGCGCCAGGCGCCGCTCCGCGTCGATCGCGGCCTCGAACTGGCGCACGTCGCGATAC
The DNA here is from genome assembly GCA_028278065.1 of Myxococcota bacterium. Lineage (GTDB taxonomy): Bacteria > Myxococcota_A > UBA9160 > UBA9160 > JAFDET01 > JAFDET01. Next base: position 9,600 of record JANQFA010000101.1, read on the forward strand.
AGCCGGGTCAGGGCCTGGAGGGCGCCGCGGTGGCTCTTGTCCTCGGCCAGGACCTCCTCGAAGGACGCGATGGCCCGGCGCAGGAAGCCGCCCTTCTGGAAGTCGGCCGCCAGCTCGGCCAGCACCCGGCGACGGACCGCGTCGGGGAGCTCGGAGCGCAGCAGCAGGTTCTGATGGATGTGGATCGCACGGCCCACCTCGCCGCGCCGACGGAAGATCCTGGCGAGAGCGAGATAGGCGTCGACATCGTCGGAGTCCAGCCGGACCCTGCGCGCGAGGACCTCCTCGGCGCGATCCCACTCCCGCTCCAGCACCGCCAGCAGCGCTGCGCGCGCCGCCTCGTCGCCGTCCCGGGGCGTCCCGGCGCCCGCCCCCTTCGACCGCCGGAACCAGCGCACGGGCCGCTACCCGCGGCCCGCCGCCGACCCTCCGGAGGCCAGATCGGCGGGATCTTCCGCGCCCGGCCCTCCGTCGTCGGCGAGCGGGAGGTTTCGCAGCTGGTGCAGCTCGCCCTCGAGGCGGGCGGCGGCACGCCGATAGCGTCGCGCCACGAGGGCGTAGCGCGTGAGCTCCAGGAACGAGAGGGCGACGGTCAGGGCGGCTCCCAGGACGAAGGCGCCGAGGAGCGCCTGCCACAGGGTGAGCGTGAGCGGCTCGATCACCAGGAGGTCGATCGCGACCGGGGCTTCGTGGACGCGCACGAACTGCACCCCGGCCCAGATCACACCGGCGAGCAGCAGGACGAAGACGACGCGACGGAAGATGGTCATGGGCGGCTCCGAACGGGCGCGCGGGCGCTAGGCCCGCGCGCCGCCTTCGCCGGCCGTGGGCGAGTCGGAGCCGTCGTCGACCATCTCCTTGAGCTCCTTCCCCACCTTGAAGAACGGTGTCTTCTTGGCGGGAATCTGGACCTCCGCACCCGTCTTCGGGTTCCGGCCCTCGCGGGCCTCGCGGATCTTGACCTGGAAGCTGCCGAAGCCCCGGATCTCGATCCGCTCACCCTTCTTGAGGGCATCGGTCATGGCGTCGAAGATCGTGTTCACGACGACCTCCGTGTCCTTCTTCGAGATGTGGGGGGTCCTCTCGGCGACCTTCTCGATCAACCCGCTCTTGGTCATTTCACTCCTCCGACTCGTCGGTCTTGGCTGCCAGCTTCTCCGCCAGCAGGTCACCGAGGGTGGCCTTCTGGCTGGTCGACTGCTGGGCGGCGAGCTGCTTGAGCGCCTCGCGCTCGGCCTTGTCGTGCACCGCCTTCATCGACAGCGAGATCTTCTGCTCTGCGGGATCCACGCGGACCACGATGGCCTTGACCGTCTCGCCCTCGCGGACGTGATCGGACGGGTTCTCCACCCGCTCCGCGGCGATCTCCGAGCTGTAGACCAGCCCCTCGACCCCCTCGTCCAGGCGGACGAAGGCGCCGAAGTCGGTGACGCCCGTGACGGTTCCCTCGATCTCCGTGCCGGCCGGGTACTTCTTCTGGATGTCGTCCCAGGGGTTGGGCTCCAGCTGCTTGATGCCGAGGGAGAACTTCTCGTTCTCCTTGTCGATCTTGAGCACGACGGCCTGGATCTCGTCGCCCTTCTGGAACTTCTCGCTCGGGTGCTTGATCTGCTCCGTCCACGAGATGTCGGAGACGTGCACCAGCCCGTCGATCCCCTCTTCGAGGCCCACGAAGACGCCGAAGTTGGTGATGTTCCGGACCTGGCCCGCGACCTGGGTGCCGACCGGGTACTTCTCCTCGATCATCTGCCAGGGGTTCGGCTCGATCTGCTTCATGCCCAGGGAGATCTTGCGGTTGCCCTCATCCACATCGAGGACGACCGCCTCCACCTCGTCTCCGACGGAGACGACCTTGGACGGGTGCTTGATGCGCTTGGTCCAGGACATCTCGGAGACGTGCACGAGGCCCTCGATTCCGGGCTCCAGCTCCACGAAGGCGCCGTAGTCCGTGAGGGACACGCACTTGCCCCGAACGCGCATGCCGATCGGGTAGCGCATGGCGGCGTCGACCCAGGGATCGGGCTGGATCTGCTTCAGCCCCAGCGAGACCCGCTCGCTGTCCGCGTCGAACTTGAGCACCTGGACCTTGATCTCGTCACCCACCTGGAAGAGCTCGCTCGGGTGGTTGACGCGCCCCCACGACATGTCCGTGACATGGAGCAGGCCGTCGATCCCCCCCAGGTCGATGAACGCGCCGTAGTCGGTGATGTTCTTGATCACGCCGTCGACGATCTGGCCCTCTTCCAGGGTCTCCAGGGTCTCCGCGCGCATCTTCTTGCGCTCGGTCTCGAGCAGGGCCCGACGCGAGAGCACGATGTTGCCGCGCCGCTTGTTGAACTTGATGATCTTGAACTGGTGCCGCTCGCCGACCATCCCGTCCAGGTTCCGGACCGGGCGGAGGTCCACCTGCGAGCCCGGCAGGAAGGCCTTCACGCCGATGTCGACGGAGAGGCCACCCTTGACGCGCGAGGAGATCACGCCCTCCACCGCCTGGTCGCCCTCGTAGGCGTCGCTGATCTGGTCCCAGATCTTGAGGCGGTCCGCCTTCTCCTTGGAGAGGACGATGCGGCCGGTGTGGTCCTCGGCCTCCTCGATGAGGACGTCGACGGAGTCGCCGGGCTTGACGAGGATCGTCCCGTCGTCGTCCATGAACTCCCAGCTGTCGATCAGTCCTTCCGACTTGAAGCCGACGTCGACCTGCACGTGGTCGTCGTCGATCGAGAGCACCTTGCCCTGGATGACCTTGCCTTCCTTGACGGTGGGTGCGCTCTGTTCGAAGAGCTGCGCGAAGGACTCTCCTCCGCCGCTCGGGTTGTTGGTTTCTTCACTCATGATTCGTTCGAATCGCTCCTTGGGGTGCCCGCTCGGGGCGGGCTGATTTCCGGGATCGAGGCCCCCGGATCGGGCACTTGTTCATCGGCGGCGAACCGCCCCAGGCTCTCGCGGGCCGCGGCGAGCGCCCGCTCGACCGCATCCGGGTCCCCGGATTCCAGCGTACGCGCCAGGCCAGCCAGCTCGTCGGCGACCCGCTGGAGCGGACCCGCCAGCGCCTTCCGGTTGGCGCAGAGAATCTCCGCCCAGAGCTCGGGCTCGCTGTGGGCAATTCGGGTGAAGTCTCGGAAGCCGCCGCCCACCACCTCATCGGCCCCTTCGGGCGCGTCTCTGAGGGCCGCGGCAAACGCGAAGGCGAGAAGGTGGGGAACGTGGCTCGTCCACGCCACCTCTTCGTCGTGCGCGACCGCGTTGCGGCGCACGACCCGGGCGCCCAGATCGCCCCAGAAGGCCTCGATGCGCTCCCGTGCCGCGGCGGACGCCTCGGGCCCCGCCGTGACCACGCAGGGCGCGCCCTCGAAGAGATCCGCCCGGGCGTGCTCGACGCCGCGCCGATGGCTCCCGGCCATGGGATGCGAGCCGATCCAGGTGACCCCTTCCGGAAGCAGGCCCGGCAGGGTCTCGGCCAGCGGGCCCTTGACGCTTCCCACGTCGGTCACCAGGGCGCCTGGCTCGAGGGCGTCTGCGGCCGTGCGCAGGAGGTCGCCCATCACGCCCACCGGCGTCGCCAGCACCACCAGATCCGCGCCGCCGAGGGCCTCGGGAACGCTGCAGGCCGCGTCGATCACCCCCTGCTCCACCGCCTCGGCCAGGGCGGCGCTGCGCCGGCCGGTGCCGACCACGGTCCGGGCCAGACCGCGCTCGCGCGCCGCGCGGGCCACCGAGCCGCCGAGCAGCCCCAGCCCGACCACGGCGATGCGACGGAACGGCGCACTCATCGCACGCCCCCCCGGCTCTCCAGGATCCGGCGCAGGGCCTTCACGAAGCGCTCGTTCTGCTCGGCGGTCCCGATCGTCACACGAATGCAGTCGGGCATGCCGAAGCCGGTGAGCGGTCGTACGATGATGCCCTGCTCGAGGAGGGGGCCGTAGACCCCCTCGCCCGCCCGCACGAGCAGGAAGTTGGCGTCGGTCGGCCAGACCTCCAAGCCCAGGCCGGAGAGCTCGCGGGTCAGGTAGTCGGCGCCTTCCGCGTTGACGCGGCGGGCGCGCTCGACATGCTCGCGGTCTCCCCATGCCGCGACGGCCGCCGCCTCGGCGAGCCGGTTCACGTTGAAGGGATGTCGCGCGCGCTCGAGGAGGTCGATCAGCTCCGGCCCACCGATCCCGTAGCCCACGCGCAGGCCCGCCAGGCCGAAGATCTTCGAGAAGGTGCGCAGCACCAGGGTGGCCGGTCGACGGGCGACCCATCCCAGCGCGTCGGGGAAGTCGTCGCGCCGGGCGTACTCGCAGTAGGCCTCGTCCACCACCAGGACCACGTCCTCGGGCAGGGTCGCGACGAAGCGGTCGAAGGCCTCCGCCCCGAAGCTGGTTCCGGTGGGGTTGTTGGGATTGCAGAGGATCACCACCTGGGTCTTCTCGTTCACCGCGGCGGCCATGGCGTCGAGGTCGTGCACCAGGCTGCCGTCCAGGGGAACTTCGACCGGTGTCCCGCCCGCGCCGCGCACCACGATCGGGTACATGGCGAAGGACGGCCACGCATAGACCACCTCGTCGCCCTCTCCGACGAAGGCCTTGGCGACCAGCTCGAGGATCTCGTCCGAGCCGCAGCCGAACACGAGACGGTCCCCCGGCAACGAGAGCGACTCGGACAGGACCCGTCGCAGCTCGAAGCAGGCGCCGTCCGGGTAGAGGTGCACCGACTCCATCTGCGCGTGCAGGGCCGCGACGGCGCGCGGGGACGGCCCCAGCGGGTTCTCGTTCGAGGCGAGCTTCACGGCCTCGTCGATGCCCAGCTCCCGCTCCAGCTCTTCGATCGGCTTGCCGGGCTGGTAGGGCTCCACCGCCGCCACGTGCGCCTTCACCCGGTCGCGCAGGCTCATCGCCGGGCCTCGTCGGGCCGCGTGGGCACGGCCGCACGCGGGAACGAGCCCAGAACCCGGTGGGAGAAGGCACGCCCGGCCGCCTCGCCCAGCGCGTCGCGCACGGGCGCATCGGCCTGGTGTCCCTCCATGTCGACGAAGAAGAGGTACTCCCAGGGCTTGCCCTTCATGGGGCGGATGTGGATCGCGGTCAGGTTCACCCCGTGCCGCGCGAAGGGCTCGAGCAGGCGGTAGAGGGCGCCGGACTCGTCCTTGCGCGCCGTGAACACGGCCGAGGTCAGGTCTCGTCCCGTCGGCTCGGGCCGAGCGCCCCCGATCACCAGGAAGCGCGTCGTGTTGTCGCGACGGTCCTCGATCTCGGCCTCCACCACCTCGAGCCCCCAGGTTCGCGCGGCCAGCTCCCCGGCGACGGCCGCCACGGACGGGTCCGAGCGCGCCAGCTGGGCGGCGGCCGCCGTGCTCGCCGTCTCGACGCGCGGGATCCCCGGTAGCTCGCGGTCGAGCCAGCCGCGGCACTGCGCCAGCGGCTGAGGGTGCGAGGCGACCCGGCGCACATCCTCGCGCCGTCCGCTGTGGGAGAGCAGCTGGTGGGAGATGCGCAGGATGATCTCGCCCGTCGCCGGCGTCTCGCTCTCGGCGAGGGTGTCGAGCGCGGTGGTGACGACACCCTCCGTGCTGTTCTCGACCGGAACCACCCCGAAGTCGGCCCTGCCCCGCTCGACGGCGGCGAAGACCTCCGGGATCGAGGCCGCCGGCGTGAAGCTCACCGAGGCGCCCCAGCGCCCCAGCGACGCCTGGTGGCAGAAGGTCCCCTCCGGCCCCAGGTACGCCACCTGGATCGGGGCCTCCAGCGAGCGCGTGGCCGAGATGATCTCGCGGAAGACCGGAGCCAGGGCCGCGTCCGGGAACGGGCCCGGATTGGCCGCGCGAAGGCCCTCGACGATGGCGCGCTCGCGCTCCGGGTCGTAGACGGGGCTTCCGTCTCCCGCCTTGAGTCGTCCGACCTCCTCCACCAGCCGCGCCCGTGCGTTGAGCTGCTCGAGGAGCGCACGGTCGACTGCGTCGATCGCCGTGCGCAGGCGCTCGAGTCCCGGGGCCGCGCTCTCTTCGCGGCCGGCGGCGGAGACAGGACCCGGCTTCGTGCGCTCGCTCATCGAAACGCATCCTCGTCGAACGGGAAGCCGGCCGCACGGGGAGGTCGCGCGGACGCGGCGGGCCCGGCGGAACGCGCCGAAGGCGAAAATCCCGCTAAACCCCCGAAAAATCAGGCGCAAGATATCGGAGCGGCGAGTGGGCCGCAAACCGGGAGAGCCGTTTTTGGTCGCCGTGGCGGGGGGTTATCCGATTCCGGCAGGGCTTCGGCGGCCGATCTCGACCCCGGTGTTCCATCCGGCCATAACTCATTGATTTGGATAGAGATTTATCTCTGGAACGGGTTCAAGTGGACGCGCTCTCGGTCCGAATGGTGGGAAGCGGCCTCGCCTGGGCGCGAGGTCGGGAGGCCCCCTTGCGCACCCAGCCGCCCACCGGCTCTCGCCACATCGCCAGCCTGCCCGCCCGCGTCGCGCTCGTCGTGCTCCTGGCAATCGCGATCCGTGGCGTCGTGGTGTCCTGGGCGAGCGTGGACATGGCGCGGGACTTCTTCCGCTACACCGTCGAACGCAGCTTCCCCACCCAGGTGTCGCGAACCGTGGCGCGGGTGGACGCCTGGCTCGCCGCGGGGCGAGGACAGGCCGAGCTGCTGGCCCAGGACACCCGCATCGCGCGGGCGCTGCGCGGCGGCGACCCCGCGGCGGCGTCCGCCGCCCTCACCCAGGCCGTCGAGGGCCCCGGGATCTTCGAGGCCGTGTGGGTGGCCGACGCCAGCGGCGAGGTGCGCGTGGCCGAGGGCGACATCCCGATCCCCGCCTCGCTCCCCGCGGAGATCCTCTCCTCGGGCCTGCACCGGCTGGCGCTTCCCGACCGCGTCCTGCCCCTGGCCGGCGAGCCGTTCCGCGACTCGCGTGGCCAGACCACGGGGTGGCTGCTGGGCGTCTACTCCGAGGACGCGCTGCGCCGGCTCCTCAGCGGCGACTCCCTTCCGGGCGTCGGGCGCGGCTACATCACCGA